>MKRV01000031.1 GCA_001897995.1 Alphaproteobacteria bacterium 65-37 | reverse complement strand
GCCCTGCTCATAGAAGGTCGCGACGTCGGGCAGCTTCTTCATGCGCGTCTTGGTCGGCACGGCGATCGGCCGGCCGATTCCCGACTGCAGTACGCTCGACGCGGCCGCGAAGCTGCCGCTGCCGCCCTGCACCGCGCCGGCGGCCACGTCCTGCCACATCAGTGCTTCGCCGCGATAGTGCACGGCTTCCATGTTGAGCTTGTAATGCCGGTTGAGCGCCTCGACGGCGATATGGCTGTAGGAGCCGGAACCATAGGTGCCGAGGTTCACCTTGTTGGCGCGCGCATAGTCGGCGAACTCGGCCAGGTTCTTTATCGGTAGTTTAGAATTCACGACCGTCGGCAGATGACCGGCATCCATCCACGAGATCAGCACGAAGTCCTTGTCCGGATCGTAAGGCAGCTTCTTGAACAGCACTTTGTTCATGATCATCGTGGTGGCGATGGTCCACATCAGCGTGTGACCATCGGCCGGCGCGTTCTTCACCTGCTCGGCGGCAATCGCCCCGCTGGCGCCGGTCTTGTTCTCGACGACCACCGGCTGGCCTGTCTTCTGCGAAATGGCTTCGCCGTAAGCGCGCGCGAAGATGTCGGTCAGGCCGCCGGCCGGAAAGCCGCAGACGATCTTGATCGGCTTATTGGGCCAGGCGCCTTGCGCGATAGCCGGAGCGGCCAAGGTGGAGGCGGCAAGCGTTGCCGCCGCCGTGGCCGTTCCGAAACGCAGGACATCGCGCCGCGACGCACGGACGATCATGACTTCCTCCCTGCGGCGCGGCCGATTTGATCTGCGGTCTAGGCCGCTTTGGTCGCGCCCGACTTCAGCATGGCGTCGATCTCAGCCTGCGTAAACCCTGCCTCGCCGAGCACCTCGATGCTGTGCTCGCCGAGCCGCGGCTGCAGCCGCGTGATCTCGGGCTTGGTCTTGCTGAAGCGCGGCGCGACATCGGGCATGCGCAGCCGGCCCTCGGTCGGATGATCGACTTCCTTCCAGAACTCGGTCGCCTGCAACTGCGGATCGACCAGCAGGTCTTCCAGCGTGTTGACCGGACCGTGCGGCACGTTCGAGTTCTTGAGCAGCTCGACCCATTCGGCGTTGGTGCGGGTGGCACAGATCTCCGCCAGGGTCGCGTAGTAGGCCTCGACGTTCTTGAGGCGAATGGCGAGCGAGGTGAAGCGCGGATCCTGCGCCAGCTCGGGCCGGCCGATCAGGATGCAGAACTCCTTCCAGTGGCCGTCGGTGTAAGGCAGCAGAGCGAAGAAGCCGTCCTTCGAAGGGTAGGGCCGCCGCTCCTTGTTCAGCACGCGCTTGTAGCCCGCGGTGTCGAGCGCGGGATCGAAGGTCTCGCCGTAGAGATGCTCGACCATGACAAAGGACACCAGGGTTTCGTACATCGGCACTTCGACGGCCTGGCCTTTGCCGGTGCGCTCGCGCGCGAACAGCGCCGCCAGCAGCGCCGAGACGACGCCGTTGGAGCTGGTCTTGTCGGCCACGATGGTCGGCAGGAAGCGCGGCTGGCCCGCCACCACCGTCTGCAGGGCCGCGAGGCCGGACCCGGCCTGGATGATGTCGTCGTAGGCCGCCTTGGCGCCCATCGGACCGGCGGCGCGGTAGCCATAGGTCGCGAGATAGACCAGGCGCGGGTTGATCTTCTCGAAGACCTCGTACTCGACGCCCAGCCGCTTGGCGGGCTCGGGCCGGTAGTTGTGCATCAGCACGTCGGCGGTCTCGGCGAGCTTGAGCAGCGCGTTGCGGCCGGCATCCTGCTTGAGGTCGAGCACGATCGAACGCTTGGAGCGGTTGCAGCCGAGATAGAAGGCAGCCATCCCCGGATTACGCGCCGGCCCGAGCTGGCGGGTGGTGTCGCCCTCCGGCGGCTCGATCTTGATGACGTCGGCGCCGAGATCGCCGAGCTGCTGGGCCGCCCACGGCCCCAGCACGACCGTCGTGCAATCGAGAATGCGAACACCGTCCAACGGACCTGCCATTTTACCTTTCCTCCCAAAGACTTGCAGCCACTTACCCACGGGTTGCCACTGGATGGTCACAGGTAAAGGCCACAATTGCTGCGCAACATTGTTGTTCCTATCGGCGTTGACCGCCGAAGGCACAAGGAGAACATTCAATGTGCGAGAACGTGACGAGGACCTGGAACCGAACGACATTGCGGGGGCTTGGCACCGCCGCAATCGTCGGCGCCGTTGTTCTCGGTAGCACGAGCGGCGCCATGGCAGGTAACTGGAAGAAGCATGGCCGCTACTACTACGCGCCCGCGCCCGTCTATGTCGCGCCTGCCCCCGTCTACTATCAGCCGCGACCTGTCTACTACGCGCCGGCTCCCGCGCCGGTCGTCGTGTACCCCGCGCCCGTCGCCTACGGACCTCCGGCCTATTACGGGCCGCCGGCCTACTACGGTCCGCCGGGCGGAAGCGTGAGCTTCGGCATCAACATGCCCCTGCGCTGATAGGAGGCGACCATGAGCGTTTCGACGTTCGACCTGCGGAAGGGTTGGCTGGGCGCCGCCCTGATCGGCGCGATCCTCGCCACCACCCCCGGCATCGCCAAGGCCGACGACGACGATGACGATGGCTGGCGTAAACGCCGCCATCACCATCACTATTACGGCGGGCCCTATTACTACAAACCGCCGAAGCCGCCGAAGGTCCGGTACTACGCGCCGCCGGTCTACTACGCCCCGCCACCGCCGGTGTACTACGCACCGCCGCCCCCGCCGGTCTATTACGCGCCGCAGCCGGCCTACCCGATGCAGCCCGGCGTCAGCCTCGGCATCAACGTGCCGCTGAGGTAAGGCGAACGACGCAGTGTCCCGCGCGGAGGTCCTCCGCGCGGACGAGGCCCAGTCAACTCGCGCTCAGTCAACTCGCCGCCGTTGCCGATGATGTTGCAGCGCGGCGAGCGTCGGCGATGGCGGCGAGGCCCGACTGGCAGACCTCGACCACCGGCCGCATCCAGAGAATGTTGGCCTGATCGAAGCCACGCACGAAGGCGGCTTCGGCAGCCGCCAGGTTGCCCCTCTCGAACGCCACCTTGCCGCGCGTCGCCCAGCAATGGGCGAGCCCGCCCGCTTCGCCGCGCGCCGTCATCTCGTCCTCGGCGTCGGCAAGTATGGACTCGGCTGCCGCGGCGTCGCCGGCGGCCAGCGTAGCCTCCGCGAGCCAGATCTTGTTCAATCCGTGCAGGCTGGCGCGCGGCACCGAGGCAATTCCTTCGTTCTCGCTCAACAGCTCGATGGCGCCGGCCACGTCGCCCGCGATGAACTTTGCGCGGCCGAGCAGGGTTTCAATGTAGATCGTCACCGCCACGATGCCGGCCGACCGCGCGCCGCCCCGCATCGCTTCCAGCGCCGGGATCGCCGTCGCCACGTCGCTGCGCGCAATCGCCAGCATGCAGCGCGCCATCTGGGCAGCGGCGATCGAGTAGAGATCGCGCGCTGCCGCGGCCGCAGCGATCGCCTGCGCCAGCCGCTGGTTCGCCTCCTCGAAGCGGCCCAGCTCGCAGAGCGCCACCACGAGATAGCCGCCGCCCAGCACCGAGGTGGCGCCGGCGGTGCCGATGCGCTCGGCCTTGAGCTCGCCACTCAGGATGTCGCAACTGCGGCCGAGTGCCTCGACCGCGCCGACATAGTCGCCGACCGCGTAGAGGCCGAGCCCCAGGCGGAACAGCGCCAAAGCGCGCAGGCGCAGGTCGGCCGCTTCCTCGGCGATCTCGAGGCTGCTGCGCGCCACGGCGATCGCCCGGCGGTTGTCGCCCTCTACCCAGGCCTGGCTCGACTGGTCGGCCCACACCCAGGCGAGCCGCACGCGATCGTCGATGCCGCGCGCCAGCTCCTCGGCACGCGCCAGCGTCGTGTTGATTTCGGCGGGATCGGCCGCCGTCGCATAAAGCAACGCCCGCAATGTGCGGAGCTGATCGATGGCGCGTTCGGCAGCCCCGCGCGGGTGCGACGAGCGCTCGAACGAGTCCAGGGCGGCGCGCAGGCCGCCGATCGCTTCGACGTAGGAGCCGCGGGCGAGCGCCCGGTCGGCCGCCTGCCCCTGATGGACCGCCGCCACTTCCCACAGCTCACCTTCGGCGGCGTGATGGGCCATCCAGGCTGCCTGCTCGGGCAGGCGCTCGGAATGATGGGCTTCGATCGCCGCCAGGATGCGCCGATGCGCCTCGACGCGGCGGGCGCGGGTCAGCGAATCGTGCGCCACCTCGCGCAGCAAGGCGTGCGTGAAGGTGTATTCGACGTCGGGATAGAGGCTGGTCTGCACCATGATTTCGGCGGCGACCGCTTCGCGTAGCGCCGCACCGGTGCGTGCCGCCCCCAAACCCGAGACCTGCTCGGCGAGCCACAGCGGTACGCGCGAGCCGATCATTGCCAAGGTCTGCAGCAGGCCCACGCAATCGGGCGAGCGCCGGTCGATGCGCGAGGCGATGACGTCGTGCACCGAGGGCGGCACGGTGATCTGATCCGGCGTTTCCCAGCAGGCGTAGCGGCGCCGACCGGGCTGGCCGCTTTCAGCATCCGTCACGATGCCGGTGAGTGCGCCCTGATGGGCAAGCGCACGCACGCACTCCTCGACGAACAGCGGATTGCCGCCGACCCGGCGGGCCAGCCGCTCGATGAGCTGCTCGGTTTCCGGCCCTTCGACGAACCAGTCGCTCAGCGAACGGCGCACGTCGTCATCGCCGAGCGGCGCCATGCGCAGCCGCGTACCGCCGACCGCCGGCAGCCAGGAATCGTCGTACTCGGCGCGATAGGTCAGCACCGCCAGCAGCGGCACGTCGCGCGTCAGCTCGGCCACGGCGCGCAGCACCTCCTCGCTGTCGCGGTCGACCCAGTGCATGTCCTCGAACACGAAGGCGACCGGACGGCGTGCCGCCGCGGCGCGTGCCAGGCGCAGGAAGGCGTCGCGCGCCGCCACCCGCTTGCCGCGGGGATCCAGCGCCAGCCATTCCGGCGTTGCGCCGGCCAGCGAGATCAGCGAGGTGAAGGTCGGCACGTCGGCAATCAGCGCCGGATCGAGTTCGCCCAGCGCCGTCGCCAGCAGGCTCTTGATGCGCTGCGTGTCCTCGCTCTCGGCGATGCCGACCAGGTCGCGCAGCGCCGAAGCCAGCGCATGGTAGGGAATGGTGCGGCCGAGGGCGGTCGCGGCGGCAAAGATCGTCTTGTGCGGCGAGGCCCGGTCGCTTTCGCTGATGACACTGTGCACCAGCCGCGACTTGCCGAGCCCCGCTTCGCCGCAGATGCCGATGACGCCGCCGCGCCGCCGGTCGAGCGCGGCCAGCGCCACCTCGAGCGTGGCGCGTTCGCCATCGCGGCCGACGAAGGGCGCACGCTCGCGCGCCGCCGAGGCCTGCCAGCGCGAGCGGTGCAGCGAGGCGCCGATCGCCTCGTAGACTTCGATGGGCGCGCTGGCGCCCTTCACCTCGCGCGGTCCGACGCCGCGGATCTCGACCAGCCCCTGGGTCAGCGCCTGCGTCTCGCCGGTCATGTAGACCGAGCCTGCCGTGGCGAGCTGCTCCATGCGCGCGGCGACATGGACGACCGGCCCCACCACGTCGACCTCGAGGCCGAACTCGGAAGAGATGGTGCGGTAGAGGACGTCGCCGGAATTGAGGCCGACGCGCAGCATCTCGCCCATGTCGGCATCGCGCATTTCGCGCTGCATGCCGAGTGCTGCGAAGCAGCCGCGCACCGCGTGATCCTCATGTGCCGCCGGTGCCCCGAAGATCGCCAGGATTCCATCGCCCAGCCGGCGGCAAACCACGCCTTCGTAACGCTGGACGAGCCGGATCATGATCTGCACGGCAGGCTCGATGCGGCCGAACGCGGCTTCGGGATCGAGGCCTTCGATCGCCGCGGTCGAGCCCTTGAGGTCGGCGAACAGCACGGTGACGCGCTTGCGCTCGCCGTCCCCCATCTGGCGTACGGCGGCCGGTGCCGGTTGCGCCGGCAGCGAGAGCGGCGGCGACGCGAACGACGGCGACAGGAGGGACGGCGAGAAGGGCGATGTCAGAGCCTGTGCTTCCGGCGATGCGGTCGGGGCACTTGCGAGGCCGGCACCGCAGCCGGCGCAGAAACGGTCACCCGGCCGGCCGGCCACGCCACAGGCACTGCAGATCAGGGCGAGCTGCGCACCGCAGGCGGCGCAGAAGCGGTCTCCCTGCTTGGTCTCGGCTGTGCACATTGGGCAGTGCATGTGCGCCCCCGTCGCTTCACTATTCATCTTACTGCCGGGCGGGGCCGAATTCGAGATGGTGGCTGGACTTGTCGCAGGAGGCCCGATCGTCTAACCGCGCCGGTTGGGGAGACACTCAACGCATGATCGCCGACGCATTCCTGTGGGTCCTCAACCGGACCCCGCCACTGCGCCGCACGCTCTGGCGCCTGTTCTTCGATGTGCTGGCCAACCGCTTCGGCGATGTCGGCTGGTGGACCCTGATGAATTACGGCTATGCCGACCTCGACTGCAGCACCAGGGCGCTGGCGCTCGATCCGGCCGACGATCCCGAACGCTATCCGATCGCGCTCTATCATCATGTCGCGACCCTGGCGCCGATCGCCGGCCGCGAGGTGCTCGAAGTCGGCAGCGGCCGCGGCGGCGGCGCCTCCTTCGTCGCGCGCTACCTCGCACCGGCGCGGATGGTCGGCGTCGATCTCAGCGGCCAGGCGGTGAAGTTCTGCAACCGGCATCATCGGCTGGGCAACCTACACTTCCAGCAGGGTGATGCCGAGCGGCTTCCCTTCACGGACGCGTGTTTCGATAACGTCATAAACGTTGAATCTTCTTTCTGTTATCCGTCGATCGATCGCTTCTTCGGCGAAGTGAAGCGCGTGCTCCGGCCCGGCGGCTATCTCCACTATACCGACCTCAGGCTGGTCCACGAGATCGCCGACTGGCGGGCCGCCCTCGCCCGTTCGGGTCTCGAGCTCGTCCACGAGCGTGACATCACCGCCAATGTCATCGAGGCCCTGCACCGCGACACGCCGCGCCGTCGCGCCGGCGGCCGGCGCATCGTCTCCGGCCCCTTCTCGCGCATCGCCGACACCTTCACCGGCGTCGACGGCACCCGCATCCCCTCCCTGCTGGCCAGCGGCGAGATGGTCTATTTCAGTTTCCTGCTGCGGAAGGAGTGAGGGGCATAAGCCTTCTTTTTTCATCCTCCTCTCCCCCGCTTGGGGGAGAGGCTGGGTGAGGGGGGACGAAGGACGCCGAGCTCACACGAGCCTGCGCGTGCGGCCGCCCCCTCACCTAGCCTCTCCCCCGAAACCGGGGGAGAGGAACATGAAAGCCGGGCGGCGGCGCGACGACACCCCGGGTTGACGGCGGGCGGCAAATCGGGGATTGTCCGGCCCAACATGCTGCGACTGACGACGCTTCGACTTATTGGCTGATCCGCCGCCCCGGTCCGTCCGGGGCCCTTGCGGATCGCTTGTCGTTCGTCTTCTGCCTACACACCAGTCGCCGCCGTTCCTTTCATCCATCGCAGTGTCTAGTCGAGCCATCCGGCCGTGCGCGGCGCGAGGAGTCTATCGATGTCATCCCAGAAACCCATGATGCCGAACGCGGCCGAGAAGTACGTCCCGTTCAAGCCGATCGAGATCAAGGACCGACGATGGCCCAACGCCGTCATCACCAAGCCGCCGATCTGGTGCGCGGTCGACCTGCGCGACGGCAACCAGGCCCTGATCGAGCCGATGGATTCCGACCGCAAGACGCGGATGTTCAGGATGCTCTGCGACATGGGCTTCAAGGAGATCGAGATCGGCTTCCCGGCAGCGTCGGAGACCGACTTCGACTTCGTCCGCGAGCTCATCGAAAAGAAGATGATCCCCGACGACGTCACCATCCAGGTGCTGACGCAGAGCCGGCCGGAGCTGATCGAACGCACCTTCGAGGCCTGCCGCGGCGCCAAGCGCGTCATCGTCCATCTCTACAACTCGACCTCGACCCTGCAGCGCCGTGTCGTGTTCGGCATGGACTATAGCGGCATCATCGACATCGCCGTGTCGGGCGCCAAGCTGGTGAAGCAGCTGGCCGACGCCGATCCCGCCACCGAGTGGGTCTACGAGTACTCGCCGGAGAGCTTCACCGGCACCGAGCTCGAATTCGCCCGCGACATCTGCGCCGCTGTGGCCGACGTCTATCAGCCGACGCCGCAGAAGAAGATGATCATCAACCTGCCGGCGACGGTCGAGATGGCCTCGGCCAACGTTTATGCCGACCAGATCGAATGGTGCCATCGCAACTTCAAGTATCGCGACAGCTTCATCCTGAGCCTGCATCCGCACAACGACCGCGGCACCGGCGTGGCTGCCGCCGAGCTCGGCTACATGGCCGGCGCCGACCGCATCGAAGGCTGCCTGTTCGGCAACGGCGAGCGCACCGGCAATGTCGATCTCGTGACGTTGGGCCTCAACATGTACACCCAGGGCGTCGATCCCGAGATCGACTACTCGAACATCAACGAGATCCGCCAGACGGTCGAGTACTGCAACCAGCTGCCCGTGCATCCGCGTCATCCCTATGGCGGCGACCTGGTCTTCACCGCCTTCTCGGGCTCGCACCAGGACGCCATCAACAAGGGCTTCAAGGCGCTCGAAGCGTCGAACAGCAAGGTCTGGGAAGTCCCTTACCTGCCGATCGACCCGGCCGATCTCGGCCGCAGCTACGAGGCGATCATCCGCATCAACAGCCAGTCGGGCAAAGGCGGCATCGCCTACATCCTGAAGAGCGACTACGGCATCGACATGCCGCGCCTGCTCCAGGTCGAGTTCTCCAAGGTGATCCAGCAGATCGCCGACGAGACCGGCAAGGAGATCCAGCCGGCGCTGATCTGGGACACCTTCCGCAAGGAATATCTCGAGCGCAGCACGCCGGTCTCCTTCGACAGCCACACGACGGTGCCCGAGCCCGGCCATCCCGAGCTGCGTCTTCTCGATGCCAAGGTGACCTTCAACGGCAAGCCGACCACCATCAGCGGCCACGGCAACGGTCCGATCGCGGGCTATGTCGATGCGCTGGGCAAGAACTGCGGCATCCAGATCAGGGTGCGCGACTACCACCAGCACGCGACCGGTGCCGGCTCCGATGCACAGGCCGTGAGCTTCATCGAGGCCGAGACCGGCGACGGCAAGGTCCTGTGGGGTGTCGGCATGGACTCCAATATCGTGGCGGCGTCGCTCAAGGCCGTCACCTCAGCAGCAAACCGCGCCGCTGCTGCGAAATAAACGTTCACCAGCCTCACAGCGGCAGGTAGCATGCGGGCGGGGAAAATCCCCGCCCGTTTCCATTGGAGCACTCATGATCAGCCCGTCTCTGAAGATCGCCGCTGCCAGCCTTTCCGTCGGTATCGTCATCGGCGCCTGTGCCGCCGGTGCCAACCAGCCCAACATGCAGGCCGCGCTGGGCTCGCTGCAGGCCGCCCGCGCCGAACTCGTCCGTGCGACAGCGAACAAGGGCGGGCATCGCGATCGCGCGATCCAGTTCGTCGACAACGCCATCGCCGAGACCCGCGCCGGCATCGCCTACGCCGACTGACGACCTGCAATAGGTCCCCGCGGCCGGCAGCTGCTATAATGGCGGGCATGTTTTCCCCCCGCCGCGCCGAGGTACCGCCGGCCGCGACGCCCACCCGGGCGCCGTCCAACCTCGCCATCCCGCCGGACCCCAGTTCGCCGCTCAGGCGCCGCGAGGGTCCGGCCATGCGCCTGGCGCGCAACGTCTGGAACGTTTTCATTTCCGTGATGCTCGGCACGATGATCGGCCTGATCGGCCACGAGTTCGTGGGCGATGCTGCGGCACGCCTGTGGCCCGATCAGGCGATCGTGGCGGAATTGGTGCGCGCGCTCTGCTGGACCATCGGCATCGCTGCGACCGGCCTGCTCTTCTTCTCCTATTACCTCGACGACACAGGCGGTTAACAAGTAGAACGGCGGCATGGCCACAGCGAAGAAAAAAGCCCCGAGCACCCACCCCAAGAAGCCCACCGCGAAGGCAGCGGGGGCTCCCGACGCCAATCTCCTGGTCGATCTCCTGAAATGGGCGAAGCAGGCCGGCGCCGACTCAGCCGACGCGCTGTTCGTCAACGGCGAGTCGATCTCCGTGGCGCAGCGGCTCGGCAAGCGCGAGAAGCTGGAAAGCAGCGAGGGCCGCGACCTCGGCTTGCGCGTCTTCATCGGCAAGCGCCAGGCCTTCGTTTCCTCGACCGATTTTGCGCCGGCATCGCTGCGCACACTGGCCAGCCGCGCCGTCGACATGGCCCGCGCCGTGCCCGAGGACCCGACCTGCGGCATCGCCCCGGAAGAGCTGCTGGCCAAGCGCTGGCCCGACCTCGACCTCGACGACAAGGGCCGTCCCACGGCGAAGAAGCTGCTCGCGATGGCGGCCGAAGCCGAAGACGCCGCCCGCGCCGTCAAGGGCGTCACCAACTCCGAAGGCGCCGAGGCCGGCTGGGGCCGCAGCTCGGTCGTGCTCGCCGCCTCCAACGGCTTCACCGGCAGCTACCGCCGCAGCGGCTACTCGCTGTCCTGCGCCGTGCTGGCCGGCGAAGGCACCGGCATGGAGCGCGACTACGAATGGTCGAGCGCCGTACATCTCGAGGACCTGATGGCCGCGGCCAAGGTCGGCCGCACCGCCGGCAAGTACGCCGTGCGCCGCCTCAATCCGCGCAAGGCACAAAGCGCCAAGGTCCCCGTCGTCTTCGATCGCCGCGTCTCAGGCAGCCTGATCGGCCATCTCGCCGGCGCCATCAATGGCCGCGCCGTGGCGCGCGGCACCTCGTTCCTGAAGGACAAGATGGACAAGCGCGTCTTCGCGCCGGGCATCCGCATCCTCGACAATCCCCTGCGCAAGCGCGGCCTGGGCAGCCGGCCGTTCGATGCCGAGGGCCTGCCGACCAAGCGCACCGCGGTGATCGACGACGGCGTGCTGACGACCTGGCTGCTCGACCTCGCCGCCGCCCGCCAGCTCAACCTCGCACCGACCGGACACGCCTCGCGCGGCGTCTCCGGCCCGCCCTCACCCACCACCTCGAACTTCTATCTCGAGAAGGGCGAGGTCTCGGTCGACGAGCTGATCGGCGACATCAAGAGCGGCCTCTACATCACCGAGATGATCGGCTTCGGCGTGAACGGCGTCACGGGCGACTACAGCCGCGGCGCCACGGGCTTCTGGATCGAAAAGGGCAAGCTTGCCTGGCCGGTGAGCGGCATCACCGTGGCCGGCAATCTGAAGAACATGTTCCTCAAGATGACAGCGGCCAACGACCTGCAGTTCAAGGGCGCGACCAACGCGCCGACCCTGCGTATCGACGGCATGACCGTCGCCGGCGCGCAATAATCGACATCAGGCTCATGACCCCTCACGTTCGACTGACCTTCCTCGCCGCAACGACGGCGCTGCTGGCCGCATCGGCCATCGTCTCGCCGGCCCTCATCTCGCCAGCGTGGGCGCAGAGCGGCGATTTCCGCGACTGCCTGCAGACCATCAAGGCCGACGCGACACGGCAAGGCGTGCCGGCCGGCATCGCCGACCGCGCCTTCCAGGGCCTGACGCCCGACCAGAAGGTGATCGATCTCGACCAGCGCCAGCCGGAGTTCTCGCTGACCTACGCACGCTATGTCGGCGGCACGGTGTCGGCCGACCGCATCGTCAAGGGCCAGCAGCGGATGGCCCAGCATCGCGCGCTCCTCGACAAGCTGCAGGCGCAGTACGGCGTGCCGCCGCAATACATCATGGCCTTCTGGGGCATCGAGACCAACTACGGCACCTACATGGGCGATTTCCGTGTCGTGCGCTCCGTGGCGACCCTCGCCTGCATGACCAAGCGCCGCGACTTCTTCAGCAACGAGACCGTCCAGGCGCTGCGCATCCTGAACAACAACCACATGACCAGCGACCAGATGCGCGGCTCGTGGGCCGGGGCAATGGGCAACATGCAGTTCATGCCCTCGACCTTCACGCAATGGGCGGTCGACTACGACGGCAACGGCCGCATCGACATCTGGAACAGCCTGCCCGACGCCTTCGCCTCGGCCTCGAACTTCCTGCGCGGCGTCGGCTTCAAGCCCGGCCTGCCCTCGAGCGAAGAGGTCGTGCTGCCGCGCGGCTTCCCGCTCGACCAGGCCGACAGCACCGTCGAGAAGCCGGTCAAGGCCTGGGCGGCGATGGGCGTCAAGAAGGCGGGCGGCGGCGCGCTGCCGCCGGTCGACGACCAGGCGCAGATCCTGCTGCCGGCGGGCTCGCGCGGTCCCGCCTTCATCCTCTATCCCAACTTCAAGGCGGTGATGAACTGGAACCGCTCGACGCTCTATGCGCTGTCGGTCGGCATCCTGGCCCGCCAGATCGCCGGCGGCCCGCCGGTCCAGCAGGCCGCTCCCGCCGACGACGAGCCGCTGTCGCGCGACACGGTGATCGATATCCAGAACCGGCTGGCCCGCCTCGGCCTCTACAAGGACGAGACCGACGGCCTGCTCGGCCCCAAGACGCGCTCGGCCTTGCGCCTGTTCCAGCAGCAGAGCGGCCTGCCGGCCGACGGCCATCCGACGGCCGAATCGGTGCGCCGCCTGCAATCGCAGCGCTGACGCCATATGTCGGTCAAGCGGGCGGAGTAGACTGGGGCGGCATGACCGCCTTCCTCGCTCTCAACAACCGCGGCGGGCTGAAAAGCTTCGGCGGGTCGACCCTGCCCGCCGTCAACGACTGGTGCCTGACGCATTCCGGCCGCGACCTGCTGCAGGTCGCGCGCACCTTGGCGAGCCGCTTCAGCGCCGTGAACATCGCCGCCCGTGCCGTGGGCAGCAGGGACAGTGGGGGCAGCGGACAGCTCCTGGTCAGGGAACAGATCTTCCAGGCGGGCGTTCCCATCGGCACGATTGCCTTTCGCCTCGATCCGGCGCAGCAGCGTGCCCATCTGAGCTGGACCGTGCTGACACCGGCGGCACGCGGCACCGGTGCCTTCAAGCCGATGCTGCAGAACCTGCTGCTGGCGATGCGCGACTGCCGGATCGCGCGCATCACCCTGGTCGCCGGGCTGACCCATGGCGGCTATGTCTGGGCGACCTACGGCTTCCTGCCGCAGACGCCGGCCGAATGGACGCGGATTTCGGGCGTGCTGCGCGCCAAGCTCGTGCCGGTCACGGCGCAGCTCACCCCAGAGCAGGCGGCGCTCACGACCCAGCTTCTCGGCTCGGCCGACCCGCTGGCGTTGCGCGCGATCGCCGCCATCGCCGTACCAGTGACGGCGCCGACAGGCCCCACGCCGATCCCTCTGGGGCGCTATCTGCTGCTCGGGTCGGAGTGGAAGGGTCAATTGGAGCTTTCCGATGGACCCTCGATGCTTATATATCTGCGTCGGATAGGATTGATGCCATGACCAAGAAACCGCTTCCGACTGTTCTGGAGTACGTGTCGGCGGCCCACGCCGCGCCGAAGCGCGGTCGCGTGGCCGAAGCGACGCCGGCCAAGCGGCCGCGTCGGCGGCCGGCTGCGGCGCGCCCCCAGATGCTGGTGCGGATGGAAGAGGTCATGTTGTTCGAGATGGACGCCAACTCCGCCCCCGATCCCTTCACCACCGAAGAGATCGACCGGATCGCCCGCGTCTTCGGCCTGTCGACCGGCGAAGTCACCGCCCTCTACCGCTTCGCGCGCTGACGGCGCGTCCCGCTCCCTCGATGAACGATGATGCCGACGGCCTCGGTAAGGCCGCCGGCGGGTATCGCGGCTCGACTTCCGGTTACTTCGCGGATACGGCCTTCGCCGCCTGGGCGATCAGGGCCGCTACAGCCTGCGGCTTCGAAACATAGACGGCATGGCTGCCGGCGACTTCCACGACCGTCGCCCCAGCCCGTTGCGACATCTGGCGCTGGGCGGGCGGCGGAATCATCTTGTCGTCCGTGGCGACGAGGTACCAGCTCGGCTTGGTCTTCCAGGCGGGCTCCGTTACGGCGCCGGCCAGCGCCTCGACGCCCCACGGCACCTGCGAGTCGGCCATGAAGGCCGCCTTCGCCTCCTCGACGTCGGCCGCGAACGACGCGCGGAACTTGGACCGGTCGAGGAACAGGAAGCCGTCCTGCGGCGGCAGGATCGGCGGCACCGCCGCACCGGGCGGCGGATTGGAGATGAGCGACTGAACCGACTCGCCTTTGTCGGGCGCGAAGGCCGCGATGTAGACGACGCCGGCGACCCTCGGGTCCGTGCCGGCTTCGGTCGCGACCACGCCACCATAGGAATGACCGACCAGAATGACGGGCCCCGCCGCCTGCGCGATCATGCGCCGCGTGACCGCGACATCGTCGGCGAGCGACGTGGTCGGGTTCTGCACGATGCTGACGTCGTAGCCGTCCTTCTTGAGCATGTTGTAGACGCCTTCCCAGCCGGCGCCGTCGACGAAGCCGCCGTGAATGAGGACGATGGTCGGGGTGGATGCTGCCTGTCCGGTCATGGTCGAACTCCCTTGATGCCTTGCGCGCCGAGCGCGCTGCTTGTTTTCACGGGTTCGAGCTTGCCGCGTGTAGATATAGCTGTTTAGTTCCATTCAATCGATATCCCCCTGACTATTTGGCTAGGTGTCGGATGAAATGGACCGATCGGGTCGGTCGCCGCGTCAAGCTGCGCGACCTGCACATGGCGCTGGTCGTTGCTGAGGCGGGCAGCATGACGCGCGCCGCGGAGGAGCTGGCCGTATCTTATCCGGTCGTGTCGAAGACGATCTCCGAGCTGGAGCACACGCTCGGCGTCAAGCTCTTCGACCGCAGCCTTTCGGGCGTCGCGCCGACGCATTACGGCCAGGTGCTGCTCAAGGCCGGCGTCGCGGTGTTCGACGAAATGCGCAAGGGCCTCCAGCAGATCGACTTCATCAAGCAGCCGGACGCCGGCGACCTGCATATCGGATCGTCGATCGTGACGGATGCCGGCTTGCTGCCGGCGATCCTCGAACGGTTCTCGCGGGATTTCCCCCGCGTCGCCGTGCATGTCTCGGCCGAGAACATCGCCGTCCAGCAGTACGACAATCTTCGTGACCGAAAGGTCGAGATGGTGTTCGGGCGGCTACCCGAGACGATGACCGAACCCGACCTGGTGGCGGAGACCTTGTTCGACGAGCCGACGGTCGTCGTCGCGGGCGCTGAGAGCCGCTGGGCGCGGCGGCGCAGCCTGGCCTTGGCCGACCTAATCGGCGAACCGTGGGTGCTGGCGCAACCTGGCAGTCTGGCGCGGTCGCTGCACGACCAGATGTTCCGACGAAGCGGCTTCGAGCCGCCGACCGCCTCGGTCCTGACGGTGTCGCTGCATCTCTACATGCGGCTGATCGAAACGGGGCGCTGGCTCGGTCTCGTTCCCGCCTCGGTCATGCGCTTCGGCGGCCAGCACATGCGCCTCAAGGTTCTGCCGGTGAAGCTGTCGTCACCGCCAGCGCCGGTAGGCTTCGTCACGGTCAAGAACCGCATGCTGAGCCCCCTGGCCGAGCGCTTCATCGCCTGCGCCCGCACGGTCGCCCAGTCGGACCAGGGCAGCCCGCCCAAGCGGCGACGCTGACATTCGACTCATTGGACCGCGGGCCTCCAGGCCCGCTCATGACTCTTGAAAGCGTTTGAGCGGATCTGGAGATCCGCGGTCCGGATGAAGACGCGTTTCCGCAACAATCACCTTTCCGTCTCGAGCAGCGCTCTCCGGGCCGCCTGCCAGCTCGACTCGTCAGGGGCGCAGATGAGGCCGCCTTCGAAATGGGTCGGAAGATAGGGCGTGCCGTCGAAGTGGGCGCTGTAGCCCCCGGCTTCCCGGTGCAGCAGCCAGCCCGCCGCATGATCCCAGGGCATGAGCTTGTTGTAGAAGAGGAGATGGCAGTGTCCGGCGGCAGCCATCCGGTATTCGTGGGCGGCGCAGCGAAACCATGAGCTCATGGCCAGCTTCGACAGGTTGCCGTTGACGACGGACCGCGTCGGCTCCGGCAGGAAATTCGTGCCCACGACCGCGTGCATCTCCTGGACCGGCACGGCGCCGACCACTTTCAGGTCGACGCGAGTGCCGTCCTCGCGCTGCAGCCACGCCCCTTCGCCTCGCAACGCCAGGGCCGTGGTACGGCACACCGGATCGTGGATGGCGGCGAGAACGACCTCACCCCGCACCGTCGCGGCCGCCATGACGCCGAACAGGGGCAATCCGGAGGCAAAGTTCATGGTGCCGTCGAGCGGGTCGACGACGAACGCCAGATCGGCGGTACGAATGGCGTCGAGCCGAGCGTGGTCTTTGGCAGTCGCCTCTTCGCCCACGATGGCGGCGGCCGGGTAAGCTGCTTGGAGGGCCGCGGAGATGGCGGCTTCAGCCGCCTCGTCGGCATCGGTCACGATGTCGAAGCGCGACGACTTCTCGCGCATTTGACCGGCCGCCAGGGCGCCGAACCTCGGCATGATCTCGCGGCGCGCCGCCTGGGCGAGGATATCGCCTAGCCGAAGGGCATCTTCGAACCGCATCGCCGCTCCCATCCCGTGAACATGATCGGGGCTGGAGCATCGTTCATTCCACCGGGACGGGCCAGCGAGCGGCCGCCGCGCTCACGCCGGGCGCAGCACCCGCACGGTTTCCGCCGAGAGCCCGATCGAGACCGGCAGGCTCAGCGCATCGTCGCCGTCGATCTGCACCGGCTGGCGACGGTGCTCGCCGGCATCGTTGGTCACCGACACGCGTACGCGGTGGCCGGCCACGACGCGGTAGCCGGGCGTGCGCGGCAGCGCGCCCATCAGCAGGGCCGTGCCGAAACGCAAGGTCTGCAGCCAGCCCCAGCGCTCGAACAGGCAGACATGCAGCAGCGGCTCGCCGAGCGAGGCCGCCGGCGCCACCAGGTAGGGCCCGGCATAGTGGCGGGCGCGCGTGACGATCACCGAGGCCGCTTCGTGGCACACCCCGTCGATCTCGACGGCGTAGCGCACCGGCCGATAGCGCCGCGCCTCGACCAGGGAGCGCCAGACATAGGCGCCGCGGCCCCAGCGCCGCTTCAGCGGTGCGCTCACCCCGGCCACCACCTTGGCGTCGAAGCCTGCGCCCGCCATCAGCGAGAAGCGCCGCGGCGGCCCCGACGCCGCGCCGCAGCCATTGGCCTCGCCCGGATGCACTTGGAACTCGCGGCCCGCTGTCACCGTTCGCGCCACCGAGCGGGCGCTGAAGCTCAGGCCCAGCTCGTGCGCCAGCACATTGGCCGTCCCGAGCGGCACGATCGCCAGCGGCGGCGCGGTGGCGGCGCGCCGGGCGAGGCCGTTCACCACCTCGTTGATGGTGCCGTCGCCGCCCGCCACGGCCACGACACTGTAGCGCGCAGCGTCGCAGGTCTCGGCGAGGCGGCAGGCGTCGCCTTCCGCCGCCGTCTTCACGACATCCACCGTCCAGCCCTCGGCGCGCACACGCTCGACCACGGCATCGACCAGACCGCGGCGGCGGCGGCCGGCGATGGGATTGAGGATCAACAGAACGGAGTTCGACGGGGCGAATGTCATGGAACCGTCACAACCGATTAACCGGCACGCAACGGCTGACATACACAATCCCCAGCGTATCGTGCAATCGCGCACGACAGATTTTGTGTTGGTCGGGTCGTTATCCACATGACGGTCGTCGAGCGCCATCAACCGGCCCGGCACAGGGCGATCTTCCTGTCGGATATCCATCTCGGCACGCGCGGCTGCCAGGCCGAGATGCTGCTCGACTTCCTGAAGCGCAACGAGAGCGAATATCTCTACCTGGTGGGCGACATCGTCGACGGCTGGCGCCTGAAGCGCTGGTGGTACTGGCCACAGACCCACAACGACGTCGTGCAGAAGATCATGCGCAAGGCCCGCAAGGGCACCACGGTCGTCTACATTCCCGGCAACCACGACGAGGCAGCGCGGCAGTACTGCCAGCTGACCTTCGGCGACGTGCGCGTCGAAGAAGAAGCGATCCACGAGACGCCGGACGGCCGCAAGCTGCTGGTGATCCACGGCGACCAGTTCGACGGCATCGTGCGCTATGCACGCTGGCTCGCCATCCTGGGCGACTGGGCCTATGCCACGGCGCTGCGCATCAACACGCTGTTCAACTGGGGCCGCCGCAAGCTCGGCCTGCCCTACTGGTCGCTCTCGGCCTTCCTGAAGCACAAGGTCAAGAACGCGGTGCAGTTCATCGCCGACTACGAGAAGGCGGTGGCCGACGAAGCGCGCCGCCGCGGCGTCGACGGCGTGGTGTGCGGCCACATCCATCACGCCGAGATCCGCTCGATCGACGGCATCCTCTACTGCAACGATGGCGACTGGGTCGAAAGCTGCACGGCGCTGGTCGAGGATTTCGACGGCCGCCTGCGCATCGTGCACTGGGCCGACGAGATCGCACGACGCTCGGCGGCCCTGCCGCTCATGCCGGCGCGGCAATTGGCGGCGGAGTAGCCGGATTGCGCATTGCCATCGTCTCCGATGCCTGGCGGCCGCAGATCAACGGCGTCGTGCGCACCCTGGAAACCGTCGCCCGCTTGGCTCGCGCCGACGGCCATGAGGTCGAGGTCTTCGGGCCGGATCGCTTCCGCACGCTGCCCTGCCCGACCTATCCCGAGATCCGCCTGTCGCTGTTTCCCGGCGCGCGGCTGGCGCACATGCTGAAGCTCTACGCGCCCGACGCCATCCATCTCGTCACCGAGGGACCGCTCGGCTGGGCGGCACGCGGCTTCTGCATGCGCCGCGGCATTCCCTTCACTACTGCCTATCACACGCGCTTTCCCGAGTATGTGCGGGCCCGCGTGCGCCTGCCGCTCGCCTGGAGCTACGCCTTCGTGCGGCGCTTCCATTCGACCTCGTCGGCAGTGCTGGTGGTCTCGCCCGCCATCCGCGAGGAACTGTACGCGCGGGGCTTCGAAAACCTCGTCCCCTGGTCGCGCGGCGTCGACATCACCGCCTTCCGGCCGCAACCGCGCTCGGCCGTCGCCGACCCAAGGGGCGGCGCGCGGCCGATCTGGCTCTATGCCGGCCGCGTCGCCATCGAAAAGAACATCAAGGCCTTCCTCGATCTCGACCTGCCCGGCACCAAGTGGGTGGTGGGCGGCGGCCCGCAGCTCAGAGAGCTGGAGCGCCGCTACAAGGACGTGCGCTTCTTCGGCTCGGTCGACACCGACGAGCTGTCCCAGCGTTATGCCCAGGCCGACTGCTTCGTCTTTCCGAGCCGCACCGACACGTTCGGGCTGGTGATGGTCGAGGCGCTCGCCTCGGGCGTGCCGGTTGCGGGCTATCCCGTGCCCGGGCCGCTCGATGTCGTGACCGACCCCAAGGTCGGGGTGCTCGACGAGGACCTGCGCGTCGCCTGCCTCGCCGCCGTGGCGCGCGATCCCTCGGACTGCCGCCGCCATGCCGAGACCTTCACCTGGCAACGCTGCACCGAACAGTTCCTGCAGACCCTGCAGCCGATCCCACGCAGCCACTGGCAGCCGCTCAAGCGCCGCGTCATGCCCGACGCCGCGGCGTCGTGATCATTCCTACCTCCCCATTCAAATGGGGAGGTGTCGCCGTCCTACGGCGACGGAGGGGTCATGAGCCCTTTGCATCAGAAGTCATGAGTGCCGCCTCAGCGGCGCGCATATGACCCCTCCGCCCGCGATTACGCGGGCACCTCCCCATTTGAATGGGGAGGCAGGACGATTCACTTCGGCGGATAGAAATCCGAGCCGTAGTCGAAAGTGAGTTCCTCGCCCTTGGCAATGCCCTCGATGCCGGCGACCAGCCAGATATGGCCGTCCTCACGCAGGATGAAGCAGTTTGGTCTGCGGCGCGCGTGGTTGGCATAGCGTGCCTCGTTGCCATCGACGGCGCCGTCGAGGTTCTGATCCTCGGCGAGCTCGAAGATGCAATCGGCACCCTCCGCGATGCGTTCGAGGGCCTGCGCATCGCCGATCCTCTCGCCCTTGTATTCGATGATCTTCACGCCCCAGGGAATATCCTCGCCGGCGAACAATCCCTTGCCGTGCAGGGGAGACTTCTTGACCACCAACTTCATGGACGCACGCATCATCGATCTGGGAGGCGCCCTCTCTATCGCGAATGGAGAGGAGTGCCCAGAGACGATTCAGTCTTTTCGCTGTCCTGAAAGCTTGAGGCGGTACTCGACCAGCCGGTATCCCAGACGGCGCGCCTCTTCTTCGAGACGCGCGGCGAGCCCCTCGTCGTCGACCTCGACGATCTCGCCTGTCGCCAGGTCGATCAGGTGCGGATGCGGCGCCCGCCCACAGCGCTCGTAGCGCGCCTTGCCGTCGCGAAAGACGTGTCGGGCGACAATGCCGGCCGCCACGAGCCTGTTCAGGGTGCGATAGACCGTGGCGACGCCGATGCGGCGATCGCGGCCGAGCACGCGGCGGTGGATCTCGTGGGTGCAGGGATGGTCGGTCGCGGCGTCCAGGACATCGAGCACCAGGCGCCGCTGGCCGGTCAGCTTGACGCCACGATCGCGGCAGAGGCGCTCGAGGTCGGTCATGCCAGGTCCGTCATGGCCACCGGCGCCTTATGCGGCGAAGCCCTGCAGCAGCCGTGCCAGCGGCCGCAGCCAATGCGCCCGCCAGGTCAGGGTGCAGACCAGGGCGAAGGCCGCGACGCTGAGCGCGGTCACCCAGAGGAGTGTCCCGAAGCTCGGCCCGTCACGCACGATAGCGAGCACGAAGCCTGCCAGCAGCAGCAGGTAGCCTGCAACGCGCAGCGGCAGGACGAGGCGCGGCGGACAGTGCCGCGCACCGCCGAGATGATGCCAATGGCGGTCCTGACTCAAGGCCAGCAGGGCGAAGCCGAGATAGGCCGCTGCGAGAACCGCGGCCAGCAGCCCGGCCAGGAGAGCCGTGGACATCGGGGCGGCCGATCAGATGGATGCGATCAATGCGGCTTGGCAGCCGGCAGGGCCGGCAGCGCCTCGAGGCCGTCGGGCTGGCTGACAGTGAGCGACGTCACGTAGTTGGCCACGTCGTACGCCTCCTCGCCGCGCTTGCCCGGTGTCTTGTCGGCATGCTGAACCTCGAAGACGTAAGGACCGCGCCACGGCAGGCCGACTGCAAACTCGCCCTTGTCGTCGGTGTGGAGCTCGCGGCCCCAGCCGGCATTGGTCACCACCGCGACCTTGGCCTTGGCGAGCGGCTGGCCCTTGTATGTGACCTTGAACGTGTCGCCGCCGACCGGGACGATGTCGAGCTCGAGCAGCGGCGTGCGGGCGGTCCGGTCGGGCACGATGCGCGCGGCCGGCATATAGATCGAGCGCGTGGTCGTGCCGTCCTTGGTGCGCACGAAGACCGGGTAGCGCACATCCTCTGCCACGATGCTGTCGGTGGGCTCGATCTTGCCCGACACGGTGAAGCCGTTGCCGGTCTTCTCGACGGTCAGGGGCCGGTCGCCCGTCGCCCCCGCTTGGGTTGCCGATTGCACCTTGGCGCGCGGCTGCAGCTTGTCGAGGTTGCCCGGCGAGACCTCGCGCAGGTTCTCTCCGAACTCGCCGAATGCGATCTGCAGGCCCTGCCCCGCCTGCTCCAGCCACAGATGATGGGCGTAGGCGGAGCCCGGAAGGCAGAGGGAAAGGGCCACAGCCCAGCGCAGCACAGAGTTCATGAACTCACTCCTTCATGTCCTTGACGAACGAGACGGCCGTTTTTGTATGCGACCTTGCGCCGCTGCAGCCGGAAGGCGGTCACTGCCGCCGCAGCAGCGCCGGCCAGCAGCACGAGATCCATGCCGGCCACCGCCCACTGGCCCTGGGCGACCGTGCGGGCCAGATGGCCGCCGGTCGTCAGGGCGTTGAGCAGCACCGCCGCCGCCGCAAGGGCGGCCGCGATCCAGCAGAGCTCGATCCAAGCCTGCCCTCGCCGCAGCCAGCCATGGGCGAACGTGGCGAGCCAGGCGGCGAAGAAGACCCAGATCTCAAGTTCGTAGCGCGCACCGCCCAGGAACGTTGCGCCCGAAGGCAGCAGGCGATTGGCGACGAAGAACGCCAGGGTCGCCACGACCAGGCCGGCCGTGCTGCCGGCCGCCAGTCCCTCGACGAAGCGCACGCCGCCGAGGCCTGCCGCTTCATGCGCCTTGCGGCGGGATTCCCCCCAGAACAGGAAGCCGGTGGCGATCAGCAGCGAGCCCAGCAGGCCGAGCGCAAAATAGACCCAGCGCAGGGTCCAGTGGCGGAACTGCACGAAATGCAGGCCGACCAGATATTGCTGGAGGCCGGTGACCGGCCGCGTCGTGCTCCGGTGCAGAAGGGCGCCGGTCGCGGCATCGAAGTAGAAGGGATCGGTCCGCATCGCCAGGTCGCCCTCGATCGAGGGCCGTACCTCGACGAAAGCGCTGGCGTCGCCGTCGAGCCAGATGCGGACCATGAAGGGCGGCAGGCCGTCCCATGCCTTGGTCGCCGCCTCGACCATGGCGTCGAGTGAGGCAACGGGAGCTGCCGGCTTCTTCTGCGGCGGGCGGAAATAGTTGTCGTAGGCTTCGGTGAAATAGGCCTGCTGGCTGCCCTTGAACCCCGCCATCCAGCCCGACGGATAATAGGTCGCGGCGAAGATCGCGAGGCCGGAGAAGGCCATGGCAACGTAGAAGACGAAGCCCAGAGTCCCCGCCGTGTTGTGCAGGTCAAGCAGCGCACGCTGCGGCTGACGCGAGCGTCTGAGCGTGAAGAAGTCGGCGAAGATCTTGCGATGGATGATCACGCCGGAGACTGAAAGCGCCAGCATCGCCATGCCGGCCAGGCCGACCAGCCACAGGCCGATATCCCAGGCGTTGATGTGCAGCGAATAATGCAGCGGAAAGAAGAAGCGCGTCGCCGCCCAGGTCTCGGCATCGGGCAGGAGCTTGAGCCCGACGGGATCGTAGAACTTGCGGTCGAAGCCGGTCGGCGTGCGATAAGCGATCCAGGCGAAGGGATCGCGTTCGTTCGGCATCACCATCGCCCAGGGCGCCTGGCGCGGCGGCAGCTTGCGCTGTTCGGCCAGCAGACGATCGGCCGACACCGGTGTGCCGTCATAGATCAGCCGGGTCTGCGGGATCATCCAGCGGTCGATCTCCTTGTCGAACACGCAGACGGTCCCCGTCCAGAAGACGAGGAACAGCAACGGCCCGATGACCACGCCGGCCCAGGTGTGGAGCCAGTTCAGCGACTGGCGGAAGGTCGGCTCCATTTCAGATCGCCCCACCGGCGATGAGTGCCGCCACTGCCGCACCGCCGGCCGTCAGCGATGCCAGCACCACGAACAGCCGCACGAGGCTTCGTTCCGCCGCTGCCCAGAGGCCGAGCCCGAGATAGACGAGGAAGCCCAGCGCCGCCGAGAGCGTAAAGGCATCGCTGCGCGCCACGCCCGTGAACGGCAGCAAGGTCGTCGCCGCGGCCACCAGTGCGGCGCTCGCCGCGTAGCTGCCCAGCACGATCGCCGCGACACGCAGGACCACGCGCAACATCGCCTGTCCGGCGCCGGCGGGTGCGGAGAGCGTAGTGCGGTTGGCCATGGCGCTCCTAGACGCGCCGCTTGGCTGAGACCGCGGGCCTCATTGGACCGCGGGCCTCCAGGCCCGCCTTCATGAGCGGGCCTGGAGGCCCGCGGTCCGGATGAGATTTCACAATCACCAGGGCGAGCTCCTAGAAGTCGGCGGTCAGCGACAGCATGAAGGTGCGCGGCTGGTTCTGGGCGAAGAACGACGTCGTCGCGACCCAGTAGTTGGCGTCGAACAGGTTGGTGACGTTGGCGCGGAGCGTGAGCGGCTTGCCGTCGGCGCGCTCGAAGGTGTAGCGCACGCCAGCATCGATGCGCGTCCAGGGCGGTGCCGACTGCGTGTTGGCGGGATTGAGGAAGACCTGGCCGTTGTAGACGACGCGGCCCGAGATCCCGAGGCCCTTGACGTAGGGCGTATCCCAGTCGAGCCCGGCCGCGACCTGGAAGGGCGCCGTGCCGACCGCGGTGTTGCCGTTGTTCAGGCCGCCCGCCGTGCTGGTGAGCTTGGCGTCGAGCAGGGTGAAGCCGCCGAGGAACTTGAGGCCGGGCAGCGGCTCGCCAAAGGCCACGAATTCAAGGCCGCGATTGCGCTGCTGACCGTCGGTCACCAGCGTGTTGGTGGTGAAGTCGGTGTAGGAGCTCGGCATGGTGATCTGGAAGGCGCTGAGCGTGGCGCCGAAGCTGCCGAAGTCGAGCTTCACGCCCAGCTCGAACTGGTTGGTCACGAACGGTGGGAAGGTCTGGCCGGCATTGGTGAGACCGGCACCCGCGGTCGGTCCCTGCTGCAGCGCCTGGATGTAGTTGCCGTAGACCATCACCTCCTTCGTGGGCTTCACCACGAAGGAAACCGAGGGCGAGACGACCGCCTGGTCGGCGCCGTTGGCCGGCAGGCCGCTCGGCAGATAGTTCGCCGTCTGCAGCCGCTGCAGACGGGCACCACCGATGATCTGGACGCGATCCTCGGCGAAGGACAGCGTGTCGACGACGCCGATGCTGGTGTAGAGCGAATCGGACGTGAGCGGCGTCGACGCATTCAGGCCGGTGAGCATCGGCGCCGCTATGAAGGTGGGATTGTAGATGTTCGAGCTCGAGGCGATCGCCAGCGGATTGTTCAGCGAATAGTTCATCGTCTTGAGGTAGTCGCCGACCAGGGCTGCCTCGTGCTTCACCGGTCCGGTGCGGAAGGTGGCGCGGGCGCCGACCTCGGCCGACAGCACTTCCGCCATCGAGCGATACTGTCCGGCCGACAGGACCGTGGTGTTGCCGTTGTAGTTGACGATGTTCTGGTTCATGAACACCGACATCGTGTTGGTGCGCCGACCGCCGACCTTGATGAAGCCGGTCAGGCCCGGCGTGATGTCGTGCTCGAAGCGCAGCGCGCCGTAGAGATCGTCGGTCTGCAGGCGTTCCCAGGGCTGATAGGAGCTGTTGCGCGCGTTGGGCGGGGCCGGCAGTTGCACCCCGGCGGCCAGGAACATGCCGCCCTGGAAGCCGCCGATATTGCGTTTCTGGAAGCCGATGTCGGCGTCGATGCGCGTGTCGTCGCCGCGGTAGTCGAGGCCGAGCGTCAGCGACAGGCGTTCGGCAGTCTGGTTATTCACCGACGTCTCGCCGTTGGTATAGGTCGCGTTGGCCCGGACGCCGAGGGCGTTGTCCGGGCCGAAGCGGCGGCCGACATCGGCCGTGCCGCCGAACTGCGCATCGGAGAGATAGAGCGCCGCCACCTGGGTGATCGGCCTGTCCGTGGCGCGCTTGGGAACCAGGTTGATCGTGCCGCCGACGGCACTCGGCAGAGCGCCGTTCAGGAAGGCGGTCGGGCCGCGAAAGACCTCGACGCGCTCGATGCCGGTCGTGTCGACCTGGTTGGGCACGATGCCGTAGACGCCGCCCAGCCCGTAATTGGGGTTCTGCACCAGGATGCCCCGGATCATGACGCGATCGTCGAACACGTTGCCGTTCGGCCAGCCGAGGCGGACCGTCGGATCGCCGGCCAGCACGTCGGTCAGGGTACGGGCCTGCTGACTCTGGATGTACTGATCGGTGTAGACGGTCTCGCTGAAGGGCATGTCCATGTAGTCGCGGTTACCCAGCAGCCCGGCCTTTCCGCCGCGCGCGACCTGGCCGCCGGCATAGACCGGCGGCAGGTTGCCGATTTCGGCCTGTGGCGGTGGCGTGTTGCCTTGCACGCGCACGGGATCGAGCTGCAGCGTGCCCGGCGCCGCCGCCCCGCCGGCGCCTGCCGGGCGTTCGAGCGTGACGGTCGTGGCGTTGACGAAGCGATAGACGATGCCGGTGCCCGCCAGCAGCGTGTTCAGCGCCTCGACGGGTGTGAGGGTGCCCGACACGCCTGCCGTCGACTGGCCGCGCACGAGAGCGGCATCGACGCTGACTTGCAGACCGGACTGACGCCCGAAGGCCGTGAGCCCGTCGGCGAGCGGCTGCGGCGGGATGCTGAAGCTGCGCGGTTGCGACGATGGCGGTTGCGCTGAGGGCACCTGAGCCAAAGCCGCCGTTGGCACACTCGCGGCAGCCGCTGCCGACGCGATCGCCCCCGCGATCGTCCTTGCCACAACCTTCGACCAGCACTTCACCGACATTGCAGAATCCCGGAATCCCTGTGGAAAGCGGGGAATCGCCCTGTGATGCGGCTGCTAGTTCGACTGGCCCCTGTCGAGTCAACGAACGGGGTCCGATTTTTTTCAGTGGCGCGAGATCACCACCAGCCAGGGTGTCATCTCGCGAACGGTGGCGGCGTGCGCACTGGCGACGGCGCGCAGGGCGGCCAATGGATCGGCGAGATTGTAGACGCCGGTCACGCGTTCGCGGGCCAGGCCATCGTCGGCGATGACCACGGCACCACGATGGTAACGCCTGAGTTCGTCGACGATGTCGGCAACCGAGCGGTCACGGGCCACGATCTGGCCGCCGAGCCAGGCGGCAACCTCGTCGGGCGCGCCATGCCCGCGCTTCACCTGCCCGGCCGTCGGTCCGCTTGTGCCGACGCGTAGCATGTCGCCGGCCGTGAGTTCCTCGCGCACCGGCGGTGTCGCCGCGTCGAACGCCACTTGCACGACGCCCGAACGCACCGCGACATGGGTCGCGTTGTCGGTCAGGCGCACGTCGAAGGCAGTGCCGACCACGGTCGTCCTCACTTCGCCGCTCTGCACCACGAAGGGCCGCGCGGTATCTGGCCTGACCTCGAAGAAGGCCTCACCCTTCAGGAGAAGCACGCGCCGCTGGCCGGAGTCGAAAGCGACGTCGATGGCGCTGGCCGGTCCCAGCTGGACGACGCTGCCGTCCTCGAGCTGCACGGCGCGGATTTCGGCGGCCGCTGTGAGGTGCGAGGCGCGCAATTGCAACAGGACGCCGGGCGCGAAGACCAGGATCAGGCAGGCCGCGACCGCCGCCAGCGCGCCCACCCCGAGCCGGGCACGCAGTCGGCGGCGCTTGCGATGGCCCTCCAGCCTGACGGGGCTCGGCGGTGAAAGGGGCGCTGCCGGTCGGGCATGGCCGATCACCCCATCGACGTGCCGGATCTCGGACCAGGCCATCGCATGGGCCGGACTGGCGTCATGCCAGGCCTCGAAGCGGGCCTGCAGGGCAGCATCGTCCGGATCGTCGCGCAGGGCGATCAGCCAGTCCGTCGCTTCCTTCGACGCACGCCGCTCTGCGCTGTCGCTTGGCTCCGCCATCCCACTCCGTAGCGCCTCCCCGAACGGGGGCTCCTCTTCAATAGACGCACAGATACGACAGTTTTTCAGCGGAGTAGGACTCGGAAATTGGGGCTCAGGAAATACGGCGCAGGCAGGCGCGGCAATGTTCCACGGCCTCGGCGACGAGTGCGTGGGCCAAGGTCACCGAAATGCCGAGGCGCTCGGCGATCTCGCGCAGCTTGAGGCCGCCGAAGCGGTGCATCTCGAGCGCCAGCCGCGTGCGCTCCGGCAACTCGGCGAGAGCCGCCATCACAAGCTGCAGCTCGTCGCGGTCGACGGCTTCGGTTTCCGGCGAGGGCCGGGCTTCCGCCGCCTGACTGAGATCGACCGCCTCGGCCGGCGACAGGAACCGCTCCTCGTGGGCCTGCCGGCGCCGGCCGTCGAGCGCCAGATTGCGCACGATGCGATAGAGGTAGCCCAGCGGCTCCTCAAGCAGCCGACGCGCCGTCGCCTCGGAGAAGCGGAGGTAAGCCTCCTGCACGACGTCCTCGGCGCGCGCCCTGTCTCCCACGATGCCACTGGCGTAGTTCACCAGCTCGCGGCGATGGGCCATGTAGAGGGCAAGGGTTGCCTCTCCCGGACTCACGTGCGGATAACGCTCCCCAGAGAATGCGAACTATTCGCAATATCTTTATAGGCACAGGACCATAGCTCGGCAACATTGAACCGGCCGGCGCGACGCCTACGTTCAGTCCATGGCCGACCTCAACCACATCATCATCCCCGCCAGGGACAAGGACATCTCGGCCGAGTTCCTCGCCGGTCTGCTGGGTGTCCAGGCCGAAGCGCCGTGGGGCCCGTTCCGGCCGGTGAGGACCGGCAACGGCGTCACCCTGGATTTCGTCACCTCGCAGGACGTGCGCACGCAGCACTACGCCTTCCTGGTGAGCGACGCCGAGTTCGACAGCGCCTTCACCAAGATCAAGGAGGCTGGCGTCGCCTTCTATGCCCGCCCCAACAAGAGCGGCCCGGGCGAGATCAACACGCTCTATGGCGGCCGCGGCGTCTACTTCGAGGACCCGGCCGGCCATCTGATGGAGTTGATCACGAAACCTTATGGGGATGAGGCGTAGGGTAAAATCGGTGTCGTCGCGCTGCCGGTTACAACAATCGTGTCATCCCGAACGAAGTGAGGGACCTTTACTGATCCGTATAGGTCCCTCGGCTTCGCCTCGGGATGACACCATTTGTGTGGCTGCGTGACGTCGGTTCGTGGCCGATGGCGCTGTGTCTATTGCTGCAGCGCGCGGCTGCCGTTCAGGACGCTGGCGCGGCCGACGTCGGGGCCAGTCTCGCGAATGGTGCAGACATACTGGCCGGGCAGCATCTGCACGTCGATGAAGCGGATCTGGCCAGGCGCCAGGTTGAGCCAGATGCCGTTGCCCGAATTACCGCCGCGGCATCGGAATACGTGATGGCCGGCGTTGATCTCGGCACGCATCCAGGTCTGCGTGCCGAGCTGGCCGATATAGAGTCCGTCGACCGACACGTTGAGCACCGGGCTGGCCGCCGCAGGATTGTAGAAATAGACCGCGGCCGTGCCGGGCGGCGGCGGGTTGAACTGCTTGCCGGCGGCATCCTGACCTGGCGGCGCCATCGCCACCGTCGAGGATTGGCAAGCCGCCATCACGAACGGCAACAGCAGCGCGACGAGTATCCTACGCATCGTCCCCTCCTCAGCCGCCGGCCTCAACCCCCTGCGGGTTCGCCGGCCTTGATCCATTCCTGGTAGAGCTTCTTGGTTTCGTCGTTCGGCGGATAGGTGCCCTTGATCGGCTTGCCCTGCCCCACACGGATCGCCACGAACTTCTCCAGCCGTTCCTGCTCGAAGGAGTCGCGCGCCACCTCGTCGGCGAGATGGCGCGGCACGACGATGGCGCCGTCGCCATCGGCCACGATCACGTCGCCGGGATAGACCGCGACGCCGCAGATGCCGACCGGCGTCTGCACTTCGACGGGATGGAGATGATTCATGCTGGGCGGCGCGGCCGGCGCCACGCAGTAGACCGGGAAATCGAAGTTGCCGATCACCGGCGTGTCGCGCATGCCGCCATCGCTCAGCACGCCGGCGACGCCGCGCACCTTGAGGCGCAGCGCCAGGATATCGCCCAGGGTGCCGGAGCGCAGGTTGCCCTCGGTGCCGATCACCAGCACATGGCCGGCCGGCGTCTCCTCGATCGCCTTGTTCTGCGCGTGCGGCGGATCGTTGGGCGACGGCGGCTTGTCGAGATCCTCGCGGCCCGGCACGTAGCGCAGCGTATAGGCCGGTCCCACCATGCGCGTCGCCTTGGGATTGAGCGGCCGCACGCCGCTCACTGCCGTGTTGCGAAAGCCGCGCTTCAGCATCTGCATGGAGACGGTCGCGGTACTGGCATACATGAAGTTCTTGATCGTCTCGGCCGAGAGCGGCTCGGTGGTCATTCCTTTTCCTCCCTTACGCATCCTTCTCCTCCCCATTCGAATGGGGAGGAACTTCAAAGCCTCACGACACCTACAACAGCGACCCCTGATTGCCGCTGCCGCCGTCGCGCCGGCGCGGTGCCGGTGCAACGGAAGGTGCGGGCGATGGCGTCGACCGGCCGGCGCCGTCGGTGACCCTGGCGCCGACGCGGCCGTCGGCGAACTCGATGCTGATCGTCTGGCCGGCGCTGGTGCCGGCCGCCGCCAGCACCGGATGGCCGTCCTGGTCGCGCACCAGCGCGAAGCCACGATTGAGCACGGAGTGGAAGGAGTAGCTCTCCAGCAATTTGCCGAGCTGGTCGATCCTCTCGCCGCCGCGCCGCAGCAGATCGTCGGAATGGCGCTTCAGGCGGTCGGCGTTCTGCGCCAGCCGATCGGCGGTGCGCTCGATCTTCTGCAACGTGTCGCCCTTGAAGCGCTCCATGGCACTGCGCAGCGCCCGCGATTCGGCGGCGAGCATCTGCTCCTTGGCGGCGATCACGGCATTGGGCTGCAGCAGCCGCGCTGCCGCCAGCGCCTGGGCGCGGCGCTCGACCAGTTGACGGGTCGCGTGCGCCAAACGTTCGCCACTGACATCGAGACGCTGCTGGCGTTCCTCGATCAGGCGGCGCGGATCGCCCAGCCCGCGCGCCAGCCCGGCCAGTTCGACGGCGGACTCGCGCAGCAGGCGATTCACACCGCCGACCAGCCGCGTGGCGTAGTCCAGGGTCTCGGCCATGAGGTCGGCGCGCACCGGCACGGCCATTTCGGCCGCCGCGGTCGGCGTCGGCGCGCGGCGGTCCGAGGCGAAGTCGATCAGGGTGGTGTCAGTCTCGTGGCCGACGGCCGAGATCAGCGGGATCTCGGAGGCGGCCGCAGCACGCACCACGATCTCCTCGTTGAAGGCCCAGAGATCTTCCAGGCTGCCGCCGCCGCGCGCCACGATCAGCACGTCGGGCCGCGGCATCGGCCCATCCTCGGGCAACCGGTTGAAGCCCGCGATGGCGGCCGCGACTTCGGCGGCCGCCTTCTCGCCCTGCACGGCGACCGGCCAGACCAGCACGTGCCGCGGGAAGCGATCGGACAGCCGGTGCAGGATGTCGCGAATGACCGCGCCCGAGGGCGAGGTGACGACGCCCACCACCTCGGGCAGGAAGGGCAAGGGCTGCTTGCGCTCGGGATCGAACAGGCCCTCGGCCTGCAGCTTCTTGCGGCGATCCTCCAGCAGCTTCAACAGCGCGCCTTCGCCGGCAAGCTCCAGCCGGTCGACGATGATCTGGTAGCGCGACGAGCCGGCATAGGTGGTGAGCTTGCCGGTGGCGATGACCTCGAGCCCCTCCTCGATGCGGATGCCGAGCCGCGGCAGGGTGCCCTTCCAGGCGACGCCGTCGATCACGGCGTTCTCATCCTTCAGGCGAAAGTAGCAGTGGCCGGAACGCGGAAAGGATGGCTGACTGATCTCGCCGCGCACCCGCACGCGCGGAAAGGCCGTCTCGATCTCGCGCTTCAGCGCAAACGAGAGTTCCGAGACGGAAAACTCCGGAACGTTCGAGACAGCGCGGTCGGTTACTTCTTGCTCCATGGCGCGACGCTACACCGGTGCATCGAGGCAGGCGAGCAACAGGTCTTCACAGCACGACCTTGCACCGTCCACGCCGAAAGCGATCGAGATCTTCATTATGATGATCTGCGCGACCTGCAGTGCCCGACCGCTTCCCATGCCTCGCCGGTCGGCTCTTCAATATCTCCCATCATCGTCACGGCTCCCTTGAGAGCACCAATGATCGAGTCCGGCCTCTCGACAAAGGGGATGATCTCGGCAATTGGCTTGCCGTCCCTGGTCACGATGATTCGTTCGCCCTTGGATCCCACTTGATCCAGAACGTCCAGAAACTTGGCCTTGCACTCCGAGGCCGTCATGGTCTTAGTCATGGCCGATTGCGCAAGATGCCCGCCGTTGTTGTCGATGGGCATTTTGTCAAAAAGTGAAGCTGGATCAAGGCCTTAACAAATGAGAATCCTCGTTGTCGGCGGTGGCGGTCGTGAGCATGCGCTGTGCTGGGCCATTGCCGCCTCGCCGCTTTGCACCAAGCTCTTCTGCGCCCCGGGAAATGCCGGCATCGCGCAGCTTGCCGAATGCATCGATGTCGGCGCTGAGGACATCCCGGGTCAGGTGGCGCTCGCGGTGCGCGAGAAGATCGACTTCGTCGTGGTCGGGCCCGACGCGCCGCTGGTCGCAGGCATCGTCGATGCATTCACGGCAGCCGGCATCAAGGCCTGGGGACCCTCGAAGGCTGCCGCCCGGCTCGAAGGCTCCAAGAGCTTCACCAAGGCGCTGTGCCGGGAGAACAACATCCCCACGGCGGCCTACGAGCATTTCACCGACGTCGCGGCGGCCGAGGCCTATATCCGCGCGCAAGGCGCACCGATCGTCGTCAAGGCGGACGGGCTGGCGGCCGGCAAGGGTGTGATCGTGGCCGAGACCGTCGACCAGGCGATCGAGGCAGTGCGCGACATGCTGGCCGGCAACCGCTTCGGCGCGGCCGGCGCCTCGGTGGTGATCGAGGAGTTCATGCAGGGCGAGGAGGCGAGCTTCTTCGCGCTCTGCGACGGCGAGCACGTGCTGCCGCTGGTCGGCGCGCAGGATCACAAGCGCGCCTTCGACGGCGACACGGGGCCGAACACCGGCGGCATGGGCGCCTATTCGCCGGCGCCGATCTTCGACGCCGCCCTGCAGAAGCGCACCATGGACGAGATCGTGATGCCGACTGTCCGCGCGCTGGCCAAGGCCGGCACGCCGTTCAAGGGTGTGCTCTATGTCGGCCTGATGATCGACGCGAAGGGGCCGCGGCTGGTCGAGTTCAATTGCCGCTTCGGCGATCCCGAGACCCAGGTGCTGATGATGCGCCTGAAGTCGGACCTGGTGCCCGCCCTGCTCGCCTGCGTCGACGGCGGCTTGAACCATCTCGACCTGCGCTGGTCCAACGACGCCGCAATCACCGTGATTCTCGCCACCAAGGGCTATCCCGATGCCTATCCCAAGGGCAGCGAAATCCGCGGGCTAGATGCCGCCGCCAAGGTCGAGGGCGTGCAGATTTTCCATGCCGGCACGAAGGCTGACAACACTGGGTCCGACGGCACCCGCATTCTGGCCAATGGCGGCCGCGTG
>MKRV01000030.1 GCA_001897995.1 Alphaproteobacteria bacterium 65-37 | reverse complement strand
GTCCTGGCATCGTGGCGCCATGAAGCGACAATCCGCATTACGCTCGTGCTTGGCTTGATCGTGCTGATCGCCGGCACGGGATTTTATCTGGTGCGCCAGTTGCTGGAGGGGCAACGCTTGGCGACGGTCCTGGCTGCCAAGGAGGCGGACTTCCGCTTGCTGGCCGAGGAGTCGAGCGACATGGTGATGCGCATCGATTTCGACGAGCGTATTCGTTATGTATCCCCCTCATGTCTTCGCGTTCTGGGTTGGAGTGCCGAGCAACTCGAAGGGACGCCCGCGCTGGCTGGAGTCAATGTCGAGGATCTGCCGCAGGTGCAGGAGACCGTCCGGGCCCTGAAGCAGGGCGACATCGAGGAGACCAAGCTCATCTACCGCACACGGCACCGGCAGGGTGGCGAGATCTGGCTGGAGACCGCCCTGCGCGCGACCCATCATCCGGGTACCGGAAAAATCGATGGTGTCGTAGCGATTTCGCGGGACATGACGGAACATAAGAATTTCGAAGAGAAGCTCGCGATCATGGCCACCCAGGACAGCCTGACCGGCCTGGCCAATCGACGCCATTTCGACGACAAGCTGCATGAGGAGTGGCGGCGCGCCGAGCGCCACGGAACGCCGCTGTCGCTGCTCATGATGGACGTCGACCATTTCAAGAAATTCAACGATCAATACGGCCATCAGGCCGGTGATTCGTGTCTGAAGGCCGTTGCCAAGGTCCTTGCTTCCGAAGCCCGACGCCCCTCGGATCTGGCGGCGCGCTACGGCGGCGAAGAGTTCGTGCTGCTGCTGCCGAGCACGGACGAGGCGGGCTGCGCGAGCGTCGCCGAGCGCTTGCGCGAGGCCCTGGAGAGCCTCGGCGTTCCGCATGCCCTGAACCCACCCACAAGGAGAGTGACGCTGAGCATTGGCGGTGCGACGGGCTGGCCCAATCCCGAAAGCTCGAGCAACCAGGCATCGCTGGTCGCCGCCGCCGACAAAGCGCTGTATGCCGCCAAGCATGCCGGCCGCGACCGTATCGTCATGGCGGGCCAGGTCGTTCCCTGGCGGGGCGCCGAAATCGCCTAGAATCGCCTGAGCTTGTAACGGCAATGTCGCCGTCTAAGGGCCGTCCGGCCCGAGCCGGCACGGTACGACTGCAATGAGGTAGGCGCAGGGAAATTGATGTCGGTCGATGTCCTAACGCTCTATCTGTTGAACTTCGTAGTCGCGTTCGTGATGGCCGGGATTTATTTCTTCTCCTGGTTTCATCATCGCGACATCCTCGGCGTACGCGGCTGGGCCACGGCCCTCTCGCTGGGCGCGCTGGGTTCCCTGGAGCTCAGCCTGCGAACGAACAGCTCGCCGATCCTGCTGGTCATCATGGCCAATTCGCTGGTCGTGGCCGGCTATGCCACCGTCTGGATGAGCGTACGCCGGTTCAACACCGGCGAACGTGCCCTCAACTATGCCGTCATCCCCACTTCCCTGTTCGTCGTCGTCTTCACCGCAGCCCTCCTGATCGGCACCGACGTCAACGTCCGCGTCGCACTCTGCTCGCTCACGATCGCGATCCTCTCCCTGCTCGCGAGCTGGGAGGTCTACCGGGCAAGACTCGGCGAGCCGCTGAACAGCCGGATTCCGACGGCCTGTGCACTTCTGCTCATAACCGTCGCCATGTGCGTCCGCATGGTCTTCTCTTTCCTCTCCGACCCGCCGGTCGGAGAGACGACGCCCTTCTACGATCCGACTCAGGGCATAACGCTGCTCGTCAATACGATCTGCGTCGTGGCGATGACGCTCGGCTTCCTTATGATGGCCAACGAGCGCCTGAGGCATCACTACGAGAAGCTCGCCAGTACCGACGAGCTGACGGACCTGCCGAATCGCCGCTTCCTCCTCGACGAAGGAGCTCGCCCGAGCGGGCCGGCCTGCGTGCTGATGATCGACCTCGACCATTTTTCCGAAGTCAACGCGACGTTCGGCCATGCCGGTGGCGATCAGGCCCTCATCGCCTTCGCTCGCCTCGCACGCCAGCAGCTTCGGCCCACGGATCTGATTGCCCGCTATGGCGGCGAAGAATTCTGCGCGCTGCTGCGCGGTGTCGAGGAGCCGGAAGCCCTGCGAATCGCCGAGCGGTTGCGCGCGGCCATTGGCGACATGTCGATCGATGTCGACGGCCGGCCGCTTCGCATCACCGTCAGCATCGGCATGGCGAAGCTTGACGGGGACCTGGGAACGGCGATGCGCAAAGCCGACGTCGCGCTCTACCGGGCCAAGGCGTTGGGCCGCAATCAGGTCCAGGGTTCGCTGGAACCGTAAGGTCTAGCCGGCTTTGGGAGCCCGGTACCGGCCGGCATTCGTCACGCCAGCGATCCAGCCCGTCACCCGATCGGCGGGCATCGGTCGTGCAATCAGGAATCCCTGGGCGAAGTTGCAGCCGAGCGCCTCCAGCATGTCCCACTGCTCCTGCGTCTCGATGCCCTCGCCTGTCAGCCCGACTCCCTCGCGGACCGCAAGAGAGGCGAGCATCGAGACGATGTCCCTGGCTTCCTGGTCGTCGGGCAGCCGGGCCACCAGGCCGCGATCGATCTTCAGGTCGCTGAACGGATAGTATTGCAGTCGCCCGAAATCGGAATAGCCGACGCCATAGTCGTCCATCGATACCCCGACACCCGCCTCGCGTACTCGCGCCAGCAGGTCGCGCGCAACCGCCGGGTCGGGCGCCCGTTCAGTTTCCGTGAGCTCAAGAATGAGCGCGCGCGGATCCGCGCCTCTTGCCTCCAGCAAGGCGAGAATGTCGTCGGCGGTCTGCAGCGACGTGAGAACGAGTGCGGACACATTGACGGAAACCGAAAGGGACAACCCTTCCCTCTTCCACGTCACCTGCTGATCGACGGCCCGCGCCAGCACCTCCCATGTGAGGGAGATGATGGCGCCGGACCGCTCGGCCAGACCGATGAACCCGTCCGGTTGCATCAGGCCGTACTCGGGATGCCGCCAGCGCACCAACGCTTCGGTCCGGCGGACCACGCGGTCCGACATGGAAACGATGGGTTGATAGTGCACCTCGATCTCGCGGTTGGGCAGCGCATCGAGGCCGCGCGCGGCGAGGTCGGCATTGGGATTGTGCTTGTCGCGGCCCTCGAGCGCGGCCAGTCGCGCCGCCAGGGCAGACAAGGAAAGAGGCTTCGCGAGAATACCGACGACATCCAGGCCCGCCCGAATGGCATTCCGTCGAATGGCGTCGAGGTCCGCCGCCTCCAGAGAGCCGACCAGAACGGTTCGCGGCCGCCAACCGGTACTGAGCGTAGCGATGACTTGCAGGCACTGCGCGCGCCCGAGCTCGACATCGAGGAACAGCCAGTCGAAATGGCGTCCCTGCAGGAAATCGGGCAGCTCCTCGGCCGAGCGGATGGTTCGGGCGGAAAAATCGAGAGTGATCGCCCTTTCGACCAGCTCCGCCCTGAATTCATCATCACCGCTGACCACGAGGGAGCGGAACTTGTGCGGCATCAGACGCGCCCGGTCGAGAGTGGCCAGACGATGTTCTCGAGGCCACGAACATCAATGTATCGGACCGGGTCGGCCACGTCATGACCCATTGCGCCACGACGTCTTATGCAACCCTCCGTCGCGAGCAGCCGGTCAGGTACGTTTTGCACGCGGCGCTTCTTGACCTGCGAGGTTCGCGAGCAGCTTGAGGCTGGCGGAATAGTAGTCGTCGTCGTCGCCGATTGCGGCAACCGGCGCCGCCCCCTTGGCGCCGTCGGCCACGAATTGCGTGACCGCCGCCACTGCAGCATAGCCGCCGCTGGACGGGAACGGCGCCACCGCGCCATTGTCGAGATTGATCCAAGCCGGCGGGCGCCCCCCGAATCTCGGCGTCCGCCACGCCGTCACGAAACGGCCGAGGCGGGAGGCCTGGTTATGCCAGGCCAGATAGAGCGGGATGCGAATGGCATCGAAACCGAAATACGGCTTCCAGTCATCGGCGACCCGGAAGGCCTGGTTTCCGAACAGCAGCCAGTCCGGCGGAAGCCGGTAGTCGCCGAAGGCCGCATTGTCGAGCAGCCACAGCCCATCGGCTTCGAGGCGCCGCCAGCGGCCCTGATCCCCCGCATGCTCGGCAAAATCGTGAATTGCCGGCCATACATAGTAGGAGAGATTGACCACATACCGATTGCCGCGCGCAAAGCCCTGGGCGCCCGGCAACAGGATCAACCGCCCCTGGAACTCGACCGCGAGCCGGTCCAGGACGGCGGACTGGATACGCCGCGACGGCTGCAACCAGCGCGGCTCGTTCCATTTCGCGGCAGCGCGCGCCAGCGCCCAGGCGATCAGGATGTCGCCGTCGGCCGCATTGTTCTTGTCGGGAACGGGATCGTTCGTGTTGGGTGACCAGCGCCAGGAGAACAGACCGTCCCCGCGCTGCAGGGACTTCGATGTCCAGTCCCAGATCTTCGCGAAGGTTTCCTTGTCGTCGTAGCTTTGGGCAAAGAGAAGCCCCCAGCCCTGGCTCTCGGAATGGCTGACGTTGTTGTTGCCGCTATCGATCACCCGCCTGTCGTCGACCACGAACCGGCGCTTGAAGGTCTGCCAGTTTTGATCTGCTGCGGCGGCGGTGGAACAGAGCGAAAGCGCCGCAAGACCGATGCCCGCTTTCAGGAGCCGCCGGCGCGAACCACCTGGTACCCAACCTCGATCCATGGCTACGAGCCGGACCGTTCGTAACGAAAGACCAGCGGTGGATAGGGTCCGTTGCCGCGTTCGACGAGGCGCATCGAAAGGCCCGGCCGCGCGGCCTGCTGCATCAGCCAGCCCTCCAGAAGCGCTTCGAGAATGGCGGCGAACGCCGTCTGCGCCTCGACGCCTCCGAAGTACGGATAGCCGATGACGACGAACTCGAGCGCCTTCTCGGCCTCGTAGATATCGACCTGCCCCCAGTCGAGCGTCTGCAACCCGGCATTCATCGCCGCCTTGAGGTCGGCAAGCGAATTGGCGACCGGAATGGACTGTTCCTTGGCGATGGCCGCGCCGACACCGGCGAGGATGCGCAATGCCTGCTCGTCTCCCGCGACCTGCGACAGTGCGGTCGCCAGCCCTTCCATGAAAATCCGCCATTGCGGCGGGGAAGAACGTCTGGCGGCTACGCCGAGCGTCATCGCATCGAATGAATTGTTTGCGGGGCGGACAGCCATCGAAAGTCCGTTCTGAAGCCGAGCTAATTGAATGCGCTTTTCAGGAATAGCAGAATTGTGCCCTGATCGTACTGATATGCGTTGTCGAAATTGGCCTTGGCACCGATCGAAGTCTGCTCAGTCACTGCATATTCGAAGCCCAGTCGCAGGCCGAAGGCGATACCCGTGTTGGTTTGCGACGGGAAAATGGGCGCAAACGGCGTAACCCCGCTCGACGCCAGAATGTTCGCGGTGTTTTGTAAACTATAGCTGGTGGGAAAGAATTGTGCCGAACTTTGCTGGATGCTCTGCACACCAATGGTCGCGCCGGCATTGTACTTGAACTTGCCGGAGGTCTCCGACCAGTCGATGGGGAAGGTCAGGCTGTAGAAGCTCTGCGGGCTGAAGTAGCCACCTTGGCCGTAGGTAAAGTAGCTGAGGTTCTGGTTGTAGCTCAGGTAGGTCGCCGAAATGCCGATCTTGAGCTCCTGGTTCTCGTCCTTGATGGGCCGATAATAGGCGCCTGCCGTGAACTCGTAGGACTGATTGGCCGGAACGTTCGAGCCCGTGTAGTAGCCGTAGGCGAACTTCGAATAGATACCCAGCGAGGTATCGTCGTAGCTCACGATCGCTTCGCCGCCGTTGCGCACCACGGCGCCCCAGGTCAAGCCGGTGATGGGGTCGCTCACGCCGGCGTAGGACAGCACGGAATCGGTGACCGGCCGCCGCGACGCCTCGAGCTTGATGTTCATCTTGTCGCCGAGGGGCTGGTTCCAGGCGATTCCGCCGACGATGTTGGCGATCGGAAAGCCGAGCGGCGTGCTTCCGACATCTGCACTGAGACGCCCCCACTCCAAGCCCATTCCAAACGCCACGCCGGTGGCGCGGGCCGAATTGGGGGCCAGGACACCGGCCAGTCCGACGATCGCATTTGCGCCATAGCGCGACAGGGTCGACGGGTCGGCGGCGATCGAACCGGAATCGACTGTTACAGGCATGAGCTGCGGGACGAGCGCCGCGTTGCCGACGGGAATACGGGCCTTGAGCGGCACGTTGAGCTCGGTGAGGCGGCCGAGGCCCGATTCGCCGGACCGGCCGCGGAAACCCAGCCCGGCATCCACAGTGATCGACATGGCCTTTTTCAACGAGGTCAGCTCGCGATCGATCTCGCGGCTCAGCGGATCGGTGTCACCCAGCGAACTCGACGGCGCGCCGGGTGTCCCCGGCAGCGGCGGTGCCGCCGCGGTCGCCGACGCGCTCGTCCCGCTGTCCCCGCCCGGCCGACGCAGCGGAACCAGAGGATTCTGCGCCATCTGGACAGGTGCGCGTACCGGCGCCGCCTGCGCCATCAGGACGGCAGGCGTCGCCAGCGACGGCCGATCCAGCGACATCACGTCCGTCTGAGCGGGCGCGCCATCGGTGCTGGCAGCCGACGGCTTGTCCGCGGCGACCCGCCGTTCGAATTCGGCCATTAGGGCGGCGTCATCGCTCCGGCGATCGGGTCGAAGAGACATCATCGGCGTGGCATTGCTCGCCACATTGCTCCCCGCCGGTTCGACGGCCGCACGCTCGACCGCCACACGCCCGACAGGCGCGTCGCTTGCCGGCGCGGGCACCGGAGCCGGGACCAGCTCGGTCTGACGCAGGCCGCGATTGAGCTGCTGGGCCCTCTCGAGGGCGCGCTTGGCGCCTGTCGTATCGCCCTGCGCGCGCATCAGTCGCGCCTGGACCATGTAGAGGCGCGGGTTTTCCGGCTGCAGGCGCAGCGCCTCGCCGAGCCAGACATCTGCCCGCTCATAGCGCTTGAGATCGACGGCGATATTCACGGCTTGCTGGAGCGTATCGGCATCGGCCGGAGCGGACACCATGATGCCGTCGAGAACCTGGATCGCCTGTTCGCTGAAATTCGAATCCTTGTAGACCCTCGCCAGCGCCAGCCGGGCGGCGACGCTGGGCGACGGGCCGGAGACATACGGCAGCAGCGTGTCGTAGGCCGCCGTCAGGTTCCTCTGGGTACGCAGCCGGTCGGCCTGCTGGATGGCCAGCGCCTCCTGGAGGTTCCCGACATCCCGGCCGGTGGTACCCTTGGACATGCGCGCCAGCAGCGTGTTGGCCTCGGCGTCCTGGCCCGCCTCCAGGGACGCGTAGAACATCGTGCGCAGCGTGTCGGTGTTGAGGTCGTTGCGGGCCATCAGGCGGCGGACGATCGCCATCGCCTGGGCGCGTTCACCGATCTTGGCCAGCGCCAGCGCCGCGTTGGCCTGCTGCGAAGGCGTCGCCTGCGGGGCATTGGCGCGCGCCGCCAGCGTGGCGCGGGCGCTGGCATCGCCTGCCTTCGCCGCGGCGATCAACTGGTCGGTGTCGCCCGCGTTCCTGAGGTCGTTGCGCAGCGTGTTCATCCGCGCCGAGCGCTGGCTGACCGGGATCTGGTCGAGCAAGGCAACGGCCTCGCCGGTGCGATGCTGCTCGGAATAATAGACCGCCGCTGCATAGAGGCTTTCCGGCCGTCCGCTGGTAACCAGCTCGTCGATCAACGGTTGGGCTTCGGCGACCCGGCCCCTCCTGGCCAGGAACTTCGCGAGGTCGTAGCGAATCCACGGGCTCGACGGATCCGCGCGCAAGGCTTCGCGATAGAGCTGCTCGGCGCGCTCGGGGTCCGACCGCTCGAGGCCGGCGGCCTGGACGCGCAGGCGCTGTGCGGCTTCCTGGGCGCCGTTGGACTGGATGCGGTTGCGCGTCGACGCATCGATGTTGGCAAGCAGCGGCTCGCTGCGCGTGTCGCGCCCCTGGGCCGTCATGACCTGATAAAGGCCGGCCTGGGCTTCCTTGTTGCCGGGGTCGCGATTGAGGGAATCGCGGTAGTAGCCCTCGGCCTCGCGCTGCTTGCCCTGGCGGCGCAGCAGATCGCCCATCAAAGCCTGGGCCACCGCGCGTTCCTTGGTCGTGCCGGTATGGTCGGCCAGGGGGCGCAGGATCTTCTCTGCCTGAGTGAGGTCGCCGCGATCGCGCAACGCGACGGCTTCCCGATACGATAGCCAGAAGTTTGCCGCTTCGAGTGCCGGCGCCCAATCGGCCGCCCGGCTGGGCGCCAACTTGATGGCCTTGTCGAGCTGGCTCTTTGCATCGGCAAAGCGTTCCTGCCGCAACCGCACGATACCGATGCCGGCAACCGCGTCCGCGTTTGCGGAATCGGACTGCAGGACGCCTTCGAAGCGGGCAACGGCCTGGTCGTTCAGGCCCTGGTCCGAGAGCCGATAGGCTTCGGCGAGGGCAGCGCCCAGCGGATCCAGTCGCACCGGCCTTTGCGCGTCGGCGAGCTTGTCGCGCACGACCGTGTCGCCGGGGAAACGCTGGAGGTAGGAGTCGAAGAACGGCTTGTCGTGCGGCCCGACCGTGAGCCAGAGCATGGCCTGGCGCATCGCTTCGAACGAAGCCTGCCCGACGGCAGGATCGCTCGCCAGTTCCGCCAGCAGGACGATGCCTTCGCGGCGCGTCTGTTCGTTGTAGGTCAGGATGCGGGCATAGGCGAACTTGGTTCGAGAGGTCGCGTAGCTGCGCTCGGCGAGCGCTTTGAGCCGGATCCGCGCCTCCTCCCAGCCGGCGCCCGTTCCCGCCAGCGTTTCGTAATATTCTACGGCGAGGTCGAAGGGCGGCGGGCCACCGCGAAAGGCTCGCTGATAGAGTGCGATGGCGCGATCATAGGCGCCGGCGGCGGCAAGACGGCGGGCTTCGGCCAGGCTGACCTCATCGGTCTGCCCGACCGCCATCGCGCGTTCGAGTTCGGCGGCACGCGCGTCGCGGGGATCGATCTGACGCAGGCGTGCGATCGTCGCGCGGACCTGCTCGAAACGCTGATTCTGCAGCTCGATCGAGCCAAGCTGGAACAACGCCTCGGCATTGTCGGGCTGGCTTTCGAGGATCTTGCGCAACGACTGCGCAGCAAGGTCGGGGCGATTGCGCTCCCGCCACATCGACGCCTGCTCGAACAGCAGGCCGTAGATCGACGACGATGAAGGTTCGGCCGTGGTCGGCGGCGCCGCCAAGGCGTCGCCCGACACGGACAACACGGCGACCGCACCGGCGAGCACGCTGGTAAGTCGTCCGCTACGCTCCGAACGCGCCGTCCTTCTCATCAGACCCCAAACTTGGTCAGCTTCCGTCCGACAACGTTCGGGAGAGAAGCCGGTTAGCCCTGTGCGCCGAGAATCGTTCAATCGTTACGGCGAAGATGAATATAACACAAACAACGCAAATGAATGTAGCAAGCTCAAAAGATCCGGCAAGCCATTGAATTCGCCACCAAATTGGCAGCCCGCCGACGAATTTCCTGATCCCGGACGTGTAGAATTCGCCCTTGCTGCCTGTCAGGTAATAGAAGTCGCCTTGCACCTTGGCGACCATCTCCGGGTCGCCGAGATGGTTGCTCATATCGACCAGGGCGGCCGGCTGGGTACCGCCGACCATGACCACCAGCCGATCCGCATCGAGTGGCGACCAGAAGCTGGAAAGGAAGGCGTAGGGCTTGCCGAGATTGGCCTTGGCGAGTTCCGGGGCGGCGCCGCGATAGTACGGCGCGCGCGGATCGGTCGGCTGGAACTGACGCTGCAGGAAGCTGAGGCCGGGCGCCGCCGTGACGCTGGTCGGCGTGATGTGGACCGAGTTGAAGGACTCCCATCGCTTGAGCAGCGGCTGGGTGGAATTGAGCCCGATGACGATGAGATCCCGATCGGCCACCGAGTCGACCTGGGCAGCGTCGACGACCTTGTAGCGGGTCGGCGACACGCCCGTGGCATCCGCCATCATGCCCAGCAGGTTCAGAAACGACTGGACCTCCTCCGCCGACGACGCTTGCGGCATCACGAACGCGGTGGTCGCGAGGTCGGCATAGCGGGTGAACGGGAAGCCCGCATTGGCGAACAGCGCCAGGTTCGGAAAAGCGGCGAAATGGGCGACGGGGCTGAGATCGATCGTCGAGTCGGGATCGATGCCGGTGCGTTCGCTCCAGTCGAGCATTTCACAGTCGGTATTCGCCTTGGCCCGCAGCTCGAACAGGAAATCGAGATGGTTCTGGCTCTGCAGCTGGAAGGCCGGGAGCAGCACCTGGCTGACGCGGTCCTCGGCATTTCCCGGGAGCAGCCATTCCTTCAAGCGCGACAGCACCTTCAGCTTGGGTTCCAGCGGTATCTCGCCGACGGTGCGCTGGTTGAGGTCGACGAAGACGCGTGAATTGCCGGGATCGATCCAGCTGTCGTCGGCACGACGGATGTGCAGGTACATCTTGCCGCCCGAAAGCGCGCCGAAGAACAGATCGGGTGCCGTACGGAAAGACACGCGGGGCGAATCGACCAGCCGACGGCCGTTGATAGCGCCGCCATCGCCGAGCTCGCCGAGCCGCACCGGTCGATTGCTGGGAATCCACTTTGGCGCATCATACGCCTGCCGCGGCGGCGGCAACGGCGCGTTGGCGGCCGACCAGCCGCCGCTCAGACGCGATGGGGATGTCGCCAGGGTCGCTGCGGCGGCCTGCAGTTGCTCGGCATTCTCGCCGATGATCAGCAGCAGCTTGCTGTCGACCTGCGAGGGATTGGCGACCACTGCAACACGCGGACCTTCGCCGGGAATGGCGGCAACCCCCGGAGGATAGTTGCCGCCCGCCACCAGGACGACGGCATTGCCGGCCGGCAGGCCGGTATACTGCACCGGAAACGACGCCCCCTTGTTGCCCGCGATCAGACCGAAATATCCGGCAGCCATGCCGGCAGCCTGCAGCACCCCCGGCTCCGGATCGGACGGCAGCACGAAGGGCAGGCTGAGGGGCAGCGGATCCTTGGGATCGGCAAAGGGACGCGGCAGCGATGCCAGGTCGTCTGCAGTCGGTAGCCGCGTCGTGCTGAGATAGACGAACGTCGCGGGTTCGATATTCACCCAGATCGCCCTGTCGCGATCGAGCGTGCAGGCTTTCGCGCCCTGGCCCTTGAGGGCGAAGCGGAATTGCAGGCGGTTGTCGGTCGACAGCAGAGCCGGCGTGAAGGTGAATTCGGCGCGCGATTTCGGCCCTCTCGCCTTTCCCAGGGCGACGGAACCGATCGGCTCATTGTTGAGAAATACCTGGAGCTCGCCGTCATCGCGGGCAACGGCATTCGAATAGCTGAAGACGAGGCTCATGCGCGCTGCGACGAAGGCGTCGTCCTGGCGGGTCGTGAAGGAAATGCCGACCTCGGCAACGGCGCCTTCGAGATGAAGCGCCTTGCTCCGCAGGTCGCGCAGACGGATGAGCTGGCTGCGACCTTCCGCAACTCCCGTGAACATCGGATAGGCCGCCATCGGGGGTGCCGAGAAAGGCGGCAGCATGTCGGGCCGGCTCGGTCCGGGGGACGGGACAGGCGTCGCCGTCCCAGCCGGAGCTGCCGGCGGCAGGCCTGCGGACGGCGGCGGCCCTGCTGATGGGGGCGGTACGGGCGCTGCAGGCACGGCGGCGGGCGGCAGAGTCGCAGCGGGTGCAGTCGGTGGAAGGGCCTGCGGTGCTGCCGGTCGTTGAGCGCCCGCCGGTACCGGATTGGCGGCAGGCGGTATTGTCGGCGGCACGATGGGCGTTGCCACGTTCGCCGGCGGCATCGGCGTCGTCGTCGGCAACGGGGGCTGCTGCCGCAGGCCCGGCGCATCCGGTGCCGGAATGACGGCTACGCCCGACGGTATGGGCGGCAGGCTGGACGGAAGCTCGAACTTCGGCGTGAGCTGAACGGGCTGCGCGGATTGAAGCGACGGCGGATTCACTTGCGGCGGAAACAAATTCGTCGGCTGCGAATCGGCACCCGTCCGCGGACCGATATCCTGTTGCCCTACGGCAGGAGTAATGATCGCGAAAACAAGAGCCATCGCTGCGCGACGGACTGTTGCAATCCTCACGTCGACCTCGACGGCGCCGGAAGCTGTTGTTGTACCGATGGCCGGGAACGGCGGAGATTGCGGGCGGCCATGCCGGCCAGGCCGCGAATGGCCCCCGAGAGATCGATCAGGGATTTTCCGACAGTGTCGGGCGGCCGGTCGTCCCAGTTGAGCCAGGCATCGGCGCGTCCGAACACGGCACTGACGATCGTGCGCTCTTCTTCCAGCGACGTCGGCATGAACTCGATGCGCACCTCACGGCCGCTGACGGCAACGACACGGGCGGGAACACTGGAGACGTCGTCGATCTGTTCGAAATTGATGACGACCTCTTCGTTCATCGCCACCTCGGTTGCGACGTCGTCCATCCTCAGCAGGCCACCGCCGAGGGAAAGGTCCTCGGTACGTCCCATCAACGACCGGCGACCGTCGAAGTAGAGGGCGATCGGCTGCCTGATCCGCACGCGCGGCTGGGCCCTGACCTGCCGCCTCTCCCGACCGACAGCGAGCGCGGCGAATACGGTGAAAGCGCTATAGAAGCACCAGAACAGGTTCATCCAGAGAACGGGAGCGTCGCCCGGGAACAGCTCGGTGAAGAGAAGACGATAGAAGCCGACGCCGATGGCGGCCATCAGCACCACGGCAAGGATCATCAACGGCCGCATGATGGGCGTGTCGTAGAGCTCCTTCTCCAGGATGCCGCCCTTGCTGGTGACGTTGAACTTGCCGGCCTTGGGGTTGATCAGCGCCAGCAGCGTCGGCCCCATGATGTGAAACAGCAGCACGTTGTCGTAGATCTCGCCCCAGAACGAGTAGCGGTACCGGCCGTCGAGCCGCGACTGTGTGCTCAGCGTGTGGAACAGGTGCGGTCCGGCATAGGCCATGACCATCAGCGCGCTGGCCACGATGATATTCTGCGACGTCAGCAGGTAAGCCACCGGCGCCGTCAGGAAGACGAAGCGCGGCACCGGGAACAGGAAGTACATCATCGCATTCAGGTAACAAATGCGCTGTCCGATACTCAGGCCCCGCCCCAGCAACGGATTGTCGGTGCGGAAGATCTGGATCATGCCGCGCGCCCAGCGCATGCGCTGGCCGATATGGATCGAAAGCCTCTCGGTCGCCAGGCCGGACGCCAGCGGCCAGCGGAGATAGGCCGTGTTCCAGCCGCGGCGATGCATGCGCAGCGAAGTGTGGGCGTCCTCGGTCACCGTCTCCACGGCAATGCCGCCCACCTCATCGAGCGCCTCGCGGCTCAGCACCGCGCACGAGCCGCAGAAGAAGGTCGCGTTCCAGAAGTCGTTGCCGGGCTGGATCAGGCCGTAGAAGAGCTGGCCTTCGTTCGGCACCCGGCCGTAGGTGCCGAGATTGCGCTCGAACGGATCGGGCGAATAGAAATGATGCGGCGTCTGCAGCATGCCAAGCTTGCGATCGCGCAGGAACCATCCGACGGTCATTTGCAGGAACGCCCGGGTCGGGATGTGGTCGCAATCGAAGATGGCGATCAGCTTGCCCTTGGTGATCGTCAGCGCGTGATTGATGTTGCCGGCCTTGGCATGCTCGTTGGTCGGCCGGACCAGGTAGCCGCAACCTGCCTCCTCGGCGAAGCGCTTGAACTCCGGTCGGCGCCCGTCATCGAGGATGTAAACTTTGAACTTGTCGGCCGGGTAATCCATGACCATCGCCGCCAGCACGGTCGGCTTAACGACATCGAGGCTTTCGTTGTAGGTCGGAATGTAGACGTCGACCGTCGGCCACTCCTGAACGTCGGCGGGCAAGGGCGCCGGCTGTCGCTCGAGCGGCCACAGGACCTGGAAATAACCGATCATCAGCACGATCCAGGCATAGACCTCGGCGGCATAGAGGCCGTAACCGAACATCATGTCGAAAGGATCGACGAAGCCCAGCGTCTCGGTCGTTCGCCACCACAGGTAACGGGTCGAGACGAGGGCCGACAAGGTGACGATGACCAGAGTCGCCAGGCGGCTCTTGAAGCGGTTTACGAGCAGAAAAATGAAGGCCGTAAAGACGCCGAAGATGGCCTGCGTCTGCAGATCGAAGGGGGTGATGACGACAAAGGCTGCCGGCCCCAGGGCGACGATCGCGACAAACAGGTAGAAAAGCCTCGTAGCGATCGAGACTCGCCGGTTTGGGTTTAGCTCGACATTGCCGAGTGAGGTCATCGCAGCTCAGGTTCCATGCTGTCGACAAGCAGTCCTTGCACCGCCGCGGCCAGGCCGCGCACGTCGGCCGCCGCCTTGCTCGTCGGCGCGCGATCGATCACCAGCTGCTGATGTGCCACGGCTTCGCCGAAGCTGTCGTCATAGTTCACGATGCCGAGCATCGCCTGCCCCAGCCGTCGCCGCAGCAGGGCGGTCACGTCGCGCGTCAGCTTGCGACGCATGTCGACGAGGTTGAAGACGTATCGCACCTGACGGCGCGCTCCCTCCGGCGTCCGCCCCAGGAAGGCCTGCGATTCCACCGAAGGCAGCAGCGATACGGACGTGGCGTCGGCTTGCAGGATGACGATGTCGAGAGTCGAAATCGACCGGGTCTGCTCGAGGAAGATCGAGGGGCCGGGTGGCGTGTCGATGACGATGACGAAGCCACGCTCGACAAAGGGAGCCACCGTGTTGGCCAACCAGCTGCCGTCGCGGGCCAGATGCTCCGTCACGGCATGAAGCTGGGGCGGCGTAACCTGCCCGAACGGCAGGACGAGAAGGTTGTTGCCGGCCGGCAGCACGCCCTCACGGATCGAACGTCCGTGGACCAGGCAATGCGCCCAACCGCGGTCATCGGCAAGCTGGATGCCGGCATGCAGGCGGAGCGAGTTCTGAACGTCGAGATCGACGACGAGCACGCGCAAGCCGGAGCGCGCCAGCACGCCCGCGACATTGATGCTGAGAGAGGTCTTGCCTACACCGCCCTTGGGCGAACAAAAGCAGGCGACGGACATCAACGCGCCAATCGGTCGAAGAGCCCGTTGAGACTGCCCGTCGACGGCGGCGTCGCCGACTGGTCGACAGGCTGGGTGATGATGCGGCGGATATCGTCCAATGTTCTCAACGGACCACGCGACGCTGAGGCCGGCGCCGGTCCCACCGGCCCCGGATGCTGCCTGGGTGCTGCGTCGCGCCCACTCTTGCGATCGGCGACCCTCGCCGCCTCCATCCCTGGCATGCGATCGAAAACGTCGGCCAGCAGATCGTTGCCTGTGCTCGCTCCCACTGCAATCGGCGGCGGTTCCCGCTCCGAATCAGGCGACGCTTTGCCAAAAACGGCGTCGATCAGTGGGGCCGACATTTGATGCGAGGCGCTTTCAAATTCCCGATAGGGAGTGCCGGTGCGACCTGTTGCATCCAGGAGATGGGCGACGTCGTCGTTGTTCTTAATCGTCATGTCCGAATGTCCAGCTGGTAACTTCCATATACCATCAGTCGCGGCCCGTCACAGCGGGGAGACACAATATACGCGATCCTCGCGTCGACTTAAGAGCTCATTTCAGATGCATAATCACCCTGAGTGGCCGCTAACCTATTGGCTATACTAACCAAATGTCTTCTGCGTGATTGCTCCAGGCGAAATGACTGCCCAAGCGAACGCCGCTGATCCAGCCATCGTCATCTTTCGAACTGAAGACAGCGGGTCTGGTGTTCGCAGGCACCGGGATGCCCCTTCCCGAGGCTATCGAAGTGGCGAAGGCAAGAGGCAGGCACTCTGACAGGGCAGACCTGATTGGGTCTTCCGGCGCCTGTTCAAAAGAATGAGCGGCCACTCAATTGGAACCGCTGCATGGCTCCAATTGAGCGCACGCCGCTCTATCCGATCCTGACGAGGTTCTGGTTTGGCAACGGGCCGCCGGGAAACTGCGCGAGCTTGCCGCCGACGGCGAGGGAACCAAGGTCGATGCCGGCGAAACCCAGGCGATCGATCAACGCTCCAACCTCGGCTTTCGCGGCGCTGTCGTCGCCGGAGTAGAACAGCACACGGCGACCGCCGTCGACATGGGGATCGCCCGCCAGGACCTCCGCCCGCAAATGGTTGAACGCCTTCACGACGCGCGCGCCGGCCACCAGGTTGGCGACCACCTCACTCGAGACCAGGCCATGCAGATCGAGCGGCTTGTACAGGGGGGCTTCGACCGGATTGTTGGCGTCGATGACGATGCGCCCGTTCCAGGCCGGCAGGCCCGCCAGGGCACCCGGCAGTTTCGACCAGTTGACGGCGATCAGGACGATATCGGCGGCGGCCGCGTGTTCGCGCGTGCCGGCCTCGATGATCGAGCCGAAAGCGGCAAGGGACTCCTTCAACGATTGCGGGTCTCGGCTGTTGGCGATGGTTGCGGCGATGCCGGCGCGCGCCAGCGTCTTTGCGACCGCGAGGCCGATATTTCCGGCTCCAATGATACCGATGCTCATGGTCCTATCTCCTGTCGTGCGATGTTCTAGGCCCTGGGCGTCCCGGCGAGAGCGCCGAGCTGCTGCAGGAGAGAGAAGAGATTGGCCACGCCCCAATGCTCGGCGATCTTGCCGTCGCGCACGCGCATCACGTCGACGGTCTCGAACTGGATCTTGCGGCCGGTCGCGGCGATGCCGAAGAAGTCGCCTTTGTGGGTGCCGTGGTAGGTCTTGTAGGTCGTCACCCGGTCACCATCGGCAAGCTGCCAGTGAATGTCGGCGTGGAAGTCCGGAAAGGCGGCGCGCAGGACCTTGTAGAGCTCGCGGGCACCTTCCTTGTCGGGCGTGCGTCCCGGTTGTGGCGTATGGTCGAGAAAATCGTCGGCGAAAAGCTGCTCGAACAGGTCGAAGTTTCCCCCGCCCTGCACTTCCTCGGTGTTTCGCCGAATAACGGCCTTTGCCTCTTCGCTTACGCTGGTCCTGGTCATGGCGCCCTCTGAAGGTGATTGGTGAATGCCTGATGCGCGGCGACTATCGCCGGGAAATTCCCCTTGGATTAGCCGGGAATAAATGGAAAGACTTACAAGCAACCATTGAAGGAGAGGTGGTCTGGAGACGCTCGCCAACCTCGAATCGTTTGTTCGCAGCGCTAAAGGCGCCAGTTTCTCCGCCGCGGCGCGTCGGCTCGGCCTCACACCGGCCGCTGTCAGCCGCAACGTGGCGATGCTGGAGCGCAATCTGGGTGTCCGGCTGTTTCACAGGAGCACGCGCAAGCTGACGCTCACGGATTCGGGCGAGCGCTTCCTTCTCGCCATCAAGGACAATCTGGAGGGACTTCAGCAGGCCATCTCGGGCGTGGCGACGGACGGCGGCGAGCCGGCGGGCGTGCTCAAGGTCAGCATGGGCCTCACCTTCGGAGCGGACTACATCCTGCCGCTGATGCCGGCCTTCCTGGCCCGCTACCCCGGCATCAGGCTCGATTGGCAATTTGCGACGCGGCAGGTCGATCTGATCGCCGAGGGTTACGACGCCGCGATCGGCGGCGGGATCGAATGGCAGGCAGGCATCGTCTCACGGGCGCTGGCGCCGCTGCACCTGATTGCGGTGGCCTCGCCGGAATATCTCAAGACTCGCAAACCGCCGACTGATCCCGCCGACCTTGCGCATTACGACGGAATCGCATGGCGCTCGTCACGCACCGGGCGGATTCGCGAACGCCTCATGCGCAATGCCGCGGGTGCCGAGATCCCCGTCAGGCTGGCGGAAACGATCGTCCTCGATGACCCCGAAGCGACCTGCCGGGCCGCCCTGCTTGGCCTTGGCGTGACATTGATCGCCGTGAGCCACGCTCTGCCGCATCTGGAACGCGGCTCGCTCGTGCGTCTCCTGCCGCAGTGGTACAGCGACGGAGGGCCGATCTCCCTCTACTACGCGACCCGCACGCTGCTGCCGTCGAAGACGCGCGTCTTCGTCGATTTTGTCGTTCAGGCCTTCAAGCGTGACCGACTGGCCGAACGCTTTGCCGGCAGTCTCGGCTAAGGCGGGCTGCCCTGGGCCGATCATGGCAAAGCGCAAGCTGCTCTACCATTGCTGACCAAGCGGCAGGGCGGCGCCGGCGAAACTGGCGGCGACCCTCAGCACGAGATCCACTTGTGAGTGCGAGTCCGTTCGGGCCAT
>MKRV01000029.1 GCA_001897995.1 Alphaproteobacteria bacterium 65-37 | reverse complement strand
GACATGCTGATCCTGGACAGCCGGCCGTACTCGGAATTCCACAATTACAGCCTGCCCGGCGGCATCGACTGCCCCGGCGCCGAGCTGGTGCATCGCGCCTTCGATCTCGTCGAGCGCGAGGAGACCACCATCGTGGTGAATTGCGCGGGCCGGACGCGCGGCATCATCGGCGCGCAGTCGCTGATCAATGCCGGCATCAGGAACCCGGTGGTCTGCGTGCGCAACGGCACGGCGGGCTGGCATTTGAGCGGCGAGACCATGGCCCGCGGCAGTCGCGCGGTGGCGCCACCGCCCACGCCCCGGGGCCTGGCGAGCGCCATCGAGGCCTCGTTGCGCGTGTCGCGGCGCTTCGGCGTGCGCGAGATCGACGCCGCCCGACTGCGCCAACTGCAGGCCGAGTCGGCGCGCTCGCTGTACGTTTTCGACGTGCGCAGCCCCGAGGAGTACGAGGCCGGACATATCCCCGGCACGCGCAGCGCGCCCGGCGGCCAACTCATCCAATCGACCGACCACTATGTGGGCACGCGCGGCGCCCGCATCGTGTTGTGCGACGACAACGGCGTGCGCGCACGCATGACGGCATCGTGGCTGGTACAGCTCGGATGGGCCGAGGTGTTTGTCCTGACCGGCGGCCTCGGCGCCTGCGGCGCGCTGGAGAAGGGCGTCGAAGCGGTCGAGCTTTTGGCCCCGGCCGCTGCCGTCGGCGTCGAGCGGATCAACGTCCTCGACCTCGACCGCCTGCTCAAGGCCGGAGAGGCGGTGGTGGTCGACCTGGCCAGCAGCCTGCGTTTTCGCTCCCGCCATATCCCCGGCGCCTGGTTCGCGGTGCGCTCGCGGCTGGAGGAGGGGCTGGCGCAGGTGGCTGCCAGTGCACCGAAGGGGGCGAGGCTGGTGCTGACGTCGGACGACGGCGCCTTCGCTGCCATCGCCGCCGCCGACGCTACTGCCGCGTCGCGTCTCCCCGTGTCTCTGCTCGAGGGCGGTACGACGGCCTGGGCCGCCGCCGGCCTGCCGCTGGCCAGCGGGCTCGAGAACATGACCTCGGTAACCGACGACGTCTGGTACAGCCCCTACGACTATGACGACCTGCGCAAATCGATGACCGACTATCTCACCTGGGAGATCGACCTCATCCGGCAGATCGAGAGGGATCGCAGCCTCCAGTTCCGCTACTTCCCGCCCAACGCCACCTGAGACCGTTCCAGCGCGCCGATTCGAGGTCACATCGCATGAGCATCGAAGACATGAAACTGGGCCATCGAAAACTGGGCCGCCGACTCGCGCTGTCTGTCCTGGGCGCTGGCTTGGGCGTGGGGCTTGCCGCGCCCCGCAGCGGGTTCGCACAGGCGGGAGCCTACCCGTCGCGCGCCATCAAGCTGCTGGTGGGCTATCCGCCGGCCGGTGGCGCCGACGTGCTGGGCCGCATCGTCGGCAACAAGCTCAGTCCGATGCTCGGCCAGCCGGTGGTCGTGGAGAACCGCCCCGGTGCAGGTTCCACCATCGCCGCCGCCAGCCTGGCCAGCGCGCCGGCGGACGGCTACACGCTGCTCTTTGCCGAGTCGGCCGTCCTGGTGGCACCCGCCATCTACGACAAGATCGGCTACGACCCCACCACGCTCACGCCGATCGGCGCTCTGGGCAATCTGCCCTATTCGCTCGTGGTGAACCCGGCATTCCCCGCCGCGAACACCCGCGAACTCATCGATCTGCTGAAAGTGCATCCCGGCAAGTACAGCTATGCCTCGCCCGGCGTCGGCAATATCGCGCACCTGAGCGGCGAGATGTTCAAGAAGGCGGCCGGCGTGGACATCGTCCACGTGCCCTACAAGGGCGGAGCGCCGGCGCTGGCCGACCTGGTCAGTGGGCAGATCCCGATCTGCTTCGTCAGCCTGCCGCCGGCCTTGGCACTGGCCAAGAGCGGGAAGCTCAGGCTGCTTGGGGTGACCTCGGCCAAGCGTTCACCGGCGGCGCCCGAGGTGCCCGCCATCAGCGAGACGCTGCCCGGGTTCAATTCGGTCACCAGCATATTCGTGCTGGCGCCGCCGGATACGCCCGCTCCCGTTGTGGCCCGGCTCAATGCCGCGCTGCGCGAAGTGATGGCCATGCCCGACGTGCAGGCTGACTTCGTCGCGCAGGGAGCGACCGTCGACATGAGCAGCCCGCAAGAGCTGGCCGGGCTGATCAGGCAGGAACTGGCATCCTGGGGTTCGGTCGTTCGAGCCGCCGGCGTGCGCCTGGAATGAGGCGCCGCGGCCGCCCTATGTGTCTGGCCGCATTCGTCGATTGGCAAGTGGGGCATCGGTCGTACGTGGCCGTTTAGCTGCCAGCATCGGCAATCGGCCGGTGGCGTTCTTACTTCCGACTGAAGGTGAGGACGCCTTTGGATCGAGCGGTCGTGTATGGCCCTGTCAGTCGTCCATCCGCAGATTTGGTCAGGTTTATCTCGCTATCGCCATATTTCAGAGTGAGGGCGCCATCGCTCCAGGTGGCCTGTCCTCTGGGTATGCTGCCGCCGCCTGGTCCCGATAGGAACCTCAAGGCAAACCGGCCGTCGGCGCCGAGGTAGAGGATCAGTTTGACGTCGTTTGACGTGTATCCCTCCCATTCGCCCGCGACATCGGCAAAGGATTGCTGTGCACGCCCTGCGCCCAAGGTGCCCAGATAGATGAGGGCGGCCCCACCAGCAAAGAGCTTTCGTCTTTCCATTGTGTCTTTCCTCCCTCCGACGTCGATCCAGATCGACCGGCCGGCGGACGATTTCGGAGTACATGACTCCGGTCCTTGATAGCCGCAATCCTCGCTCAGGGGCATGCTGCCCCCAGCACCACACAGCCGATAGCGACCGATTTCCGCGGCACAGCGAAATGACGCTATGGGTTGTCAGTAAAGCTGGCGGCAATTGGGCGCGCTCCAGTCTTGGAAATGGGCAGTGCAGGCTATCCTTCGATGGGAAACAATGAAAAGAGCGCGCGGCAATGCGCGGAGGATCGCGATGGAAAACCGCGAGTTTCGGGCCGCTTTGGATCTCCACTGGATGGCGTCCGACGCCAGCGACTTCGAGCGGGAGCATGAGATCTACCGCGAGGACGCCGTGCTCGAGTACCCGCAATCGGGCGAGCACATCCGCGGCCGGCGCAACATACAGGCGTCGCGCGCCGCACAGCCGAGCAAGAAGCGCTTCACGGTGCGACGCGTCCTGGGCGGCGGCGATCTCTGGATCACCGAATTCGTCCTCACCTACGACGGGCAGCCGTCCTACACGGTGAGCATCATGGAGCTGAAGGACGGGAAGGTCGTTCGCGAGACCCAATACTTCGGCGATCCATTCGAACCGGGACCATCACGCGCTCAATGGGTCGAGCGAATTCGGTGAACGCAGACGGCGCGAGGTGGACGATCCCGCACGTCCTCGTGCGACCTGGATATTGGAACGAAGGAGGACAAGCATGGCAGCGCCCGACGTTCTTCGTTTTGCGAAGATCCCCCTCGCTCACGGATCCGGTGCAATGCCTGCGCTGGGGTTCGGGACGCTGATTGCCGATCCCGTCACGACCCGGCAGGCGACCAAGGCGGCCTTGGAGGTGGGGTTTCGCCACTTCGATTGTGCCGAACGCTACCGCAACGAACAGGCGGTCGGCGACGCCATGCAAGACATCTTCAAGATGGGCGCGATCAGGCGGCAGGACGTGTTCATCACGACCAAGCTCTGGAACAACAATCATCGTCCCGAGCGGGTCGCGCCTGCCTTCGAGGCGAGCCGCCGGCGGCTGCAGCTCGACTACATCGATTGCTATCTCATCCATACGCCGTTTGCCTTCCGGCCGGGTGACGAACAGGAGCCGAAGGACGAGCGCGGCCAGATCGTCTACGATTCCGGCGTGACGTTGGTGGATACCTGGCGGGCGCTGGAGCGCCTGGTCGACGAGGGCAAGTGCGGGGCGATCGGCCTGTCGAACGTCAATCTGGAGAAACTGCGAGAGATCGTCGATGCGGCACGCATCAAGCCCGCGGTCGTCGAGGTCGAGGCCCATCCGTATCTCCCGGAATGGGATCTGCTCGACTATTGCCGGAAGCAGGGGATCGTACTGCTGGCGTTTGCAGCGCTGGGGCATGCGATGGAGCCGCGATTGCTCGACGACCCGGCGATCGTCGCCATCGCCCGGCGGCTCGAGAGAACCCCTGCCCAGGTCGCGCTCGCCTGGGCGGTGCAGCGCGGCACGGCTCTCTTGACCACGTCGGTCAAGCCCGACCGCATCCGCGAGAACTTCGAGGTTTCGGCCCTGCCGGAAGATGCCATGCAGGAAATCCGCACCGCCATCGCGGCCAACATCCGGTTCAACTCGGTCGTGGGGACCGGCGTGCCGGGATTCATTCCGCGGGATCGCTGAACGCTGTCGGGTGTGCGCCCGATCGGGGGCACTCACACCTCGAGCCTGAGCGGCTCCGCCGGCACGGCAAATGCATGGCAGCATTTCGCCCGCCTCCAGCTGGGCATTACCGGCGGTGCCGCGCTGCGCCATACCGGGCGACGCGCCGTTCGCGCGCGCCGTCGTCAGGCGGCCGATGCTATAAGCATTCGCCTCTCGCCGGGTTGTAGCGGTCGCACAGCGACTGAATTGTGGGTTGCGGTGAGGCGCAGACTCCTATTGCGTGGACGAAACTAGCCGCCCAGGGCCTGTGCCGAGCGTCCCGGGCTGTGCCCAGGATCTCTATCTTTGAATCAAAGGCGTCATCGCAACTATTCCTTGCAGACGCCTGCCAGGAGAACCGCTTAAGACTGCGGAACCACGCGGAGGTGGGCATGCTTGCTCATCGCTTTGAGACGAAAGATCTGCCCAAGGCTCGGCAATTGGATGCTTGGCGCGCCTGGTACGACACTATCTTCGATGTCGCGCCGAAAAGTCCCAGCAATGACGATTTCATCGCCACCAATTGGACTTGGACCGTCCCTGGGGTGACGCTGAGCCGAGTCGTCTCTCCGCCGAATTCGGTCAGCCGGACAAAGTCCATGATCCGTCACAATTCGGTGGACCATTGGGTAATTACGCTCAGCAAGAAAAGCGTGAGCGATGTCACGATGCGCAACGCCTCGTTCGAGGTAGCGCCAATGACTCCTTTCATTCTCTCCTTTGGTGAGGAGATCGGCATCCGGCAAAGGCAGGACGATGACCGTCTCCAACTCCTGTTGCCCCGCGATAGCTTCCAGACGATTGCGCCCGTGGTCGATGCGGCCAGGGGAATGGCATTCGATTGTTCTGAAGGAAGAATGCTCGCCGACTACATCCTGCTTCTTGAGCGGAATCTCCCGACCCTGGACGATGACGCTGCAAGTCGGCTGAGCAAGGCCGTGGGGGCGATGTTGCTGGCTTGCCTTGCGCCGACCGGTGAAAGGCAGTTGGCGGCCAGCCATCAGATCAGGCTGACTTTGATGGAAAGAGTGCGTCAGTCCGTGCGCCGGAACCTGCGTTCGCCGTCACTGGGCCTGGCAAAACTGTGCCGCGATGCAGCGACGTCGCGCTCGCAGCTATACCGGCTATTGGAGGATGAAGGTGGCGTGGCTCATTACATCCAGCGCCAGCGCCTTTCGGAAAGCTTCTCGATCCTGTGCGATGCTCGAAGCAATCTCCCGATCGCCGAGGTTGCCGATATGTTGTGCTTTTCCGACCCTTCCTCATTCAGCAGGGCGTTCAAGCGCGAGTTCGGTATCAGTCCGACCGACGTGAGGGCCGCAACGTATGCTGGCCTTCCACCGGCGCCGCAGCCGAAGTCGCCAGTCGGGGCAGATACCCGCACGTTCATCGACTGCCTGCGCTCTTCCTGATTGCGTCCGGGCGGCAAGCGAGCCGCGCGCCAGTCTCGGCGTCGCGCCGATGCATTGGTTAACAAGCATCGGGCGAGAATCGCATACGCTCTGCAATGCCGCCATTTTGGCTGCCAGCGGGGCCTGTGGCCGAAGACATGCCAAATCCTGCGAGGTATAATTACTCTAATATACAACCATTGTGTTGAAGTGGGCTCTATGGACCCAGAGGTATTCGACACTCGGTATTTGCCGCGGTCACAACAATTCGAAGCCTGGAAGCAATGGTATGGGCGTGTCTTCGACACGGTACCGTTGCGGCCGGAGTTGCAGGGATTCGAAGCCAAGCATTTGACGTGGCGGTTGGATGGTTTTGCTTTCAGCCGTGTTACAGCGCCGGGAGTCTCGGGCAGACGCAGCCGGACGCTCATTCATCGCGATTCGATCGACCACTGGGTCATTACGCTCACCAAGCGAGGAACGCACAAGGTCTTGGCCGGGGACATTGTGGCGGAACCGGCTCCTGGGGTTCCGCTAGTGCAGTCGCTGGCCGATCCGATGGAGAGCGAGCGAAGCGACTACGATCGCGTCCAGCTCTATCTGGGACGCGACGACTTTCGCGAAATCGCCGCCGTGATGGACGCTGCGCGCGACGTTCCACTGGACTCGCCCAATGGGAGATTGCTTGCGGAGTATCTGTTGCTGCTCGAGCGCAGCCTGCCAACCCTGGAGCAGGGAGCGGCCCAGGGGTTAAAGGACGCCCTGCGCGCGATGGTCGCCGCCTGCATCAAACCTACAGCTGACCGAATCGTCGAAGCGGCAACACCAATTCGAGCCAGCCGGCTGGAGCTGGTGCGCCGCGCGGTCGAGCGGCGCTTGCGGGTTTCGGCATTGGACGCCGCCATGCTCTGCAAGGAAGTGGGCATGTCACGCTCACAGCTTTATCGACTGCTCGACGGTGAGGGTGGAGTGGCCAGGTACATACAGAGCAAGCGACTGGTGGCGGCCTATGAGGAGCTGCGTGACGGGGAAAATCCCAAGCCCATTTCCGCGATTGCCTTTGAACTGTGCTTCCCTGATGCCTCGTCGTTCAGTCGAATGTTCCGCCGGCAGTTCGGGATATCTCCAAGCGACGTCAGAGGCGCGTCCTTCGGTCGGCTGATTCAGGCACACACATCGAACGATCGACTGCTGTTGAAGCCTGAGAGTTTTGGCGACCTGATCCGGTTTCTTTGACCATCCCCGCTCAGCGCATAGCGGCGCTCAATCTGGCGGTGGCTGCTGGCGCAGCCTAGAGCCGATTCAGAATACGGGGCAGATTGGCAAGGGATTGGGACGCTCAGCCCGATCATGGGACTTCGAGCCAAACGGTGTAGAGGCCCTCACCTTACAATGCATCGAGACCGGCTCCGGAAGGAAAGGAAGAAGATGCGCAACTTGATTGGCCCATTCTACGCGCTGACGATGGCAGGCGCCGTCATCACTGGATGCTCGGCGCAACAAGAATCGACGCCGCAAGCATCGACACAGTCCGCAACGGCCACGAGCGCGCCCATCGAATTCAGGGTGGTTCCGGAGCGGAATCCTGCAGGTTGCACACGGTTCGATGCAGCGCTTTCGCGTGTTCATACGTTCAGGGCAACGGGTGATGCCGCGTCGGTCACTTCAGCCGGTGGCATAACCAGCAACATGACACAGACATCGCCGGGCGTGTACACGACGGACTTCAGTATGGGGGGCACTACGCTCCGGGTTGTTGCAAACGCGGCGAGCTCGCCAAAGTCACTCACCGTCACCGAGCCGCGACTCGGCTGTCGTTGGAGTGCAATCGCTCCGTAGAGACCCGGCGCTCGTCCAGATGGGGCAAAGAGCAAGTTTCAGATGGATGGGCGCCGGCCCTTCGAATTCGTGGCCTCGGTAGATCATGCCTTACGCAAAGGCATCCGCCACCAACCCGTACTGCACGCGCATCGTGGATAGACGGCGATAGAAGTTCAGCAAATCCCGGACCGGGCTGGTCATCCGTTCATATCCCGACATGAAGGCCACGATGATGCCGATCTCCGTCCGGTCCTGAATGGCGAGCCAGCCGCCAACCAGTAGAATGCTTAGCAGCCCCAAGCCAGTGACCAGCTGGTTGAACGACTTCGTTGCGACCTTGAGATTGACGAAACGAAGGCGCAGGTCATAGATCTGCTCGACGAGCGCGTCGGAGTCTGCGGCTTTCGCAGCATCGTTGCGGCTGTCGCGAAGAACAGATCCACTCAGGGTGCGAACCACGGTAATTTTCGATCGGGACAGCCGGTTGAGCACAGGTTGCGCCAGACCGACTGCGATGACCGACGGTGCCAAAAAGACGATTGCGACCAACCCGACCAGCGGCTCGATGATCAGCATGTAGGCGGCGATACTGAGCACGGTGCCGGCCTGCAGCATGGGAAGCGAGATGCTCTCGGCGACAAAGCCTCCGACTTTCTCCGACTCCGCCGAGAGGATGGCTTGCTTGGTACCTTCGTCGATGCCGCCATCGAGCGGTTCACGTCGGATGATTTTCCTGCGAAGCAGACGCGTGACACCCTCGGCGATCCTGTGGATGTAGGCATCACGCAGGAATTTCAAGCCACTCTGCAGCAGCAGCACGGCGAGATACAGCCCGCCAAGGGCCAGCAGCTGTTCGACGGCAGAGTGGGCCACCGCATAGTTGACGATGCGCCGCTGCAGCTCCAGCGGCATCAGGGAGAGTGGAAAAACCAAGAGCGTGAGCAGACCGAGGCGGATCTGCTGTTCGCGGCTCACTTTGAGGACGTAGCCGTAAAGCGAGGGCGACATCGGTCCGCCGGGCCAATCGCCCACAGAGGGGAGGGCCCATCTATGGAGCCGCAACAGTGCTGTCGTCACGATTGCGCCGTCACCTGGCCCGGACCGCGGCATACGAACCAACCGAGCTCTTTCTCATTGCTGTGGGAACTCTCATGGCATGTCAGCTCGTCCATGTCCGACGGCTCCTTACCGTCCTTGATCGCACGGCGCATAGTCCTAGCACGCAAGACATAGGGCCGACACGCGGCCGGCCCGCTACGATGAGGCCTTCGATAGGATCCGGATAGGCCTTCGGAATCAGGCGCTTGAGCCGATTGCTACTGACGTAATTCGGGTTAATGCCGTGGCAGCACCAAAGTCTCGCAGCTTTTGAACTTAAAGCACGGCCAGCACTGGTACCTCCGGCGAAAGGCTGACGGGACTCAAGCCATACGCCACTTGGCGTCCCCAACCTGTGCTCAGAGTCCCAAACCATTGACGCGATGCCTCGGGAAACTTCTCCGAGCTGAAGCGAGGTGCTACTCGGGCTTTCATCTGCTTTGTCAGCAAGAAAACCCTCTGCTCCGACAGGCACGTCTATCAGCATCAGGAGGGGAAATGATGCGACCCGGTCTCACGCTGTTGTCCGTTCTTGCCGGTTTGGTGTCGTTTGGCGCGTCGGCCCAGAGTCCGGGCGCATCGCTGGTTCCCTCCGACGGCGGGGCGAGCGCGACGCAGCACTTCGACCCGATCGGAAAGCCGCCGTCGAAATTCACCATTGAACTGCGCAATGGCCAGAAGGCGGAGCTGCCGTTTGCCGACAAGCGCGATTTCGACGAAGCGAAGAAAGGGTTCATCGCCGAGCCCTCCTATACGAAAATCATGGCGGACGCCGGCCACGTCGCGTGGGACATGGGGAGCTACGGTTGGCTGTTGACCGGCAAGGACTTCGAGAGCATCCACCCCTCGCTGCAGCGGCAGGCCGTCCTGAACATGGGCTATGGCCTGTATGAAGTCGTCCCCGGTCGCGTCTACCAGGTCCGTGGCTACGACCTCGCCAATATCAGCTTCATCAAGGGCGATACGGGTTGGATCGTCTTCGATCCACTGACGGCTCAGGAGACTGCGCGTGCGGCGCTCGCCTTCATCAACGACAAGCTCGGCAAGCGTCCCGTCGTCGGCGTCGTATACTCGCATTCGCACGTCGACCACTTCGGCGGCGTACGTGGCGTCATGGACGAGGCCGATGCCGCCAGCGGCAAGGTCATGGTGATCGCGCCGGAGGGCTTCCTTGAGGCGGCGATCTCCGAGAACGTCTTCGCCGGCAATGCGATGTCTCGCCGTGTGCAGTGGCAGTACGCCGTGCTGCTGCAGCGCAATCCACACGGCCACGTCGACCAGGCGATTGGCAAGAATGTCGCCAACGGCAACACGGGTCTGATCGCGCCAAACCGGCTGGTCAAGAAGGAGGTCGAGGAGATCACGCTTGATGGCGTGCAGATGGTGTTCCAGAACGTGCCCGATACCGAGGCGCCGGTTGAGATGAACACCTACTTCCCCCAGTTCAAGGCGCTCTGGACCTCGGAACTCGTCTCAGCAACCGTTCACAATATCTACACCCTGCGCGGCGCGCAGGTGCGCAATGCCCACAACTGGTCGAAGCAGGTCGCCCTTACGCTTTACAAGTTCGGGCAGGAAGCCGAGGTGATGTTTGCCTCTCATAGCTGGCCACGTTGGGGCAACGCCCGTGTTCAGGAGGTGCTGCGCGCACAACGCGACGCATACGCGAACCTGAACAACCAAGTGCTCCATTACGCCAATCAGGGCGTGACCATCAACGAGATCCACAACGTGTATGAAGTGCCGAAGAGCCTGCGCGACCAATGGGCCGTGCGCAGCTACCACGGCGATGTGCAGAACAACACGCGCGCCGTGATCAACCGCTTCCTTGGCCACTATGACGGCAATCCGGTCAACCTGATCCCGCTGTCACCGAAAGAGTCGGCACCGCTGTATGTCGAGATGATGGGAGGCTCCGCGAAGATCATCGCCAGAGGCGAGGAATTGCTGGCGCAGGACAAGCTGCTTCTCGCCACCGAGATCCTGAACAAGCTGGTCTTTGCCGAGCCGCAGAACCAGCAGGCGCGCCGCGTGCTGGCCGATGTCTACGAGCAGCTGGGCTACCGGGCGGAAAGCACTAGTGTGCGCAACAGTTTCCTGCAGGGCGCGTTCGAGCTGCGCAACGGCCAGCCGGGAGGCATTCCGCCTCGGGCGACCGGACCAGACGTGATCCGCGCGATGTCCACCGAGCAATGGCTCGACTTCGTCGGCATCAGTCTCGATCCGAAGAAGGCCGAGGGGATGCGATTCACCGTCAATCTCGTGACGCCGGACAACGGCGAGCAGTACACGATCGAGATGACCAATGCGACGCTCACCAACATCAAAGGCTTCCAGGCGAAGAACCCGGACCTGACAGTGACGGTGAACCGCGCCGATCTCAACCAGGTGATGATGGGTCAGTCGTCGTTCGATGACTTGATCGCGGCGGGCAAGGCGCGGTTCGAGGGTGACAGAACGGGCTTCGATCGACTGCGCACTATCCTGGTTCCGTTCACGCCCGACTTCGAGATCCTTCCCGGCACGGCGGCGAAGGTGCCGACAACCCCACCGAAGCCTTTCGAGGTCCGTGACCTGGTCGATTTCGATTGAACCAAGGCCTTTCACTTTCTGCCGACGCCAGTCGCCGAGATTGACGCACCGCAGGCCGGATTGTTGCGGGGGAGGGGACAAGATGATGTTGCGATCCATTGTGCGCTTGGCATTGGTCGGCGGTGCCGTCGGCATCGTTCTCGGTTGCGCCGACCCCAAGAGCGAGCCCGGCGCTGATCGTGAAACCCGCTCCACCGCCCGCATGATCACCTGGTCCGATGACAAGCCCGCAATCTCGATCGACTGTGATAATCCCGGCGGTTGTCGGACTCGCGCCCTGGCCATGTGCAAGGGCGGAAATTATACCGTGCTCAACATGGACAACATGCCGAGCAGCGGCGACGTCAGATCCGTACGCGGTCCGGCGACGGTTGTCGTTCGCTGCAACTGAAATCGCTCGTCGCCGACGACATGCACGTCTCGTGGGCGGCCTCTAAGAGCTGCCGAGCATGAGATTGCGAAGGACGTGCGCCTCGTCCGTCGGCCGCGCGCATTCGACGTTCAGCCAGCCTTCCGCGCGCGCTTCGCTGGGTGAAAGGCCGAATTCCTTCCTGAACATCCGGCTGTATGTGGAGGGATCCGTAAAGCCCCATTGCTCGGCAATGGTGGAGATCGATCGTCCATCCGCACTGTCCACCAGCGCATCGCGTGTCTTGCGCAGCCGCTCGCGACGGATATAGGTCGAAACGCCGCCGACCGGTTCGAAAATTCGGTACAGGCTGGACCGCGACACGCCGAGCTCACGGCAGAGCCAATCCGGCGCCAGGTTCGGGTTTGCCAGATGTTTCGCAACGGTTCGGGAAGCGCGGTTCATGATGGAGGCCTCGATCGGGCGCTGCGCCTCGGCGCTATGGTCGGGTGACGGTGCGAGACAGGCGGCGAGCAAGCTGGTTGTTGCCGCGGCAATATGCGGTGCATCGGCGTTCCTCAGATCGGGGAGGGAACGATGCAGGAGAAGCAGGTAATCCGTCAGGAATCGTTTCGAGGTCTCCTGGACTTCAATCCTGGATGATTGGAGGAAATGGAGATTGCGAGGTATGCACAGAGCGAGGTGATCGGTCTTCTCCGACACGCACTCGAACGGATCCGTGAAAGACCGCAACCCTAAATCTCCGACCTCCAAATTCTCTCCAAGAGGCGGAGACTTTGGCAGCGGCAAATGCAGACACCAATTGTCTGTCATCGGTTTGTCCAAATGCCGCCAACCATAGGGGGCGTCCGGCGCCTTCACATGGGTGAACGTCAGATTTCCAAGAGTCCACACCGTCTGATGGGCAGGAAATGAAGGGCTTTCTGCGGGGACTGGCAAAATTTCGGCAATGCCCGCATGCCAGCTGCGGAAGAGATCGAACTGCTCAGCAGGCCGGACGGAAGAGGTGTCCCTCTCGATAGTGCATTGCAGCCGTTCGTCGCCGTTTGCATTTTCGGATGGCTCGACCATGGGGGGCGGCGGTTGATCGAACATGATTCTACTCTCCCGGCACTTCCGGCCAACTCCGGTTCCGGACCCCCCGGACGAGCGGCGGCCTCCTGCCGCGGGGTCTGCGTGCCTTTCAATTTCTCATCCCGTGAACACCCGAGAACCAAAGTCGTTCTGAGACGGGCGCCAGCAATGAGATCGGATCGCCAAAGTCTCCCGTGGGACAGGCAATCTCTATCCACTTTCCGACACGCCGGAGTTGCTGGCAGAAGGTGCGTGTCGGTGCGAGCTACCCTCAGGCGGCGGATTCGATAAGATCCATCGGTTCCGCGGCGTGCTCTCCCCAGATGCGCCGCCGTGTCTCGCTGGGCGAACATCCGAAAAGCGCCGCATAGGCTCCCGCGAAGCGGCCGAGGTGCCAGAAACCGAAGCTCATGGCGATATCGGTGATCGAGAGGCGATCGCCCTCCGTCAGGATGAGACCGTGCGCCGCCCGCAACCGCCGCTCCCTTTCATAGGCGCGAGGGCTGAGCCCCAGCCGTTCCTGGAAAGCGCGCTCCAGCGTTCGTTCGCCGACGCCCAGCACTTCGCAGACGGCACTGACCGAAACCGGGCCGTGTGGCGTCGCCTCCAGGATGGCGAGAGCGGCATCGACGATATCGCGTCGGTCGCCGGAACCGAGAGTGCGGGCGGACAGTCCTTCCGTGCGGTAGAGGGCCTGCGCGAGCGCGGCACCTGCCTCGCTCGCCGCGACCGCGAGGCCGGCGCTGACGTTGCAGCCGCGCTGCGCGGCAGCTTCCGCGAACCCTACCGTTCGCAGCAGTTTCTGCTGAAGCTCCAGTTCGGCTCTCGGAGCGAAGCGCTGCACGTGCACTCCGGGCATCAGCCAGTTTCGCTGGTACGGGTTGGAAGCAGAGGCCGCGCGCAGTGAGTCGAGTGTGGAGCCGCGCAGACCGATCCGCATGAGGCGATAGCTGCCGGGCATTTCCAGCTTGAATTCCGTTCCTGGACCGACGATCCGCAACTGCGGGATTTCAGCCCGTTGCCCGTTGAAGGTGGCCCCTTCGCCCCACATGAACACCGCCGTCAGCGCATCGTCGTTGATCGCTCCTGACATTGCGATGCCGCCTTTGTCCCGCAAGTCGAGGACGAACGCGTCACCATAATCTATGGTCGCCAGACGCGATGCATGGCGTTGCGCGCCGATTTGCTGGATATGGAACTCGGCGTCGGGGTCGGATTCGCTGGAGCGGGCCACGACGGAGCTGTACTTTCGCGCATACCAGGTCGGCGCCTCCCGCATCCGTGGCCTCCTGCAAAGTAACGTCCGGCCGGGGAGATGCCGGACGCAATCGCTTCTGCACTATTTTTATACAGGCATTCCGTTTCCTATACATCTGCGGATTGAGTCTGGTCCGTTTCGCTCTCGTACATAATTTTGCAATGGGCAGGGCGCGAAGCCCCGATCGAGCGCGCGTCTGCGCGCAACGCCGGACACCGCCAGGATGCGGATCCGGTCAATGCCCGGCCGGCCAGTCGGAAGCCCCCCGTCGCGGGGGCTCCAGTCAATGGCGGTCGTCGGGGCAATGCATTCCTAAGCCCGCCGCGTGAAACCGATATCGTCGCGGATGACCGTCGTCGGCCCGATCGGCAACACTTCCGGATCGGCGACGTCGAGCTTTACGAAGTCGATTCCGTGCTTCCATGTCGTTCTGAGGAAGTCCTCGAAAACCTTGATGGTGAGCTGTTCCCCCGGGCAGCGACGATAACCGAAGCCGAAGGGGGCGAAACCGGCATAGTCGCAAACGGGCAGCGGCTTGCCGTCGGCGACGCCGAAGACGGTCCCGACAGCACTGTTGTGCAGTGAGACCTTTCTCCCGTCCTTCACGTCGAAAGTCGTCTTGCCGAAGGGGCACCGTGCCATGCCGATCCGCTCGGCCCACTGCTCATTCACCTGGGCGCTCGTCGGGACTTTCTCGTAGCGCGACGGATCGAATTCGTCGGGGTTTTTCCAATGAACGGCGTCGAAGCTCGTCGAGGTATGGGGGCTGATGATGTAGCCGGACCTCTTGAACGCCGGTGACGAGGTTTCCTGGAGCGACGAGATGCTGCCGCTGTTGGGCGAAACGACACGAAAGAGTTCCATGACGAAGCGCGTGAGCGGCGTGTAGGGCGAGTCGCCGGCGCCGTCGGGGCCACTCTCCATGGTTTTTCTGAACCAATCCCGGATCTGCGGATCGCCGGTCGCCGTGCCCAGCTTGAGCATGATGTTGTAGAGCGAGTTGCCCCACTGGCTGAAGGCGACGAAGTTGTGGAAGCACTCGAAGACGACGTCCTTGTGCTGGAAATTGTCGTCGTCCTTGCCGTTCTTGAGCCAGTACCAGGCGAACGTCTTTTCCGGAGCGGGCGTCTTGCCTGTTTCGATATCGGCGAGCCGCGCCTCGATCCAGGATTTCAGGAAGTCGAGATTCTCCCGGACGATCATATAGTTGTCGTAGACGATCCTGTCCGTCGGATTGAGATAGGCGAGAACGGTGTTGAAGCTCATGCCGATCTTGCGCACTTGCGGCGGGATTGCCTCTCCTTTGACGCCAAGATGCAGATCCCAATACATGTCCCAGAACGTGTCGAGATAGCGCCGCATCAGCGGTTTGCCGGCGTTGGCGTTCCCCAGAAGAGCCTCGAAGAACGTCGTCACCTTGCCGCTGTACATCCCTTGATAGAGATCAGGCGTGACGCCGCTCATGTAGATGCGCTTGCGGCGATTATCCGGGCCGCGTTTTTCCAGGGCCTGCAGGAATACCGTCACGCCCTTCTCGGGGGCGGGTCTCCAGCTCTTGCTGATCAGGCCCCACAGATGCGCCGGCAGCGCATTCTCCTTGGTAAGGGTGACGTCGATCATGGGCAGCATGGGGCGTTCCCCGTGGAAGACGCTCACCATGAAGAAGGGAAGAATCGCATTCTCGACATAAGCAGGGTCGAAGTCGCGCGAGAAACGGGATCGCAGTTGCGCGGCGGCAGATTCCAGCTCGGTCGCCGTCGGGGGCTTGGCGGGAGTGCTCGTCGATTGCGAAAGGGTCGGCTGCACCGAGAAGCCGGCTGCGGCGGAGGCGCCACCCGCCAGAATCGCACGCCTCTTCATGTCATTACCTCCAAATAGGAAAGTCGAACGGACGTGCTGCGCAGAAGACGTTATTGCAGGATCCGCGCCCTGAGGCGGGCATATTCCTGGTCGGAGATCGACTTTTCCGATTTCAGCCGTTCGATCTTGGCAAGCTCGTCCGCGGGGCTGAAGCCCACGATCTGGCGCAGTTCGTCTCTCACTTGCCGGGCTTGGGCGCGATTGCGTTCGGCCATGCCGCCGCCCTGCGTCAGAATGTACGCGAAGATGCCGATGTAGGGCAGAACGATGAGGAGGATGAGCCAGAGCACCTTGCCGAAACCGGAAACGTCCTGTCGGCGGAAGAGGTCGCTCGCCGCGGTTATGAACAGCCAGAACCACAGGATGAACACGAACACGGCAAACGCGTCGGCCAGGAAATTGGCAAACGTGGACTCTCCCGAGAGCATCATCTTCCTTCTCCCTCAAAGCGGCCGATCTTGGCGCTCGCGCCGCCATGGGCTGCTTCATGCGGACCAAGCCACTCGATTGAGCGCATAGAACTCGTCACTGCCTCGTGAAGGTCGCCGCGCCCGTCGAGCGGAAGCCGGCAAAGTCATCGCAACGGGTGCTGCGGCAAGCCGTGCCAAGCCATTCTACAACCAGCGCCTCGGTGCACATTGGCTTGGAATCCTGCAACTGTTCTCCATGTCCCAATTCTCGATCTTCGGTGTTCCGCTTCTCGCGCGACGTCGCGAGTGACCGCGCCGTCTTTGGGACAGGGCGTATGATCCAGGGACGAGGCGCTAAGGAAGGCAGGCTTTGCGGCCACTAGGATGCGTTGAGCGACGCAACTCCAGGCATGTCGTCCTGGCAGGTGGCCAATGAGAGCAAGGATTTCGGGGGAAGCAAGGTTCGCGGACATGAAGGGCCTTCGTTGTCGGACGGCAACAAGTGCTCTTCTTCCGGTTCTTTCGTTTGCCGCTGCGAGTCTGGTGACGGTGCCGCTTGCCGCGCAAGTCAGGGACCAGCATGAGGATGCCAACTCGGCACGCTACGATGCCATGTTCGGTACGCCGAACCGCTACACGCCGTCGCCCCAGGACAATCTCTTCGCGACCACTCCAGGGCTCGAGCAGCAGGTGCGCCGGTCGCAGTTCACCATCAACGGTCTGCTGCCCATCTTCTTCAATTCGAATGCCGAAGCGCTGCCCAGCGGCGGCGCGAGCTCGGCCGAGTTCAGCCCGATCCTCGGTGTGTCGTGGACGACTCCGGTCTTCGATCTGCCGTTCAGATTCACGGCCAATACGCGCGCCGAGGTCGATCGGTTCACGCAGGCGCCAAGTCTCGACTTCGACAAGATAACCGCGTCGGGGCGGCTGCAGTATGTCGATCCGACCAACGATCAAGCGTACTCGCCGTACATCTCATATGCCCCGAGGTGGGACTTTGCGCCATTCTACAAGAGCTGGTTCGCGACCCGGCAGGATCTGAATATCGGCGTCAACAAGACGTTCAACTATGACGCCAACTTCCGGCGGATAGCCTTCTCCGGCAACACGCTCGCCGAAACCGTCTGGTCGTTCGGCATGACCGCCGTCATCCAAAGACGCTTCAGGGATCCGGCGCCAGGCTCATGGGCCGCCTATCTGGTCCCGTCGGCTACATTCGCGATCTCGCCCCAGTGGAACCTGAGTGCCGGCATCCTCGCCGAGCGTCGCGCCTTCGATTCGTATTACGGCTTCAACCAGGAGGATTGGCTCATCGAGCCGATCGTCACCCTCGAGTTCGTGCTGCCGGAATCGTGGTTCGGGTCGGAACGTACGGCGACGTGGCTGGGGCGTCCGGCGTTCGACTTTCAGGTCGCCTACGAGAAGAACTGGTCCAACCTGCCGGCTGCCAACTTCGAGGTGTGGCACGTCGGCATCGCCCTGAAGCTGGGCTGGAGGTTTTGATGGCAGGGCAGGCAAACGGCGAGCACGCAGCTGCGTCGCCATCTCCCCAGAAGCTTTCCCTATTTGCCCTGACGATGATGGTCGTGGGCGGCATGGTCGGCGCAGGCATCTTCTCGCTCCCGCGCACGTTTGCCGGTGCGACCGGACCGATCGGTGCGATCATCGCCTGGCTCATCGCCGGAACGGGCATGTACATGCTGGCCCGCGTCTTCCAGGCACTGGCCGAGCGCAAGCCCGATCTCGATGCCGGCGTGTTCGCCTATGCCAAGGCGGGTTTCGGCGACTATCCCGGCTTCCTGTCGGCCTTCGGGTACTGGATCGGAAGCTGCATCGGCAACGTCTCGTACTGGGTGCTGATCAAGTCGACGCTGGGCGCTTTCTTTCCGGTGTTCGGCGACGGCAACACGGCGGCGGCGATCATCGTCGCCTCGATCGGTATCTGGCTGTTCCATTTCATGATCCTGCGTGGCACCCAGCAGGCGGCTGTCATCAACAGCATCGTCACCGTCGCCAAGGTGGTGCCGATCCTGGTCTTCATCCTGATCCTGTTCTTCGCCTTCAAGCTCGATCTCTTCAGCTACAATCTCTACGGCGGCGACCTCACCGAGGGCGTGTTCGAGCAGGTGCGCGCCACGATGTTCGTGACTGTCTTCGTCTTCCTCGGCATCGAAGGGGCGAGCGTGTACTCGCGTTTCGCCAAGAAACGCGCCCATGTCGGCCGGGCGACGATCCTGGGATTCGTCATCGTCACGTCGCTGATGGTCCTGGTCACCCTGCTGCCCTATGCGGTGCTGCAGCGCGCCGACATCGCCGGCATGCGCCAGCCGTCCATGGCGCAGGTGCTGGAAGCCGTGGTCGGCCATTGGGGCGCCGTCTTCATAAGCGTCGGTCTGCTGGTGTCCGTGCTGGGTGCCTATCTCGCCTGGTCGCTGATCTGCGCGGAGGTGCTGTTCACGGCTGCGAAAACGAAGGACATGCCGGCCGTGTTCGCCCACGAGAACGCCAACAAGGTGCCGTCGACGGCATTGTGGGCGACCAATATCGTCATTCAGCTGATCGTCATCACGACCTACTGGTCGCGCGACGCCTTCGCGCTGATGCTCAACCTGACCAGCGCGATGGCCCTGATTCCGTTCCTGTTCGTGGCAGCGTACGGACTGATGCTCACGCGACGCGGCGAGACCTACGAGGTGCGCCCCGAGGAACGCCGGCGCGACCTGATCATCGCCGCGATTGCCACGATCTACACGATCTTCCTGCTCTACGCCGGCGGCCTGAAGTTCATCGTGCTGTCCGCCGTCCTCTACGCCCCCGGAACCGCGCTCTATTTCTGGGCGCGCCGCGAGCAGGGCAAGCCGGTTTTCACCGGCGTCTCCGAGTGGGGCATCTTCATCGTCGCAACCATCGGCGCTGTGGTCGGCATCTGGTGGCTGGCGACCGGCTACATCACCATCTAGTCAGCGGAGCATGACATGGCACAGGCAGGGCAGCAGACCTTCGGCGTCCATTCCGAGGTGGGCAAGCTTCACAAGGTCATGGTTTGCGCGCCGGGGCGGGCGCACCAGCGACTGACGCCATCGAACTGCGATCAGTTGCTGTTCGACGACGTTCTGTGGGTCGACAACGCCAAGCGCGATCACTTCGACTTCGTGCAAAAGATGCGCGATCGCGGCGTCGATGTCGTGGAGATGCACAATCTGCTCGCCGAGACCGTGGCGATTCCCGAGGCCAGGAAGTGGATCATCGACAACCAGGTCGTGCCCAATCAGGTCGGGCTTGGCCTGGTCGACGAGATCAAGAGCTATCTCGATGGTCTCAAGCCGCGCGATCTCGCCGAGACGTTGATAGGCGGCTTGTCGACCGAGGAATTCCCCGAGACCCATGGCGGCGAGATGCTGAAGCTCGTCAAGGCCGCCGCCGGCGTCACCGAGTACCTGTTGCCGCCGCTTCCCAACACGCTTTATACCCGCGACACCACGTGCTGGATCTACAGCGGCGTCTCGATCAACTCGTTGTTCTGGCCGGCACGTCATGAGGAGCCGATCCTCGCCGCGGCGATCTACAGGTTCCATCCCGACTTCGCGGGCAAGGTCAACGTCTGGTGGGGCGATCCGACGGCCGATCACGGCCTTGCCACGGTCGAAGGCGGCGACGTCATGCCGATCGGCAAGGGCATCGTGCTGATCGGCATGAGCGAGCGGACCTCGCGGCAGGGCATCAGCCAGCTCGCGCAGGCCCTGTTCAAGCAGGGTGCGGCCGAGCGCGTCATTGTCGCGGCCATGCCCAAGCTGCGTGCAGCGATGCACCTCGATACGGTGTTCACCTTTGCCGACCGCGACTGTGTGCTGCTCTACCCGGACATCGTCTACAACATCCAGGCCTATTCATACCGCCCGGCCGACACGCCGAGCGGCATCGAGTTGCGCAAGGACCCAAAGCCTTTCGTCGAGACCGTGGCCGAAGCGCTGGGCGTCAAGAAGATGCGGGTCGTGGAGACCGGTGGGACGGCCTATATGCGCGAGCGTACCCAGTGGGACAGCGGCGCCAACCTGGTCTGCGCCGCCCCCGGCGTCGTCTTCGCCTATGATCGCAACACCTACACCAACACGCTGTTGCGCCGGGCGGGCATCGAGGTGATCACCATTGTCGGCGCCGAGCTGGGGCGCGGCCGCGGCGGCGGCCATTGCATGACCTGCCCGATCATACGGGAGGCGGTGGATTACTAGCCGGCAACCTCGCTTTGGCGAGTCCTGGCATTCAACGCCATCGCGACGTAGGCCCAGCCGGCAAAGAGAAGAGACACGCCACCGACTGTCGCGGGCGTGAAGGAATGGTCGTAGGGAAGCTTCATGATCAGCAATCCCGCGGCCAGGAGAGCAACGCAGCCCGCCACCAGGAACCAGCGCCACCCCTGCAACGACCGTACCTTCGCGGCAAAGGCAATCTGCGTCAGCCCGTGCAGCGAGAAGACGATCGCCATCAAGACCGTTATGGTCACGATGCCGGGAAAGGGATCCAGAATAACCAGGACGCCGCCGATTGCGGCCACCAGGCCCAACCCGAGATGCCAGGCGAACAGGGCTTCGCGCCGCATCTTTCCCGACTGCGTGATCTGGACGATCCCGACCAGCATGAGAACCAGGCCGAGCGCTTCGTTCGGGGCGATCGACGATATCGTCGGGACGGTGATCGCGACGCCTCCTGCGACGATCAGCAGGCAGCCGACCAGGATGAGCAGCAGCCAGTGGGAGCGAAACGAAGCAGCGATGAAGCCTCGATCACTGTCCTGGTCCTTGCCTGAATTCATGTCATCGCTCCCGATGCCCGCGTGACGATCGCTTCCGGTGTGGGCGTGAGGCACGGTCGCCTGATGGTAGTGCCAATCAAGCAGTCACGGAATACCGATTGTGTCGGGAGGATCCCGGCATGCCAGTCGACGATCGAGCGAAGGCGTGACAGTCGGCGCCTTCGCCCGATACAGGCCCAAGGCTCTACTTGAGCGCCAGGGTGGTGGTGTCGAAGTTGACGGCCGCCAATCCACCGTTCTGCATTTCGACGATGCTGATGCCGCGATTGAAGTCGAGTGCCACGATGCGGCTGGCCGGAAGCTTCGACTTGATGTTGTTCAGCAGCATCGTCTGCAGCACTTCATACACTGTCTGACCGGGCTGCTTGGCGCGCTCCATGACTTCGGTCCGCTTCGCGGCGGTCAGCCCGGCGAGTTCCGCCTGCTCCAGGGTCGTTGCCATCTGGGCATAGGCACCACTGGTGGCCAGGAGTGCGCCGCACACGACGAGAGTCGACACTACGTGCTTGCGAATCATGATCCATCTCCAATCAGGCTCTGATCTTGATCCACCGAAGCGGAGCCCGTGCGCTACGGCTGAACGGTCATTGGCTCTTTCTCGCCGGCAATCGTTGGCTGAGCATCAGGCGCTCGCGGCGGGACGAGCAGGCACAGCGACGACGCGAAGAGCGACATACTCTTCTCCATGGCTTGGAGAGCGTGTGCCGAGCTATCCAGTACAACCAGTATAGGGAGAACGGCGGCGGCCACATCGGCGCGAAGTCCCGAGATTATTCTCTCTGTCCCAATCTCGGGAACGTGTCAGAGGATCTGATACGGATTTCGACCGGCCTGGGAGGCGGCGCAAAGTGAGTGTTAATCCGCCCGGTTCAAGGTACGATGTTTCCTGCTGGGCTTCCGCCCAGGAGCCTGCGACCGGTGGATGTCGGCGCAGGTCGTATGTTCGCCAACGACATGCTCATGTTGAAGCGCAACCTACTGAAGCCGACCATCGAGGGGCTCCCTGCCTTCCGATGGTCGTCAAGGCCACGGTCGCCGGTGTCGCACGATGCCTGTCGGTCTTGTACATGCAGCCAGGCTGGGCAAGGCAATGGAGCTCGGCGGCCGCTGCTTCGACGATTGGCTTTGCGGCTAGCGCCGCCATTTGAGGAGACTGGAACCCATGGTTAATCCGAATTTCGATACCGTCGGCCGCCCTGGCACCGCTGCCGAGCAGGCGTCGTTCGACGCCGGCCTGCGCGCCCACATGGTGCGGGTCTACAACTACATGGCTTCGGGGCTCGCCCTGTCGGGCATCGTCGCCTTTGGCCTGTTCAGTTCGCCCCAGCTGGCCGGCCTGTTCTTCCAGATCGAGGCGGGTTTCGTCGTCGGGCTGAACGCCTTGGGCTGGATCGCGATTTTCGCGCCGCTGGGCTTGTTACTTCTGACAGGCTTCCGCGCGGCCCAGATGAGCGTGCGCAGTGTGCAGGCCGTCTACTGGGCGGTCACCGCGTTGATGGGCGTCAGCCTGTCGCTGCTGCTGTTCCGCTACACCGGCGCCTCGGTCGCGCGTACCTTCTTCATCACGGCGGCTGCCTTCGGTGCTCTGAGCCTTTACGGCTACACCACGAAGCGTGACCTGTCGGCGTTCGGCAAGTTCCTGTTCATGGGCGTGATCGGCCTGATCCTGGCCGGCATCGTCAACATGATCTGGCCGTCGGGCACGATGAGCTTCATCATCTCGGCCGCCGGCGTGCTGATCTTCTCGGGCCTGATCGCTTACGACACCCAGAAGATCAAAGAGCAGTATGCCCAGGCGTGGGGCAGCGAGATGGCCGAGAAGGTCGCCATCTTCGGTGCGCTGAGCCTCTATCTCGACTTCGTGAACCTGTTCCAGTTCCTCATGATGTTTCTGGGACAGCGGCGATAGAAGAGACTCCCGGGTCGCCTCGGCCTCGATGCGAACCAATGCGTTTCCGTCCCAAGGGAACTGCCGATGCGGTTCCCTTGGGACATGAGCCGCTCTACGACGTCAGCTTGCTGAGCGCAGCCTTCAGCTTCGACTCCTGTTCGTTCGACAGTGATGTCTTGAGCACCCGAGGCTTGTAGGGCTCGAGCTCGGGAATGACTTTGTCTTCCGTCACGCTGCGGAACAGGATGCACAAGGCCGAGGAGCCTGGCGGGATCGTCTCGGCGATCTTCTTGATGAAATCGTCCCGGATTCCGTAGTCGGCGAGGGACCCGGACAGCGCGCCGGCACCGGCGCCGGCCACCGCCCCGATCGCCATGCCGGCAAGGGGATTGAGAAACAGCAGCCCGAACAGCATGCCCCACATGGCACCTCGGGTGCCGCCGCTGGCGGCGCCGAAGGCGGTGAGGTTGACGGCTTGCTTGATATGGACTTTCCCGTCGGCTTCGCGCTCGACCACGCAGGAGTCCTCGAGGTCGATGAGGTATTCCTTCTGGAGCGAACGCAGCTTGTTCAGCACCTCGTCTGCGGTGTGCAGCCCGTCGAAACCCAGGATGACAAGATTGCTCATGATTATCTCCGTTGTTCAGGCGGTTCGGAGGTAAGGGCGCCAGCGAGGCGCGGCCTGACGCGTCGCGCGACAAGTGAGCGGCGCGATCGGAAGCGATACCTCCGCCATCTGTCGCATTCTATCGATCGGGTTCCCGCACACATCAGCAGGCCGTCCCACGATTGGTTCAGGCGTCCCGATCCGGGAAGAATCCTGCCATGTTCAGAGGCTCGAGAGCCGCGACTCGACGGATCGCGAGTTAGTCGTCCGCAACGGCTTGTCGATTCGAGCGGGCGGTGTGCAATCCAGGCGGTGCCTTGTGCCATGGCCGGCCGTTCACGGCCTGGGCGTAGCCATAGTCGAACAGTGCGCGCATATAGGCCTGGTCGAACAGGGCGGCCCTCGGCACTTTGAAATCGGCGCCTATGTAGGCGAGGTTGTAGTCGATCCCGTCACGCTTCGTGAGGAAGTAGGCGCGCACGACATCGTTGTAGCCGCTCGCCTGCAACATGGTGCTGATGGCCCGGCCCGCGATCGACAAGGTGCGGCGTTCGATCTCGGCGTGCTCCGGATCGAGCCGTGCATTGCGAATGATGTAGGCTGTCTGGGCGCGCCGGGCCGGGAGAAGGCTCGGGTCGATCGAACCTGGATAGAGGAAAAGCTGGGCAATCGCGCCGCCGTCGACATGCATCTCCTGAAATCGCGCGCCGTCGATCTCGACATCGAGCAGCACCGGCTGGAAAGCACCGGGAATCGACGCCGACGCCAGCAGGATGTTGCGGAACAGCTTCAGCGACTGGGGATGCCGACTGGCGGCAATGGCACCGATGTTCCAGATCGCCGGTCGCTGGGCGTCGAGGTCCGTGGTGCCGATCAGCAGCAGGCGGCCCTTTCGATATTCGTCCGCGATGGCGTCGAGCATCTTCTGGTCGGCGTATTGGCTGATGGTCTCGGCGAGCGGAGCGGTATCGGCCAGGGCTTCACCGAACAGGGCTGCGGTCAGCCATCGTCGCAGGAACACCCGATCCGGGCTCATCGACGTGTAGATATCGCGCAAGGCCGGGTCGTAGTCGGGGCCGAGAAAGGCGAACGGCGCGATCAGGGCGCCGGTGCTGACGCCGGTCACGATCCGGAACGGCGGCCGCGTGCCGGTCGTCGTCCAGCCATTGATGAGGCCGGCCCCGAAGGCGCCGTTGTCGGCGCCGCCGGACAAAGCGAGGAAGGACGCTGGCGGCAGCGGCGCCGTCGGCTGACCTGCGGCGCGCAGGACGGCCTGCTCACGGTCGACCGCCTGGGCCAGCTCGGCGAGCATCGGCGCGGGATCGCCGTCGGCGAAGAAGCGCGCGTTGGGAATGCCGAGGGGCTGGGCGCGTACCGTGTCGGCAGCAGGCACTGCCGGGCCGCGCGGCGGAGCGGCGCAGCCGGTCACGACGGCAAGGCCGATCACCAACGCGAAGAGCGGCACGAGCCGACGTGAGATCATGGTGCCGCCCCGGCCTCAGAACGATCCGAACAGGCTGCCGAGGACGATCACGGCGACCAGTGCCAGCAGTGCGCTCACGATCGCGGTCATGGCAATGTCGAGATAGCTCTTGCCGTGGTTCGAGCCGCAGACCGCGAGCAGGGTCACCACGGCACCGTTGTGCGGCAGGCTGTCGAGCGTGCCGGCGCCGATCACCGCCACGCGATGCATCAGCGCGGGATCGATGCCGTGTTTCGCGGCAAGGCCCATATAGGTCGGGCCGAGCGCGTCGAGCGCAATGGTGAGCCCGCCCGATGCCGAACCGGTCAGGGCGGCCAGGATGTTCGTGGCAATGGCAACCGAGACCAGCGGGCCGCCTTCGATGCCCAGGACCCAGTCGCGAACCACGCTGAAGGCCGGCAGGGCGGCGACGACGGCACCGAACCCGACCAGGCTCGCCACACTCAGCGCCGGCAGCACCGCGGCATTGGCGCCAGCATCCATGCTTCGCCGCACCGAGGGGAGGCGCCGCCCCGTGATGAGCAGCAGGGTGAGAATTGCGGCGGCAAGGGCTACCGCCACCGACCAGACGCCGCCGACCGCGGCGAGCGAGGTTGCTCCCCATCGCGGCTCGGCCAGGAACGAGGTGTCGAGGCGCGGCAGGACGACGAACGACATCGCTGAGTTCACCGCGATGACCACGATCAGCGGCAGCACGGCCAGCAGCGCGGTCGGCCCGACCGCGGCGGATTGCGACCGGTGGATCTCCGCGGGGTCGAAGGCCTGGGCGGTCGTCGCGCGCTCGCGGACCAGAGGATCCTCGGCGGCAGCATCCACGGGAGCCGGCGCATCGTCACCGAAGCCTTCGCCGCGCGCCTTGGCCGCGCGACTCGCCCGTTCGAGCCACCAGAGGCCGAAGCCGAGCATGATCGCCGCGGCGATCACGCCCAGACCGGGAGCGGCGAAGGGCGTGGTGCCGAAAAACGGCATGGGAATGGCATTCTGGATCGCCGGCGTGCCCGGCAGCGCCGACATGGTGAAGGTGGACGTGCCCAGCGCGATCGTTGCCGGCATCAGCCGGCGCGGAATCGACGCGGCGCGAAACAGTGCCTCGGCCATGGGCGCCAGCACGAAGAAGGCCACGAACAGGCTGACGCCGCCGTAGGTGACCAGCGCGCCGGCCAGGATCACGGCCAGGATGGCCCGCTGTGGACCCAGCCGTCCTGTCATCCAGCGGGCGATCGCGGCGACGGAGCCGCTATCTTCCATCAACTTGCCGAACAACGCACCCATGAGGAACAGCGGAAAGAACTGCGCCAGGAACTGCGCGGCGCTCCCCATGAAGGTCTGTGTCCAGTGCGCCAGCAACGGTTCGCCGGCGAAAGCGGCGGCCAGCAGCGCCGCAGCGGGCGCCAGCAGCAGGACGGTCCACCCCTGGAAGGCGAGCCACACCAGGAGGGCGAGGCCGAGCAGGATTCCGGCCAGGCCCATCAGACGCCTTCCAGAAGTCGGTCGATATCGAGCGTGGAACGCTGGCCCAGATCCTCCCCGTGAACGGCAAGGAAGGCCTCAGCGGCGCGCCGGCCTTCGTCGCGCAGCAGGCAAAGGAAAGCCCATTCGGCATTGAGCTTGGACGATGAGCCAAGCTTGGCCATCAGGTCGCTCGTGATCATGTGGACGCGCATGCGCGACCAGTGCGCCACTTCGCTGTCCTGCGACGTCACCTGCCGCAACAGCGCCATCATGCGCAGTTCCTTCAGCAGCACGGCGTTGAACGACACCTCGTTCAGCCGATTGAGGATGTCGCGGGCCGAGCGCGGGATGCCCGGCCGTTCCACCGGATTGATGGCGACCAGGATCGTGTCGTCCGAGACGCATTCCTGGACCAGCGGTGTCATGGTCGGATTGCCCGAATAGCCGCCGTCCCAATAGGCTTCGCCGTCGATCTCGACCGCCTGGAACATCGCCGGCAGGCAGGCCGACGCAAGCAGGACATCGGGCGAGAGTTCGCTGTTGCGGAACACGCGCGGCCGCCCGGTGCGCACGTTCGTCGCCGTGATGAAAAGCTTGATCGGTGCTGCAGCGAGGCACTTGAAGTCGATCGACTCGGCAAGAACACCGGTCAGGGGATTGCCCGCCCCGAAGGCGAGGTCGTAGGGCGAGAATACGCGTGCCATCATGTCGAAGGCGATGTAGGCGGGCGAGTGATCGAGCGACCAGCGACCGAGCAGCACGTCCATGGGGCTGCGCTGCAGGGGGCTGAACGTTGCAGCCCGCGAGACGCGGCGCCAGAACGCCTCCAGGGCTTCCCGGGCGGCCTCGTTGCCGGCGCTTGCATGGGCGGCGGCCATCACGGCGGCGTTCATCGCCCCGGCCGACGTGCCGGACACGGCCTCGATGACCAGCCAGGGCTCCTCGAGCAACCGGTCGAGCACACCCCAGGTGAACGCGCCGTGGGCGCCACCCCCTTGCAAGGCGAGATCGACCAGCTGGGCAGGGCGCCTGGCATCAGCGGAAGCAGGCTGCACGGACATCGGCCATCCTTTCGAAACGAACCTAGATCGAAATGTCACCCGAGGCGAGGCCATACAGCCCGCCGATCGCCACGGCGATGACCACGCCGAACAAGAGCCATTCGACGCGTGTGAACACGGGCTTGCCCTGCTCGCGACGGGCGATGACGAACAGGATGGTGACGGGTGCGTACAGCAGGGCGGACAGCAGGAGAAACTTGACACCGCCGGCATACAGCATGCCTGTCGTGTAGACGGTGGCAATGGCAGCACATGTCCAGTCGATCTTGCGTGCCCTGCCGCTGCCTTCGTAGGTCTCGCCGGTCGAGGCGAGCTTCAATCCGTAGGCCGCAACAAAAAGGTAAGGAAGCAAGGTCATGGCGCTCGTCATCTTGAGCGCCGTGGTGAACGCATGCTCTGCGAACCAGGAGAAGATCAGGAAGGCCTGGATGACGGTATTGGTCAGCCAGAGGGAGGCGGCCGGCGCCTTGCTTTTATTCTCGTGCGCCAGGAAGGACGGCATGGTGCCGTTCTGCGCGGCCGAGAACACGACCTCGGCGGCAAGCAGCGACCACGACAGGTAGTTGCCGAGGACGGAGATGAGGAGCCCGATGCTGATGAAGATCTTTCCCCACGGGCCGACGATGGCCTCCAAGACGCCGGCCATGGAGGGAGAAGGCAGCGCCGCCAGGTCCGAACGCGCCAGCGTGCCGAAGGAGAGCATCGTCACCAGGACCAGCAGGCAGAGCACGCCGAGGAAACCCAGCACCGTCGCAATACCGACATCTTCCCGTCGCTTGGCGTAGCGGGAATAGACGCTGGCGCCCTCGATGCCGACGAACAGGAAGACCGTCACCAGCATCGAGTTGCGCGCCTGGTTCGCCAGGTTGCCGACGGTCGGGGCCTCGCCGCCCCAGAAGTTCAGCACGAAGACATCCGACCTGAATGCCGCGACGGCGACGGCGATGAAAAGACCGATCGGCACGATCTTGGCGAATGTTGCGATGGTGTTGATCGTCGCCGCCTGCTTGATGCCGCGCAGCACCATGAAATGGACGGCCCACAGCAGGATCGACGCCGAGACGATGGCGGCCACCGTGGTGCCGTCGCCGAAGATGGGAAAGAACTGGCCCAAGGTCGCCTTGATCAGGACCAGGCAGGCGGTGTCTGCCAGGCAGGCGCCGAACCAATAGCCCGCGGCCGAGGCAAAGCCCGGATAGTTGCCGAAACCCGCCCTGGCATAGGCATAGATGCCGGCGTCGAGCTCGGGCTTGCGCCGGGCCAGGCTCTGGAACACCAACGCCAGCATCAGCATGCCGATACCGGCAACGGTCCAGGCGATCAGCGCACCGAAGCCGCCGGTGGCCCGCCCAAAGGCCGATGGGAGGGCGAAAATGCCCGCTCCGACCATCGATCCCACGACCAGGGCGACAAGGGCGTGCAGCGAGAGCTTCTGGTCGGCCGATGGACTCACGGCGGCATCCTAGAGGCAGCCGGCGGCACTTTGATTGACGGCCCGTCCCCGGACTGTTTCGTGTGTCCCAAATGCCGCTGGCAGCCGGGCTATTTGTCCGCCGCAACACCCGCCCGGTCGTGCAGCCAATCCTCGACGTAGAAGCGAAGCGCCGCGATGCGGATTACCGCCAGCACCGGCGCCGCCAGCGCGATGCCCATGGCGCCGAACATCGCCCCGAAGATCACGATGGCGAACAGCGTCCAGGCCGGGGCGAGGTTCACCGAGCCCTTCTGGATCAACGGCGCGATCACGAAGCCCTCGATGGTCTGGATGGCGACGTAGATGACCAGGACCCAGGCAAGTAGCGGCAGACCGAGCGGCATGGTGACCAGCACCACGGGGAAGGCTGCGATCAGCGGGCCGAGATAGGGAATGAAGTTGGCGGCACCGGCCTGCAGGCCGAGCAGGGCGGCCCCGGGAATGTCCAGCAGGTAGAACGACACCGTGAGCAGGACGGTGACGACGGTGCTGCGCAGCAGCTGGCCGAGCAGCCAGTTGCGCAACACCTTGCCCATTTCGTCCATCACGGTCCGCACGCGCGGGCGGCGCGTGATCGGGACGAAGAGCAGGACGCCCTCGCGATAGGCGGCTGGCTGGCCTGCGAAGAACAGGCCAAGACACACCACCACGATCGTGTTCATGATCACCGCATAGACGCCGGTGACGGCGTGGTGAACATGGCCGAACAACCGGCCGGGATCGGCCAGGAACTGCGAAAGATCCTCCCGGCCGTTGGGACCGAACAGATCGATGCCGAAGCTCGCCAGCTCCCGTTCCAGCACGGTGAGCTGCGCATCCATGACCTGGATCAGTGCATGCACCTGTCCCGGCAGGCGCACGATGCTCCAGGCGAGCACCAGCGCCGCGCAGGATCCGATGGCGAGGACGACCAGCGCATACCGCCATGGCCGCCCGAGGGGAAGAATGCGGCCGAGCCCGCGCGTACACGCGTCGAGCAGTACGGCGAACAGGATGCCGGCAAACAGCAGCAGCAGGCTCGGCGCGCTGTACCAGAGGAACGCCAGGCCGACAGCGACCGCCAGCACGACGAACGGCAACGTCGCGATATGGCGCCACGCGGCCACTGTTCCCGCGGGCGCGGGCGAAGGAGGCGGGGGCGTGTTCTCGATCGTCATCGACGTCCTACGTCGCCAGCTGCCTGGACGCCGTCGCGTGTCACTTGAGCTCGGTGCGTTTTGATCCGTCGATGGACCGCCTCAGCAACGCCCAGAGACTTCCGCCTGTCGCCATTCCCAGGAGATAGGTGAGCCCGATCGTTACCGCCAAGGGCGTCCGAACGTGGAAACCGAGGAACGACACCACGACGAACTCGAAGTTCTGCCAAACGAAAACGAGCATGGCCGCGGCGAACACGACGACGACGGTGAGGTGAAGCCAACGCATCTCGTTCCCTCCAGCGAGTTCGCTGCATTTAACACTGGGTTGTGGTGTCATTCACGAATTATCGACGCGGCGCCCGGCGGATTGGGACGCCCGGGACAGCTCTGGGACCTCGAGCTGATGTGCAGGAAAGCTTCGGCTGCAATACAGGATCGGCCCTCGGCCGACGCCCTCACGCTCCACAAGACGATGAAAAGGAACACCTCCATGCGCCATCACGCCCAATGTTCCTGCATGCAGGGCTTTTCCCGCCGAGGTCTGCTTGGGCTTGGCGTCGGTGCGATAGCCGCCAGCGCGATCCGGCCTGCGCTTGCCATCGACCAGGGCTACGAAGCGATGCTGGTGAAGTGCATCGATCCGCGCTTCACCACCAACACCTGGGCGTACATGGCAGGCCGAGGCTGGCAGAACCAGTATAGCCAGTTCAACATTGCCGGCGGCCCGATCGGCGTCGTCGCTCCCGTCTTCTCGGACTGGCACAAGACTTTCTGGGACAATCTCGACATTTCGGTGAAGCTGCACAACGTCAAGCGTGTCGTGGGCATCACCCATCGCGATTGCGGCGCGGCAGCCGTGGCCTACGGGGATCGGATCAAGACCGACAAGGCCTATGAAACGCAGATGAACAGCGAAGCGCTCCGGATGTTCCGCGCCGAGGTCAAGAAGCATCAGCCCCAGGTCATCGTGGAACTCGGGATCATGGATCTCAGCGGCGCGGTCGAACCTGTGACCTGACCGATAGGGGCGTCCCTGCCAACGCAGACGCGAACACAGAGAGCCAGGATGCGGCAGGTCGTTTGCCGGCACGGGGTCCGATGGCCTACGATGACCCATCGACATGAGGACAATGACTGCCAGGCTGTTCAGGCTCGCAAAGCGCGGGCTGGTGTTGCTGATCGTCGTCGCGATGGCGTTGCTGGCCATGCGGGCGTGGGATTCGCAGCGCGGGCCGCCGCTCGAGCCGTGGCATACCTACGTGCCGCACGATCTGCATGCTGCCGAGATCGACAAGGCCGATTGGAGCGCCTACATCCGGGCCGAAGACGCGATTTTTCGCGACGTCCGCCGCGAGGTCGTCGACAAGGTCGAGGATGAAGGCCACGCCCTGGGCAACCGTTACTACGCGGAAAGCCCGATCTATCCCGGCAAGTTCGAGCACGACTTCAACCATTCCTACATTCTCGAGCCCGAGGGGCCGCCGGTCGGGGCGGTCGTTCTGCTGCACGGCCTGACCGATTCTCCCTACAGCCTCCGTCACATCGCGCGCCGCTATCGCGAGCTGGGCTTCGTGGCGGTGGCGATCAGGATGCCGGCCCACGGCACTGTCCCGGCCGCCTTGACCGATGTCGAATGGGAGGACTGGGACGCCGCCACACGGCTCGCCGTTCGCGAAGCCCGTCGGCGCGCCGGAGCCTCGGCGCCGCTGCACATCGTGGGCTTCTCCAACGGTGGCGCGCTGGCGATGAAGTATGCCCTCGACGCCCTCGAGGACGACCGGCTGGCGCGACCCGACCGTCTTGTCCTGATCTCGCCCATGATCGGCATCACGAGCTTCGCGCGCTTTGCCGGCATCGCCGCCTTGCCCGCCCTGCTGCCGGCCTTCGCCAAGGCCGCCTGGCTCGGCATTGTGCCCGAGTTCAATCCCTTCAAGTACAATTCCTTTCCCGTCAACGGCGCCCGCCAATCGTACCGGTTGACGGCCTCGCTGCAGGATCGCATTGCCCGCGCGGCCCGCGAGGGCCGGCTCGATCGCCTGCCGCCTGTCCTGACCTTTCAGTCGGTCGTCGACTTCACGGTGAGCACGCCGGCGATTCTTTCGGGGCTCTATGCCCATCTGCCGGCCAACGGCAGCGAGCTCGTCCTGTTCGACCTCAATCGCGCCGCCGTCGTGGGGCCGCTGCTGCGCAATGCCGCCGAGACGGTCCTCACGCGTATTCTGTCCGATCCGCCACGACGGTTCCGGACGGTGATCATCACCAATGCCGCGCCCGACAGCTACGACGTCGTCGAACGCGTGACCGAAGCCGGCGCCGTGACCGAGACCACGCATCCGCTCGCGCTGGCCTTTCCGCCCGGCATCTTCTCGCTGTCACATGTCGCCCTGCCGTTTCCCATGAGCGATTCGCTCTACGGCATGCAGCCCGACAAGACGGAGGAATTCTTCGGCGTCCATCTCGGCGCGATCGCGCCGCGTGGCGAGCGCGGCGTCCTGATCCTCGATCTCGATGCGCTGCTGCGTATGTCGTCCAATCCGTTCTTCCCTTATCTTCTCGAACGCATCGAGCAGGGGATCGCGGAGCCTCGACGGCCCGCGTCCCGATGACAGTCGCCCGATGACATTAGATCGAGAGGCATGGACGGCTGCAGCCAGGGCTTACGGCGATGCCACGCTGCACGACACGCGGTCGACGAAGACGTTCGGCCGCGGGCCGTAGATGACGAGGCCCTGACGCACGCCGGGGCCGGTCTGCTGGACGAGCGCGCGCGTATTCATCACGACGTTGCTGCCGTTGGTGAAGCGACAGTCGATCACCGGCGTGACCGGGGTACCGCTGTTGTTGTCCAGGTACAGCACGGCCTGCCAGCGCTGCCCCGGCACGACCCTGAGCGAGGCGTTGTCCATGGCGACGATCGGCACCGTCGGCCCGGCCGTGATCGGCACTGAGCCGACCGGCCTGCCGCGCACCCGCTGCTCGGCGGTCATGGTCGGCACGTTCTGCGCGCTGGGATCGAAGGCCTTGTCGTCCGGGCCGGTGAGGGGCCTGCCGTCCTGGCTGACCGTCTCGGGCGTCCAGACCTGGCCGGTCTTGGGATCGCGAAACTCCGGCACGCCACTCGAGGCGGCGGCATCGACGCTGCTGCGCTGTGTCTGCGCCAGGGCCGCCGAGGCCATCGTCAGGACGACAAGCCCGGTGAGGATCTTCGGGATAGAGTTCTGAATGCCGCTCATTTGCCACCTCTAGGTTTCACGATACGACTGGTCGGTGGGGCAAGTCGCTACGGTCGCGACTTGAAGCCCATGCCGACCGTGATCCAGCCGATACCAGCGGAGATGAGGTCCACGCCGAGAAAGACACCGAGGACCAGGAGAGTTGCGACAGGCCAATGCAGGAGGATCATCACGCCGATGATGATCGTCAGCAGGGCGGATATTATCACAGCGGACCGGGAGGAGCTCGCCTTCATGGTCGCTGCAAGGGCGACCCTCGCGATTCCTGACGCCGCGAGCGACAGGCCGAGCAGGAGGGTCAGGAACTTTGCCGTAAGCATGGGATTCTCGAACGCGAGGATCCCTGCCGCGATGTACAGGCCGCCGATCAGGACCCAGAGCAGGGCCTTGCTCCAGGGTCTTACCTGGAAGGCGCTGATCACCTCGGCGACACCGCTGACGACCATCATGATGCCGACCATGAAGACGGTTACGGTTGCCGCGAAGGCGAGGCTGGAAAGGGCGACGAGGCCGGCGACGACATAGATGACGCCCAGCGCGATCACCCACCCGGATCTCGCTTGTAGCGAGCCCCCGCGGGAATTGGCGTCGGCCTGCATGTCGGTGGCGGTCATGCGCACATCCTAAAATGCGCGCCGATCCGCACATCGGCCAGGAATCCCGGTGCTGTTCCGGGTGTCCCAATTCTCGACGGGCCAATTCTCGATGGGCCAGTTCTCGATGGCTGGTGCCTATGTCGTTGGGCGGACAGGCTAAGGCCCGACGACGAGGCGGGGGACCTCAGGATCCAAGCGTATTCTTGTGGATCCTGCCGTCCTTCATGATGACGCGCAGGTTCTTCGTGGGATTCTCGATCAAGCGGATGTCCTCGAGCGGGTTGCCGTCGATCAGCAGGAGATCGGCGAAAGCCCCGGCTTCGACGACTCCCAATGGCGCGGGATAGGGATTGCGCAGACCCGACAACGCCAGCAGCTCCGCATTGGTCGACGTCGCCATTTTCAGGATCTCGGCGTTGCCGTACCAGCGCGTGAGATGCGTGAGCATGATGCCCTGGCGGGCGGTCACCGCCGGCGAGAACAGCATGTCCGATCCCCAGGCCGTCTTGATCCCGTGCTTGCGTGCCAGCGTGTAGACGGAGTTCGTGCCGGCGATGACCTGAAGGAGCCTGTCGCGGCTGGGGCCCGTCAAGGGGACCGCGTCCTCGGCACTGAGGAAAGGCTGTGTGCTCAGCCACACCTGCTTGTCGGCCATCAGCCGTGCGGTCTCATCGTCCATGAGATGCGCGTGCTCGATGCACGCCGCGCCGGCGGCAATGGCCCGCTGGATCGTTTGCGGCGCATAGGCATGCATCGTCGCGTAGGTGTTCCAGTCCCTGGCGACGCCGACGGCAGCACGCATCTCGGCCTCGCTGAATGTCGTCATGTCGAGCGGACTGCGCGGCGAGGACACGCCGCCGCCCGCGACCACCTTGATCTGCGAGGCCCCCTGCATCATTTGCTCGCGCGTGCGCAGCTGGATCTCGCCCACGCTGTCCACGATCATGGCGCCGCCCAGTTTCTCCACGGTGCTGAGCTGGCTGGAGGTCCTCGGCAGCTCGGACAGCATGCGCAGGTCGCCATGGCCGCCCGAGCTGGTGATCATCGCGCCGGACGGATAGATCCGCGGCCCCGAGATCAATCTGTCGTCGATCGCCTGCTTGAAGGAGAAGGTCGGACCGCCGACGTCCCTGACCGTCGTGAAGCCGCGCTGCAGGGTGCGCTCGGCTTCCGCCGTTGCGGCGCTGAAGATGTAGCCGGGATCGGCCGTCGTCAGCACTGCGGCCGGCAGCGCCGCGAACAGCGCGTGCCAGTGGGCATCGATCAGGCCCGGCATGACGACCCGGCCGCCGCAGTCGATCACTGTCGCGCCCGCGGGCGGTGGGTTATTGGCCGCGTCGACAGCCGCGATCTTCGTGCCCTCGACGATCACCTGGACGTTGTCGCGCAACGAGGAAGACTTGCCGTCAAACAGGCGCGCCTGACGAAACACGACTTTGCCGCCCGACTCCGAAGGCTGTGACAGAACCGGCGCGGAATGGCCGGCCGTCGCTACGGTTGCTGCGGTCGCGGTGAGGAAGTGGCGACGCCCGAGACCGGAGAGGCGGTCTGACAGTTTCTTCAGAACCGGACTGCAACATGCGCATGACAAGGAATCGAGTTCAGTCACTGTGTGTCCCTCCGCAACTCGACAGGATCATAGGCATAGCAGGAACGGTCTCGCCACGGGCTGTGCTTTGTGTCCCAGACCGTGCCTGGCGTCCCAAAGTATGCATGGACGCATTCCTGCGGTCATCAGGGCCGCTTCTCCTTGCGGAGGCGGCCTGCCACTGACACCTTCCGGTTGTCGTATCTCAACGAGGCTCGACATGTTCGCTTATCACTTTGCGACGCACCAGTTGCCCAAGGCACGGCAATTGGAAGCCTGGCAAGCGTGGTACGACACGATCTTCGATGTCACGCCCCGGCAGGCAAGCAACGACGATTTCATCGCGACCAATTCAACCTGGACCATTCCCGGGCTGACGCTCAGCCTGGTTGTTTCGCCTGCGAATACCGTGAACAGGACGAAGTCTGCCATTCGCCACAATTCGGTTGATCATTGGGTGATCACGCTCAGCAAGCGGAGCGTGAGCGACGTCGCGACGCGTGGTCTCACGTTCGAGGTCGCGCCGAACACGCCGTTCATTCTTTCCTTCAGCGATGAGATCGGCATCAGGCGCAGGCGGGAGGACAATCGGCTCCAGCTCATCCTGGCGCGCGACAACTTCCAGGCCATCGCACCTGTTATCGATGCAGCCAGGGGCATGGCCTTGACCTCGCCAACGGCCAGGATGCTTGCCGACTACATCCGCCTCCTCGAGCACAACGTGCCTGCGCTGGACGATGACGCTGCGAGCCGCCTGGCCAATGCCGTGCAGGCGATGCTGCTGGCCTGTCTCACCCCGAACGCCGACAGTCGGTCGGCGGCCAGCGATCAGATCAGGCTCACGTTGATGGAGAGAGTCCGACGGGCCGTCCGCACGAACTTGCGCTCGCCGTCGCTTGGGCCGGCGAAATTGTGCCGCGAAGCAGGGACGTCGCGTTCGCAGCTTTACCGGCTGCTGGAGAGTGAGGGCGGTGTGGCTCACTACATCCAGCGCCGCCGCCTGTCGGAAAGCTTTTCGATGCTGAGCGACGCGGCGAACGACCTGCCGATCGGCGAGATTGCGGAGATGCTGTGCTTTTCGGATGCGTCCTCCTTCACCAGGGCGTTTCGGCGCGAATTCGGCATCAGCCCGAGCGATGTGCGGGCGGCGACCCATGCAGGCCTCCCGCCGGCGCCGCCGCCGAGCCTGCCATTGGGATCAGAAATCTGCACGTTCAGCGACTGCCTGCGCCGCTACTGAGGCGAAGAGCGCATAACCATGGACGCTTTGACATTCTCGACGCGATCTTTTGCGACGCGGGACCAGGCTCGTGTCTGGGCCGAGTGGTTCCAGCCGACGTTCGACATGCACTTTGAAACCGAGGAACAGGCGGGCTTCGCTGCCGAATACTCGGTGTGGAATGTCGGGGACATCTCCATCGGGTTGGCAACAGGACCCGGGACTCGCCCGAGTCGCACAGCGGACCACCTGCGCCGCAGTCCGATCGACCATTGGGTCCTTTCCTACTGTCGCGACCGTCCGACGACGATTTCGACAAACGGGAAGGACGTCAGTGCCGATGCAGGTGTGCCGCTCCTGTGGTCTCTCGGATATGCCATGGACGGCCGCAATTCTTCGGCGCCACGCCTGCAGGTGTACCTGCCGAGGGACTCGTTCAAGGATATGACGACGATGCTCGACATGGCGGTGGGGAGCGCGCTGGACACGCAACGCGGCCAATTGCTCGCCGACTACTTGATGTTGCTGAAGCGCAACCTGCCGCACCTTTCGGCCGAAGATGCGGCGAGGCTTCCCGCGGCGATCCAGGCCATGCTGGGCGTTTGTCTGGCTCCCACGCCCGACGCGATGGCCGCCGCGTCTCGCCAGATCCAGCTCACCTTCATGGAAAGGGTGCGGGAGGTGGTTCGCAGGAACCTCCGCTCGCCGTCGCTCGGTCCCGACAGGCTGTGCCGCGAAGCAGGTCTGTCGCGCTCGCAGCTTTATCGCGTGCTCGAGCACGCGGGCGGAGTCACGAACTACATAAAGCGGTGTCGGCTCGCGGAGAGCATGGCGCTTTTGTCGGATGTCTCGAACGGCGATGCGATCAACAAGGTGGCGGAGCTTCTTTGCTTTTCGGATGCGTCGACCTTCAGCCGGGCTTTTCGGCAGGAGTTTGGTGTCAGCCCAGGCGATGTCCGTTCAGCCGCGCTCTCCGGCATGGCGATTGAACCGGCTCCGGCCTCGAAACTCCTGCCGAAAGGTTATAGCTTCAGCAGTTTCCTGGGCGGCTAGCTGTGGGCCTTCGATGGGCTGCCCATCCGGCCTCGCGTCGAGGAAGCTGATGCTGTCGAGACGTCGCCGTTCCAAGGGTCAGAAGGAGCGGAGGCAGTCGGCGAAGGTCTTGATGCCATGCTCGTCAGCGATGGCGGACGCAGTCGGCCGCAGTCCTGCAAGGCAGCCGGCCCGAACCTCGCCAGGGGTGATACCGAACTCCCGCCGGAAAGCCCGACTGAAACTCGAGGCGTCGGCGAAGCACAGGGTCTCGGCAATACTGCCAATCGACAAGGTGTTGGCGGCATCGCTCAGCAGGGTGAAGCTCTCCGAGAGTCGTCGGCGCTGGATATAGCGGGCGACGCCGCCCTCTCCCTCGAGCAGGCGATAGAGATGCGACCGTGACATGGCGGCTTCACGGCACAGCTTGTCCGGTCCGAGAGCGGGTGAACGCAGGTGCTTGGCTACGGCGCGCCGAACCCTCTCCATCAGGGTGACATTGACTTGTGAAGCCGCCTTGGCCAACCGGTCCACGGAGGGCGCCAGGCAAGCCTCGATCATGGCCTGCACCGCATCGCCGACACGCGACGCATCCTCGCGCGACAGGCTCGGAAGGTTTCGCTCCAGCAGAAGCATGTAGTCGGCCAGCATTCGGCCAGGCGGTGTGTTCAGGGGCTGTCCCCGGGCGGCGTCGAGAATGGCCGAGATCGGCTGGAACCGATCGCGCGACAGATGAAGGGCGACCCGATCATTGTCGTTGCTGCGTCGGGCCGTCACCTCATCGGCCAGCGACACGACAAAAGGCACCCCGAGAGAAGGTTCCAGCGAGGCATCCGGCATTCCGATTGTGGTCGTGCCACTCCGGTAGGCCGTCACCACCCAATGATCTATCGGGTTGCGTCGAATATGGGCCTTCGTCCTGATGCCGTTCACGGCCGGCGCCGAAACCTGGCTGAAGGTGAATCCATCCAGGATCCAGGTCGAAACCTTGGCGCAAAAGCCCTCCTCGACAGACCGCTGCGGCGTCGAATCGAAGACGGAGCCGTACCAGGCGCGCCAGGCTTCGAACTGGTCGGCCAGTGGCAGAGAATGGGTGGCGAATGTTTGCGGGATCATGCCTCTACTGACCTATCTGGCTCGTGACGCTGCTCACGATGCAGTCACCCCGGTCGCGATTTTGGCACGGTATCGAGGGCAAGGTGCGGAGGTCTTGGAAATTTTGGGACGCCAGGGACAGGCCCGAGATTTCCCGTCAATCAATTCATCTGCTGTGAAGCTCTTTCCACCTGCAACCCTCGGCAACCGCTGCTTCCTGGAACCGCCGACAGGGCCTCCGGCATCTGTCAGCGCGGTCGGCTGCAGGCGCTGCGACTCAACATCAGGTGCCCTCACCGAAGAGTTGGTGCGAGGCCGCCCCGGGGCACCACTCGGGAGTGGTCTCCAAGGACCGCCTCCTTCCTTTCAATTGGAAGCGCGCAGGGGCTCCCATTGAACGCAAGCCGTTCCAGCGAACCCGGCAGGGAGTCAAGGGTTGGGCCTTTGACCGGTTTGCAGGAGGGGTGGGAAAAGCGCGCTGCGTTCAACACTGCTCTTCATTCGTCATTCGCGCCAACGTGGTCGGCTCATGTACCAGCCTGTATCACGCATGCCTCTCGACGGAGCAGCCGGGCGCCTTGCCTGCCAAAGGTCCTTATGCAATTAGCTCGGATACTCGTTCCCCTCGATCAGGATACTCACCGACCGACGGTGAAATGGATTTACCATGAAGTCCAACCCGAAGCGCGCGCGACAACTGCCCGACCGATCGGTCGCCGCGGCCGAGAGAACCTTGGCCATTCTCGATGCTTTCGTCGGCGCAGGCCGCTCGATGTCCTTGGGTGATCTCGAGCAGGCGACCGGTCTCTTCAAAAGCGTGATCTTGCGCTACATGATCTCGCTGGAGCGGCAGAACTACATCATCAAGCTGCATGACGGCCGCTATCGTCTCGGCCCCAAGCTGATGGAACTGGGCCATATCTGTGAAGAATCCTTCGACATTCTGAGCATCGTGAATCCGGCACTGGATCGGATCGCCGAGGAGACCGGGGAGACGGTTTCCTTCTACGTCAGGGAAGGGGAGAACCGGGTGTGCATTGCCCGGCGCGATTCCAGCCATTCGCTGAAGGTCAGCGTGCGGCCGGGGTCAACGCACGCTTTCGACGAGACATCCATCAGTCTCGTCCTCATCGACTTCGAGGGCGTGAACGGGCACGAACTGGAGGATCGCGAGCTCTTCCGCACCACGTCCGGCGTGGTCGACGTGCTCACCTGCTCGCTCTCGATTCCGGTCTTCGGCGCCTCCGGACAGTTCAAGGGCGCGCTGACCGTCTCCGGCCCGATCGGCCGCTTCGACACCCAGGATGCCCGCATGCGCCAGAAGCTGAAGGCGGCGGCCGACAGCCTGTCGTTCAAGCTCGGCCATCGTCCCGCGGGCGGCGGGCGCACGACAAAACGCAAAGCGGCCTAGCCCTTCGCACTTCGTCCCTCGGAAGGGTTGGCGGCCTCGGGTCTTGACGGGCCCTTTTGATCGTTCGAATAATAGCATAACGGCATTATGAAAACGAACAAAAGTGCCGCGAGCGTCATCCATCGAGGAAGCCCGTGAATTTCTCCGCCGACCGGTTGTTGTCAGTTGCGTCATCCGCTTCGGAAGGCGCCTCGCAGAAAGCCCGTGAGCTCGTCGCGCGCGGTGTCGATGTCATCAGCCTGGCATCGGGCGAGCCCGACTTCGATACGCCCGGTCATATCGTCGACGCAGCCGACGCGGCGATGCGTGCGGGACAGACGCGATACACCGGTCCGGGCGGTACGCCCGAGCTGAAGAAGGCGGTGATCGAGAAATTCCAGCGCGACAACGGGTTGCGCTATGAGCTGTCCGAAGTGATCGCCAGCGCGGGCGCGAAGAACATGGTCTTTCTCGCGCTCATGGCGACCACGAACCCGGGCGATGAAGTGATCGTGCCGGCGCCCTATTGGGTGTCCTACACCGAAATGACCAAGCTGGTCGGTGGCACGCCCGTCGTCGTCAAGGGACCGGAGAATAACGGGTTCAAGATCGACGCGGACCTGCTGGAAGGGGCGATCACGCCGCGCTCACGCTGGCTGTTGCTGAACTCGCCCAGCAATCCCAACGGCACGATCTACAGCCGGGAGGAGCTGGAAGCGCTGGCTGCCGTCGTTCGCCGTCATCCGCGGCTGCTCGTCATGACGGATGAGATCTACGAGCACATCGTATTCGACGGCCTCCAGGTCCTGAGTTTTGCCAAAGTGGCGCCCGACCTGAAGGACCGCACGCTCACGATCAACGGCGTCTCGAAGAGTTACGCAATGACCGGTTGGCGCATCGGCTACGCCGGCGGTGCAGCCGACCTCATCAAAGCCATGAGCAAGGTGCAGTCGCAGACCGTCGGATCGATCAGCTCGATCAGCCAGGCCGGTGCCGTGGCGGCGCTCCTGGGCCCCCAGGATTTCCTCAAGGAGCGCTCGGACATCTTCCAGCAGCGGCGCGACAAGGTCCTGGCGAGGCTGGCCCACGTGCCGCACATCCGGTGCTTCCGGCCGTCGGGCGCGTTCTACCTGTTCGTCGAGTGCAAGGGCCTGCTCGGCAGGAAGACCCCCAAGGGTGTCGCGCTCCAGAACGACACGGACGTCGCCGAATTCCTGCTCGATGAAGCGCTGGTGGTCGTCGTTCCGGGTGCGGCCTACGGCATTTCTCCGTACTTCCGCATGTCGATTGCGACCTCCATGGAGCGGCTGGACGCTGCCTGCGACAGGATGATCCGTGCGATCGAGAGTTTGCGGTGAGGCGGGGATGCTCTCGACCAAGCTGGAAACGGTAACGAGGATCATCGAGGCCTTCGGCAAGAGCGGTGCCGACGAGGTCGAGATCGTCGAAGGCGCCCTGCGCATCCGACTGCGCCGCTATGTCGAAGGGACGATCCCGCCTGCCGTCGAGACGGCGGATGCCCTGCCGGAGGAGGCGGTCGCGGCAGCCGGAAGTTCGCCCGTCGGGAGTCCGTCTGCACAGGAAGCGTCGGCCGCCGTTCCCGCGCCGATGCATGGCGTGTTCCATCGCGCACCCGCGCCGGGCGCCGAACCGTTCGTCTCCGTCGGCAGCAAGGTGCAGGCCGGACAACTGCTCTGCATCCTGGAAGCGATGAAAGTCTTCAACCCGCTGTCGGCACCGCGGGCCGGGGTCGTCGTGGCGATCCATGCCGAGAACGGCTCCGACGTCGTGTCGGGACAGCCGCTCTTCACGATCCGGCAGACGGCGGACGAGGGCGCCGGCGCGTGAGCGTAAACCGCGACGTCACGGTCCTGCAGGAGGCGCGGGTCAGCTTCTGCGGCAACACGGCGGTGCTGCTGGACGCGGAGGGGCCGCTCACACTCGCCACGCAGGAGCGGATCTGGCGGCTGTCCGACACGGCGCGACAATGGGAAGGCGTCGTCGACACGCAGCCGGGGATGAACAGTCTTCTTGTGGTGGTCGACCCCAAGACTGCCGATCTCGAAGCGCTGGCCGCGCGCCTCGGCGAGACCTGGCCGGCCGTGCCGTCCGGACGGATTGAGGGACGCCTGCTCGAGGTCGGGGTGGTCTACGGGGGCGAAGGCGGGCAGGACCTGCCGGAAGTCGCCGCCTTCCACAAATGCACGCCGGCGGATGTGGCGAAGCTGCACGCTGCGCCCGAGTACACGATCTTCGCCCCCGGCGTGACGGCGGGCTTCGGCTACCTGTTCGGGATGGATCCGCGGCTCTTCACGCCCCGGCGGCAGGTGCCCGTGATGCGGGCGCTGGGCGGCGGCGTCTCGATCGCAGGCATCCAGTCCAATCTCGGCAAGCCTTACGTCGAGGGAAGCGCGAAGGCTGCCCCGACAGGCTGGTACATGATCGGTCGCGCGCCGGACGTGCCGTCGCCTTTCGATTTCGACAAGACACCGCCCAATCTGGTGTCGCTGGGGGATCGCATCCGTTTCCGCGTGGACCGGGTCGAGGCATGATCGAGATCCTCGAGACGCCGCCGCTGAACACGATGCAGGATCTGGGCCGCGTGGGCTATCGGCAGCATGGCATCGGCCGCGGTGGCGTGATGGACCGCCTGGCTCTTGCGGCCGGCAATGCGCTGCTGGGCAATGAAGAGGGCGAGGCCGGACTCGAATTCCAGCTCTTTCCCGTCCGGCTGCGCTTCACCAAGGAGACCGCCTTTGCGGTGACCGGTGCGGACTGCGAAGCCCGCTTGTCCGGCCGCCGCCTGCCGGCCTGGTGGGCGACGCGGGCAGAGGCCGGCGACGAGCTCGTCCTGTCGTCGCCGCGCAAGGAGATGCGCGCCTATCTGACGATCGCCGGGGGCTTCGACGTGCCGAAGGTCCTGGGCTCGCGCAGCACGCATGCGCGCGACAGCTTCGGCGGCTATCACGGTCGCGCTTTGCTGGCCGGCGATGTCCTGCAGAGCCGTGCGCCTGAGCCGTTCCTGTTTCGCGATGGCGCAGGTGTCGGTGCGACGCCGGCTGCGGAGGCCGTGGCGGCGGCGACGTGTGAGGACCTCGCCGAGGGCGAGACGGTCGTGCGCGCCATTCCGGCGGCGGAGTACCAGACGTTCGACGAGGCATCGCGGAACGCGCTCTGTCGGACGCCCTGGAAGGTGACCGCGCGCAGCAACCGGCAGGGCTACGCCCTTTCCGGAACGCCGTTGCGACGCAACGCGCTGCTCGAGATGCGCTCGCACGCCATCGTGCCGGGCGTCATCCAGGTGCCGCCGTCGGGCCAGCCGCTCATCCAGCTTGCCGAAGCCAATTCCGCCGGAGGCTATCCCAAGATCGGTGTGGTGATCGAAGCGGATCTCTGGCGGATCGGCCAGTTGCCGCCGGGCGGCACGCTGCGTTTCGTGTGGTGTTCCCTGGCGGAGGCGCGAGCGGCCGAGGAAGCGGCGGAGGCCTACCTCGCGAGGTTGCGACGGCTTGCCGGCTATTGCCGGAGCGCGATCGCATGATGTTCACGTCCGACGAGATCGCGCTCCTGGTCGCCTCCATGAAGCGCAACGGCGTGGCCGAGCTCGACATCCGCCACGACGCGGAGGAACTGCGGCTGGTCAGTGCCGCCGGCGCGCGGCCAGGCCCGTCGAGCTCTCCTCGCAAGGCTGCCCGGACGATTTCTGCAACGGCCTTCGGCGTTCTGGATCTGGAGGCAACCGGCCCCCTTGCCGTGGGCGCCTCCATCGCGGCGGGCGACATCGTCGCGACGGTGGCCGTAGGGCCCTTGCGTCGGCCGGTCGTGTCGCCGGTTGCCGGAAAGCTGACGAAGATACTCGGTCGGCAAGGTCAGCGCGTCGAGTACGGGACGCCTTTGTTCGAAATCCTGGAAACGAAAGGACTGTCATGAAAATCGACATCAACTCGGATCTCGGTGAAGGCTTCGGCCGCTGGAAGATGGGTGACGACGACGCGCTGATGAAGCTCATCTCGTCCGCCAACATCGCCTGCGGCTTCCATGGCGGCGACGCCGTGATCATGACGCGCACGGTCGAAATGGCGAAGGAGCGGGGCGTGGCGATCGGCGCGCATTGCGGACTGCCGGATCTGCTGGGCTTCGGCCGCATCCCGATGAAGATCGATCCGCGCGACATGCAGAAGCACGCGCTGTATCAGCTCGGCGCCCTCTATGCGATCGCCAGGGTCGCCGACTACAAGGTCACCCATGCCGGCACCCATGGCGCCATGGGAAACATGGCGGCGGAGAACCACGAGTACATCGAGCTCATCCTCGACGCCTTCAAGAAGTTCGACAAGGACCTCGTCTATGCCGCTGCGCCGTCCGCGCACGGCTTCAAGTATGCGCGCAAGATCGGTCTGCGAACCGTCGGCAAGGTCTTCGCGGACCGGGCGTATGACGACGAAGGACGGCTGGTGAACCGCAAGTTGCCCGGCGCACTGATCACCGACCTGTCCGCGGTGAAGCGGAACATCACCCAGTTCCTCAATGACGGCACCGTTACCGCCCAGTCCGGCAAGACCGTGAAGATCGACGCCAAGACCGTGCTGATCCATTCCGACACGCCTGGTGCCGTCGAGATCGCGACGGCCGTCCGTGAGGCGGTCGTAAAGGGTGGCGGGCAAGTCGTGCCGTTCACGGAGCTCGTCGACTGAGCTGATCCGGTGAGCTTCAAGACCGTCCTGGTCGCGAACCGCGGGGAGATCGCGCTTCGCGTCATTCGCGCCTGTCGAACGCTGGGGTTGCGTGCCGTTGCGGTCTGCTCCGAGGCGGATCGCGGCGGCGCCTGGCTGCAGGCCGCGGACGACAGCGTTTGTATCGGGCCGGGGCGGGCCGCCGAGAGCTACCTCGATGCCGGTGCCCTGCTGCTGGCGGCGGAAGTGACGGGAGCCGACGCCATTCATCCCGGATATGGCTTCCTGTCGGAGAACGCCGACTTCGCGGCCAGGGTCGAACAGGCTGGATTGACCTTCATCGGTCCGACCTCGGGCGTCATCCGGCTGATGGGGGACAAGATCAGGGCGAAGGCGGCGATGCGCGCGGCCGGCGTGCCGTGCGTGCCGGGCAGCGACGGCGCCTTGCCGGCGGATACGGCCCGTTGCGTCGAGATCGCAGGCGAGGTCGGCTTTCCCGTGATCGTCAAGGCGGCCGGCGGTGGCGGCGGCCGCGGCATGCGCGTCGTCCGCGATGCGAAGGAGCTTGGCACGGCGATTGCGACGACGCGCGAGGAGGCATTTCGGGCGTTCGGCAATGCCGAGCTGTACCTGGAGAAATTCCTCGAACTGCCGAGGCACATCGAGATCCAGATATTGTGCGACAATCATGGAAACGCGATCTGGCTGGGCGAACGCGACTGCTCGATCCAACGGCGGCATCAGAAGCTGATCGAGGAGGCGCCGGCGCCGGGCATTCCCCGGGAGGCGATCGCGGTTCTGGGAGAGCGCTGCGCGGCTGCCTGCCGCGCGATCGGCTACCGGGGCGTCGGCACGTTCGAGTTCCTGTATGAAGACGGAACCTTCGCCTTCATCGAGATGAATACCCGCATACAGGTCGAGCATACCATCACCGAGCAAGTGACCGGCATCGACATCGTGCGCGAGCAGCTCCGCGCGGCCCTGGGAGAGAGACTGTCGCTCGCGCAGCAGGACGTGCGAACCGAAGGCCATGCGATCGAGTGCCGGATCAACGCCGAGCAGGGCTTCGAGGGGCGGCCCAGTCCCGGCCGGCTCACGCACTGGCATGCGCCGGGCGGGCCGGGCATTCGCGTGGACAGTCACATGCAGGCCGGAGCGGAGGTGCCTCCGCACTACGACTCGCTGATCGCCAAGATCATCGCGTCGGGGCGCGATCGGGCCGAGTGCATGGCGCGGATGAAAGCCGCATTGGCCGAGTTGCGCGTGGAAGGGGTGGCGACCAATGCCGCCCTTCACCTGTTCGTTCTGGACCAGCCGGCGTTCGAGGATGGCGGCGTGAGCATCCATTTTCTCGAACGCAAATTACAGCAGGATCGTGCCTGATTTCGACGAGTTGCATGGTGAGTGATCTCTCCTTGCATTTCATAACGACATTATGATCCTATCGTGACGATCTCGACTAGGGCTCGATTGGGGAGGGTATGGTGGAGCAGACTCGCAGGTCTTTCATGGGGGGCGCCGCGGCGCTGGCGGCACTGGGCCCGGCGATCGGCCAGTCGATCGGCACGGCGCATGCCCAGGGCCTGAGCGACCGGCCGATCAAGATCGTCGTGCCCTATGGGCCGGGCGGGACCAGCGACATCGTCGCGCGCGCCTTGCAGGAGCCGCTGCGCAAGGCCCTGCAGCGTACCTTGGTGATCGAGAACAAGGCCGGTGCGACAGGATCGATCGCGGCGCGCTACGTCGCCAACGCGCCGCCCGACGGCACGACCGTGCTGGTGCCGAACACGGGCAACGTTCTGGCGCCGCTGATGCAGGACAAGCAGTCGTTCATCGATTACCGGACCAGTTTCACGCCGATTGCGCAGGTCGCGGACGTGCCGATGGTGATGGTGATCAGCGGCGACATGCCGGCCGCGAGCGTCGCGGAGTTCATCGCCTACGTGAAGGCGAATCCCGGCAAGGTGAATTACGGCACGGCGGGCGTCGGCTCGTTTGGCCACCTGGCGGGCGAACTGTTCCAGAGGATGACCGGGACCAAGATGGAAGTGGTGCCGTATTCCAGCGGCAGCCAGACCGACGTTGCCGTAGCCAACGGCGAAGTGAAGATGATGATCAACAGTCTGCCCGATGCGCGAATCGCGATCGGCCTTGGCAAGGGAGCGAAGGCGATTGCGGTGACGACCGCAGGGCCAACCCCGCTCATGCCCGGCGTCCCGCCGATGTCCGACACGATCCCCGGCTTCCTCGCGGTGAACCATTTCGGCGTGCTGGCTCCCCCCAAGACGCCGGCGAACATCGTTGCGATACTGGGGGACGCCATCCGGTCGTCGATGGCCGATGAAGCCGTGCGTGAGCAGTACACCAAGCTGGGGCTGGAGCCGAGAAGCGGGTCTTCCGAGGAGCTGGCGAAGCTGATCGCCGACGACTACGCGCGCTGGGAACCCGTCATCGCGAGCCTCAACATCGGAAAGTAAGGCCTGGCGACATCCACCCTATGACCATGCGAGCATTCAAATGATCGGATACAGCGTCAAAACCCGGAAGCGTCAGGTTTCCGTGGAGATGGTGAACAAGTTCAAGGCGATCCCAGTCGCCAATATCAGCGACGTCATGTCGAGGATCGCCGCCGGTGGTCCGAGGCTGCGGCCCCTGCACGCCCGAGGAGGGCTGGCCGGACCGGCCGTTACCGTGAAGACCCGCCCGGGCGACAATCTGATGGTGCATCATGCCTTCAACACGGCATCGCCGGGAGACGTGATCGTGGTCGATGCCGGTGGCGATCTGACCAATGCCATTGTCGGCGAGCTGATGCTCACGCACGCCAAGGTCATTGGTCTGGCCGGCGTCATCATTCATGGTGCCGTGCGTGATTACAATTGGATCAGCACGAATGAGTTCCCCGTCTATGCCGGCGGCGTCACGCATCGCGGGCCCTACAAGGACGGACCCGGCGAGCTCAACGGTCCAATTGCGCTGGACGGTATGGTGGTCGAGCCGGGCGATCTCATCGTCGGCGACGACGACGGCGTGCTCTGCATTCCGTTCGATCAGGTCGACGCCGTCTACAAGGCCGCGAAGGCCAAGAACGACGCCGAGCAGCGCAGCATGGATGCCGTGTTGAAAGGCACCAGCGATCGCTCGTGGGTGCTTGAAGCGCTCAAGAAGGGTGGCTGCGAGTTCGAAGACTGACGGCGGCCGAATGAAGCCGTACATCCTGATCAACTTCGATGGCGCTCCGGCGCGGCGCGGGCTGGGCGGCGACTTCACCTTCGTCGACTTTCCGCCCCACGGGCCGCTGCCCGATCAGGATGTGCGGACTGCCGCCCGTATTGCCGTGACAGGGCAGGCGGGCCTGTCGCGGGAGCAGATGGATCTGCTTCCCGCGCTCGGGCTGATCCATGTCTGGGGCGCAGGGTACGACAAGATCGACCTCGCGGCGGCGCGGGAAAAGAGGATCGTGGTGTCTTACGACGCCGGCACCAACGCCACCTCGGTGGCAGATCACGCCTTTGCGCTTCTCTTCGCGCTGATGCGCAACATCCCGAAGCTCTCGGCGCTCACCAAGCAGGGCAACTGGCGCAAGAACGTCCAGCCGCCGATGATCCCGACGGGCAAGCGTTTGGGACTCGTCGGCATGGGCCGGATTGGCGAGCGCATCGCGCGTCGTGCCGAAGCGTTCGACATGACAATCGCCTATCACACCCGGGGGCCGCGGGCAGACCTGCCTTGGCGCCATTTTCAGTCGGCCCGCGACCTCGCCGAGAATGTCGACCTGCTGGTCGTGGCCGTGCCCGGCGGCGCGTCCACCCACCACATGATCGACGGCGACGTGTTGAAGGCGCTGGGGCCTGACGGCTTTCTGGTGAATGTCGGTCGTGGAAGCGTCGTGGATACCCAGGCACTGGTCGCCGCCCTCGAAGCGGGCGCGATCGCAGGGGCGGGGTTGGACGTCTACGAGGACGAGCCGCGGGTGCCGGCGGCATTCGGCAATTTGGACAATGTGGTGCTGACACCTCACATCGCCGGATGGGCGCCGGAGGTGCACGAAGCGGCCGTGGCGCTGTTCCGACGGAACATCGACCGATTTCTTCGTGGTGAGCCAGTCATCACGCCGGTTCCAGACTAGGAGACACAGATGAAGCGTCGTGGCTTGTTGGCCTTTTCTGCGTGCCTCGCGGCACCGAGCATCGTCCGGGCCCAGAAACCCTATCCCAATGCCCCGGTGACGATCGTGGTGGGGCTGAGCCCAGGCGGCTCGGTCGATGCCACCATCCGGTTCATGGCACGCGAGGCCAGCGAACAGTTCGGCATCCAGGTGGTCGTCGAGAACCGGCCCGGCGGTGCGCAAACGATCGCGCCCGCGAGGGTGGCGCACGCCGCGAAGGACGGCTACACGCTGATCGCGGTGACCTACACGCCCTACACGACGGCGCCGTTCTTCCAGACGCTGCCGTACAACGTCGACAAGGATTTCACCTTCATTGGGCAGTACGCGACCGTTCTCTACCCGAACTACGTGATGTCGGAGAGCCCGATCAAGACGTGGGCCGACGCGCTCGAATATGCCAAGAACAAGCCGGAGACGCTGAAATGGGCGTCGGCGACGCCGCTCTCGCCTCAGCAGGCGGCGAACGAGGCGGCCTTCAAGATGCTCGGCTTGAAGACGATCTTCGTGCCGTTCAAGGGCGGCGCCGAGGCGCTGACCTCGATGATGGGCGGACACGTCGACATGATCGTCACGGCGGACTACGGCCCGATGCTGTCGGCCGGGCGTGTTCGCCTGCTGTCGGAGCAGGGCCCGACCCGGGCGCAGGGCATGGAGAACATCCCGTGCTTCGGCGAGCTTGGATATCCGTACAATCTCAGAACGGGATACGGCCTGGCCGGGCCGGCCAATCTACCGACGGAAGTCGTTCAGGTCTGGACGCAGTTCCTTCAAAAGCTTTCGGGATCCGCCGAGTGGCGGAAACTGCTGGACACCTACAATTTCGTCCCTGAACTCGTGCTCGGCGAGAAATTTCGGCGTCAAATCCTCGACAGCCGCGACCAGTTCGGCAAGGTTCTGCCCACGCTGAACTTGAAGCCTTAGGTCATGCGGAAGGCTATCTCAGCGACTGGATGATTGCGGAGCAGAGGCGGCGGCGCGGCACTGACGAGATAGTGCCGAGCCTGGACGGCTGCTGGTCGAGCGCGCGCGCCATCGCGGCGGCGCCACCCATCACGTTTTGGCCGCTCCCTTTTGCGCAATACGGCTAGTCGTCGGTGATCTCGCTCCAGTAGCAGGACTGGGTGGCCTGCAGGTCTGCGAAGCGGGGAAAGCGCGATGCTGAAGATTGTTGCCGTCGGGGCTCTGGGGTTTGCTCTCGCCCTTGCGGGGGCGTTGCCGCCGGCCTTGGCGCAAGCGCCCGCCGATAGTCGAACGGCCCCCGCCGGCGCAGCGCTCGGCGATGGCATGGTCACCGTTTTCACGGCACGGAAGATCGTGACCATGGATCCGGGCTGGCCCGAGGCGACGGCGGTCGCCGTGAAAGACGGCAAGATCCTCTCCGTGGGAACGCTGGAACAGCTCAAGCCTTGGCTCGAGAAGTATCCCCACAAGATCGACAGCCAATTCGAGAGCCGCGTCATCTATCCGGGTTTCGTCGAAGCCCATTCGCACCCCGTCATCGGCGCCACCGCGCTGACGCGGCCGCTGCTGAGCTACTTCCCGGTACCCAATCCCTACGGACCGGCCTTTCCGGGCGTGAAGACGCGCCAGGCCGCGCTCGCCAAGCTCGCGGAATACGTCGCCGCCTCGAAGGATCCGAACGCCGACGTGCTCACCTTCGGCTTCGACGTGGTGCCCATGGGGGGCTATCTCGACAAGACGGAGCTCGACAGGATTTCCGCCGAGAAACCGATCTTCGTCTGGGACGCCTCCGAGCATTTCGTCTTCGCCAATAGCGCGGCCATGAAGAAGCAGGGCCTCACCAAGGAGCTTGCCGCCAAATTCCCGGGGGTTGGGCTCGGCCCCGATGGTGAGCTGAACGGGCAGTTCCTCGGCGAAAGCATCACCCAGCATGTTCTCGCCCCGATCTTTGGCGCGCTGCTGACGCCGCAAGCCGCCGTCAGGAACGCCAGGTTCCTGTCCGACCTCGCTCAGCAGGCGGGCGTGACCACCATGTCGGAGCTGGCGTTCGGCCTGGTCGACATTCCGCTCG
>MKRV01000028.1 GCA_001897995.1 Alphaproteobacteria bacterium 65-37 | reverse complement strand
TGCCGACATTCATGCGGAACTGCCGCGCCACCAGGGGCGAGGCCAGCATCCAGCGACCGTCCGGCAGTTGCTTCAGCCGGTGCCAGCGATCGTAGGCGGCGAGCGCATAGCCGCCGGTCGCCACAAAGTCGAAAGTATCGTCGAAGTCCTGCCGCGGCAGGTCGCGGTAGGGCTGGGTGCGGCGGACCTCGGCGAAGAGAGCTTCACTGTCGATCGGCTGGCCACAGGCGGTCCCCACGATGTGCTGTGCCAGTACGTCGAGGCAGGGCGGCCGCGCCGGATCGCCGTCGAGCTCGCGCGCCTCGACCGCCTCCAACGCCGCCAGCGACTCCAGCACCTCGAAACGATTGGCCGGCGCGATCATGGCGCGGCTCGGTTCGTCGAGCCGATGGTTGGCGCGACCGATCCGCTGCATCAGGCGGCTCACCCCCTTGGGCGCGCCCAGCTGGATCACGAGATCGACGTCGCCCCAATCGATGCCGAGGTCGAGCGACGAGGTCGCCACGATGGCGCGCAACCTCCCGGCGGCCATTGCCGCCTCGACCTTGCGGCGCTGCTCCACCGCCAGCGAGCCGTGATGCAGGCCGATCGCCAGGTTCTCGTCGTTGATGCGCCACAACGCATCGAAGGTCAGCTCGGCCTGGGCGCGCGTGTTGACGAAAACAATCGAGGTCTTGTGCTGTCGGATGATGTTGTAGATCTCGGGCACCGCATGGCGCCCCATATGGCCGCCCCAGGGAATGCGGTCCTGCGCGTCGATGATGCTGACGACCGGCGGCGCACCGGGCTCGCCCATCACGATCTCGACCGGTTCCTCGCGCAGGTTCAGGAACTCTGCCAGTGCCGGTGGATCGGCGACCGTCGCCGAAAGCCCCACGAACCTCACCTGCGGCGCCAAGGTGGCGAGCCGCGACAGGCCGAGCGCCAGATGGTGGCCGCGCTTGGTCGTGGCGAAGGCGTGCAGCTCGTCGACGATCACGCAGCGCAGGGTCGCGAAGAACCGCGCCGCATCGGGATAGGACAGCAGCAGCGCCAGCGATTCCGGCGTGGTCATCAGAAGATCGGGTGGCCGCTCGCGCTGGCGCAGACGGCGGCTTTGCGGCGTATCGCCAGTGCGGCTCTCGGCCCGCACCGGCAACTTCATCTCGGCCAGCGGCAGTTCGAGGTTGCGCCGGATGTCGGTCGCCAGCGCCTTCAGGGGAGAGATATAGAGCGTATGCAGTTCACCCTGGCCCTTCTTGTAGGCGAGATCGAGACCTGCCTGACGCCGTTCCGTGAGCTCGATCAGCGACGGCAGGAAGCCCGCCAGGGTCTTGCCGCCACCGGTCGGCGCGATCAGCAGGGCGCTTCGCCCCTGCCGCGCCAGCCCGACCAAAGCGAGCTGATGGGGGCGCGGCGTCCAGCCACGGCTTTCGAACCAGCGTGAAAACAGGTCGGGAAGACCCATATCTGCCGGGTAAGATGCACCGCACTCAATGACGACCGACACTCTCGCTCCCGCTCCCCTGGATCCGAGGTCCTGGCTCTATCCGACGCCACGCGGCCTCTATTGCGAACCCGGCGATTTCTACGTCGACCCGGCGGTGGCTGTCCCGCGTGCGGTCATCACCCACGGCCATGGCGACCATGCACGGCCCGGCCATCGGGCCGCCCTGGCCACGCCTGAGACCCTGGCGATCATGCGGTCCCGCTTCCAGGATATGCCCGATACCGCCCAGCAGCCGCTGAAATACGGCGAGAGTGTGCGGATCGGCGACGTCGACGTGGGATTTGCACCGGCCGGCCATATTCTCGGCTCGGCGCAAGCAGTGCTTGCATACCGCGGCCAGCGCATCGTGGTGTCGGGCGACTTCAAGCGCCGGCCCGACCCCACCTGCCCGCCCTTCGAGCCGGTGCCGTGCGACGTCTTCATCACCGAGGCAACCTTCGCCCTTCCCGTCTTTCACCATCCCTCCGACGCGGGCGAGATCGGCAAGCTCCTGCGTTCGGTCGCGACCTTTCCCGAGCGGACTCATCTGGTGGGCGTCTACGCCCTGGGCAAGTGCCAGCGCGTCATCCGTCTGTTGCGCCAGGCCGGCTACGACAAGCGCCTGTGGCTGCATGGCGGCCTGGTGCCGCTTTGCAAGCTCTATCAGGAGCACGGGATCGATCTCGGCGACGTGGCGCCCGTCTCAGACGCGATCCTCGAAACCTTCAAGGGCGCCATCGTGCTCTGCCCGCCCTCGGCGCTCGCCGATCGCTGGACGCGGCGCTTCGCCGATCCGATCGCCGCGGTCTGTTCCGGCTGGATGGGCGTGCGGGCGCGGGCGCGCCAACGCGGCGCGGAGCTGCCCTTGATCATTTCGGACCATGCCGACTGGCCGGAGCTGACCCGCACCCTGACCGACGTCGGCGCGCCCAAGGTCTGGGTGACGCATGGGCGCGAGGAAGCGCTGGTGCACTATGCCCGTTCGATCGGCATCGATGCCGAAGCCCTGCATCTCGGCGGACGCGACGAAGAGGAGTCGTGAGCGGTGCAGGCCTTCGCCCACCTGCTCGATGCCCTCTCCTTCCAGCCGGCGCGCAATGCCAAGCTGCGGCTGATCGAAACCTACCTCGCCGAAACGCCGGATCCCGATCGCGGCTGGGCCCTTGCGGCCCTGACCGGCGGTCTCGATTTTCCCGCCGCCAAACCGGCTCTGCTGCGCGGCTTCGGCCAGGAGAAGATCGGTGAGGACCTCTTTGCCCTGTCCTACGACTATGTCGGCGACCTGGCCGAGACCCTGGCGCTGATCTGGGAGACCGATCCCGCCGCCGGGCCGCCGCCGACCTTGGGTGAAGTCGTCGAGACCCTGCAGCGCGCCAGCCGCAGGGAGACGCCGGCCATCCTGAAGCGCTGGCTGGACGCGCTCGATGCGACTGGCCGCTGGGCTCTGCTGAAGCTCCTGACGGGCGCATTGCGCGTCGGCGTCTCGGCCCGCCTCGCCAAGCAGGCCGCCGCCAACATCGGCCGCCAGCCGGTCGACGCCGTGGAAGAAATCTGGCACGGCCTCAGTGCCCCCTATCGTCCTCTGTTCGATTGGCTGCTGCAGGACGGCCCGCGGCCCAGCACGAATGCAGGCGGTGCCTTCCTGCCGCCGATGCTCGCCAATCCGATCGACCGGGCCGAACTCGATACGCTCGATCCGCTGCATTTCCGGGCGGAGTGGAAATGGGACGGCATCCGCGTCCAGGTCGCCTCCTCCGGCAACGTCAAACGGCTCTGCAGCCGCGCCGGCGAAGACGTGTCGAAGGCCTTTCCCGACATCATCGAAGCAATCGACTTCGACGGCGTGTTTGACGGCGAGCTGCTGGTGCGGAGGGAAACGGCGATCGCTCCCTTCAACGACCTGCAGCAGCGGCTCAATCGGAAGAGCGTTACGCCGAAGATGCTGAAGGAGCATCCTGCACACGTCCGGCTCTACGACGTGTTGTGGCTGGAGGGACGCGATCTGCGGTCCTTGAGTTTCGACGAGCGTCGCGCCCGGCTCGAGGCCTGGATCGCCTTGAAGGAACGGCCGCGCTTCGATCTCTCACCGTTGGTGAGTTTTCGCGACTGGGCCGATCTCGCACAGCAGCGCGAGGCCATGCGCATCGACGGCATCGAAGGCCTGATGCTGAAGCGCGGCGACAGCGCCTATCTCGCCGGACGCCCCAAAGGCCCGTGGTTCAAGTGGAAGCGCGATCCGATGCTGGTGGACTGCGTGCTGATGTACGCCCAGCGCGGGCATGGCAAGCGCAGCTCCTTCTACTCGGACTTCACCTTCGGCTGCTGGCGCGATAGCGCGGATGGCACGCGCGAATTGGCGCCGGTCGGCAAAGCCTATTTCGGATTCACCGACGATGAACTGCGCTGGCTCGACAAATGGGTCCGCGATCATACGACCAATCGGTTCGGCCCGGTGCGCGAAGTCACCCCCGAACTGGTGCTGGAGATCGCGTTCGACGGTGTCGCGCGTTCCACACGCCACAAGTCGGGCGTGTCGATGCGCTTCCCTCGCATCAATCGCATAAGGACTGATAAACCGGCTGCCGAAGCAGACACCGTCGACAGCCTGCTGCGCCTCGTGCCATGACTCTCGCATGGTCGAGACGTCCCACGGCGCTCTGCCGCCGCAAACACATACCCTGTCCCTCGATGAACGCGTCGCGCGCGGCCGCGCTTTGCGTGACCGCTGTCCGCGCAAGGACCATGCAGCGTGGACGCCGCCGAATCATCGGCGCGATCCCGTCGAGATCCTGATCGAGCAAGGTGAATCGCGACTGCCGGATCTGTTGCCGCTGCGCTACGCCCGCATGAAGGCGTCGCCCTTCGCCTTCCTGCGCGGCGCGGCGGCGATCATGGCCACCGATCTCGCCGAGACGCCGTCGACGGGCGCTGTGGTCCAGGCAGCCGGCGATTGCCACTGTCTAAACTTCGGCGGCTTTGCCACGCCCGAGCGACGTCTCGCCTTCGACATCAACGACTTCGACGAGACCTCGGTCGCGCCCTGGGAATGGGACCTCAAGCGTCTGGCCGCGAGCTTCGCCGTCGCCACGCGCGACCTGCTCGACAAGAAGGCCCGTGCCGACCTCGCCGCGATCACCGCACGTGCCTACCGCGAGACCATGGCGACGATCGCGGAGATGCCGGTGCTCGATGCCTGGTACCGCGCCCTCACCGTCGACGACGCGGACAAGGCCGCCGCAATGGGCATCGATGCCCGCACCTTGCGCAAGGCCGACAGTGCGCTCATGCACGCCGTCGAGATCGCCTCGCTCGGCCATCATGCCGGCCCCGCACCGCGCATCAAGGACGAGCCGCCGCTCGTGCACCATCCGGTGCCCGCTGCAGCAGCCGCGTTCCAGGCCGCGGTCGAAGCAATGCTCGACGACTATCGCGCCTCTCTCATTCCCGAGCGCCGGACCCTGGTCGAGCGCTACACCTTGGCCGATGCCGCCTACAAGGTCGTGGGTGTCGGCTCGGTCGGCACGCTCTGCGGAGTGCTGCTCATGGTGTCGGGCGACGGCGAGGCGCTCTATCTGCAGTTCAAGGAGGCGAACCGTTCCGTCCTCGAGACTGTCGCCGGATCGAGCCCCTATGCCCATCACGGCGAACGCGTGGTGCGCGGCCAGCGTCTGCTGCAGGCCGCCAGCGATATCCTGCTGGGGTTCGCCACCGGCCCGACCGGGCGCCATATCTACGTACGCCAGTTGCGCGATGCCAAGATCAAGCCGACGGTCGAGACCATGTCGCCCGGAACTTACCGCCGCTATGCGGCAATCTGTGGCGAGGTGCTGGCGCGTGCCCATTCGCGCACCGCCGACGCCGTGATCCTGTCGGCCTACCTGGGCAGGGGCACGTCCTTCGACGAAGCAATCGGCGCGTTTGCGCTGGCCTATGCACGACAGACGGAACGCGATCACGCGAGCCTCCTCGACGCCATCAACGACGGCCGCGTCCCGGCATCGGCCCTAGATTCTTAGGGGGAGGATTTCTAGGGGCACTCCTAGGGTTTTTCGCCCCTTGCAGGGGGTCTGCGGCGTGCCCATTATCCAGGCGTCCTGTAACAGTAGCTCCATGATCGACCCGTTCGGCCGTCACATCTCCTATTTGCGCGTCTCCGTGACGGATCGCTGCGACTTCCGCTGTGTTTACTGCATGGCCGAGGACATGACCTTCCTGCCCAAGGCGGAGGTGCTGTCGCTTGAGGAGTTGGAGAGGCTCTGCACTGCCTTCGTCCGCCGCGGCGTCAGGAAGCTGCGCATGACCGGCGGCGAGCCGCTGGTGCGCAAGAACGTGATGTCCCTGTTCCGCGGGCTTGGCCGCCACCTCGAAAGCGGCGCCCTCGAGGAACTGACACTGACCACCAATGGCAGCCAGCTCGCCAAGTACGCCCAGGAGCTGGCCGACATCGGCGTGCGGCGGGTCAATGTCTCGATGGACACACTCGACCGGGACAAGTTCCGCCAGCTCACACGCTGGGGTGATCTCGACCAGGTGATGCGCGGCCTCGACGCCGCCCAGCGCGCCGGTCTTGCCGTCAAGATCAATGCCGTGGCGCTGCGCGGCGTCAACGACATGGAATTCGACGAGCTGATCCGCTGGAGCCACGGCCGCGGCATGGACCTGGTGCTGATCGAGGTTATGCCCATGGGCGAGATCGGCGACGAGGCGCGGCTCGATCAATACCTGCCTCTGTCGCTCGCCCGTGCCGAGATCGCCCGGCACTTCACCCTCACCGAGACCGACTACCGGACGGGCGGGCCGGCACGTTATTTTCGCGTCGAGGAGACCGGCGGGCGCCTGGGCTTCATCACGCCGCTGACCCATAATTTCTGCGAAAGCTGCAATCGCGTGCGGCTCACCTGCACCGGCACGCTCTATATGTGCCTGGGCCAGGAGGATGCCGCCGACCTGCGCGGGCCGTTGCGCGCGTCCGAGAGCGACGAAGTGCTCGACCGCGCCATCACCGAGGCGATCGCCCGCAAGCCCAAGGGCCACGACTTCATCATCGACCGCCGCCACAGCGGCCCCGCCGTCCCCCGCCACATGAGCGTGACCGGCGGCTGACTGGCTGCAGTCAGGTTCGATCGCCTTCGTTCATCCTCCTCTCCCCCTCTGGGGGAGAGGCTGGGTGAGGGGGACCTCTCAACGCACACACCTTCTCCGTCGCTCGCACCCTCACCTCCCCCACGCTTTGCGTGGGTCCCCTTCCTCTCCCACTGCGTGGGAGAGGACATGAAGGCGAAGAGCATCAGGCCTGCGGATTGGCTTGCGCGGTCGCCGTCTTGATCTGGGCCTTTCGAACTGCCTCGCGATGCGAGATGTACATGGCGCTGGCGAAGATCACGGCGGCGCCGACGAAGGTCCAGACATCGGGACTCTGGAAGAACAGGAAATAGCCCAGCATCGTATTCCAGATCAGGGACAGGAAGCCGATCGGCTGCAGCAAGGTGATGTCGGCCAGCTGATAGCCGCGCTGCTGGCAGAGATGGCCGAGCGTGCCCGCGAGTCCGGCCGCGAGGAACCAGACGATGTCGCCCCAGTCTGGCGTCTGCCAGAACCACAGGGCGATCGGGAAGGCGCAGATCACGATCACGATGTTCTGCCAGATCACGATCGTGTTGGCCGAATCGGTGCTCGCCAACGCCTTGGAGATCAGGTTCGAGGCCGAGAAGATCGGCGTCGAGATCAGGATGCAGAGCACGCCGAGATGCAGGGCGCTGAAGCCCGGCCGGATGATGATCATGGCGCCGATGAAGCCGACGAAGACCGCCATCCAGCGCCGCATCCGCACGTCTTCGCGCAGGAACAAGGCCGCACCGATGGTGACGAAGATCGGCCCCGTGAAGCCCAGCGCCGTGATTTCCGCCAGGGTGGTCAGCGGCAGCGCGATGAACCACAGGACCATGCCGGCGGTGTGGATCGCGCCGCGCGTGACGTGCAGACCGAGCCGTTGGGTATGCAGCGAACGGTAGAGCCCCAGCCGAAACACGATCGGCAGCAGGAACATCGCGCCGAACAGATAGCGCAGGAACGCCATCACGTAGGGATTGAGGTGCTGTGCGGGGATCAGCGTGAAGACGTTGAGCAGGGCGAACAGGATGCCCGAAAGACCGACCCAGAGAATACCGCGCAGATTGGGTGGCAGCGCGAGCCAGCGGTCGACAAGAGCAGTCACGCGGTGACTATGTCACACACCCTGAAGACCTGCACCTCGCACATCGACCTCGCTTCCGATAAGCGAGGTCAGGCTTGTCCGGCGAGCGCTCCATTGACCTGGACTTCATCCAGTACCGGCTCGCCGCGCAGCGCAGCGACGCGGGCCATCAGGTCCTCGATGTAGGGGTCGTGGATACCGAGCGAGCGGGCATGTTCGGCGGTATTGAACAGGTAGTCGCGGCAGGCGCCGCGGCGGCCTTCCGCAAAGGCGATGTGGTGAGCGGCCTTCTCGATCGGCAGATCGCCACAATACTGGCAGTGCTGGGGATCGACGACGAAAGTGATCGCCGTGACCGAGCGGCCGTCACGCAGCTTGGTGGTCACCCAGCGGGGCTGGTAGACGCCCGCCAGCATCTCGCGGTTCCACAGGATGGCCAATTCGCTCTGCACCTGGTGCGGCGCCAGGCGGTAGGCGATGCCCTCACAGGCGCCGCCGCCCTCGAGTGCCAGCATCAGCCCGGGCATTTCCGGCGTGCCGCGGCCGAGTGGCACCCAGAAGCAGAACGAGCGGCGCCAGCCCTCGACCTTACAGGGGATCGATTCGGCGAACTCGATCGCCGGGTTCCACATCAGGGAGCCGTAGGCAAAGACCCAGACCTCGTCGCCCGGTTGATGGCGCAGAAGCGCTTCCTTCAGGCTCGCTTCGCGCTGCTCGGACGAGAGGAAGAAGTGGTAGCCGGCAGCCCGGGCATCGGCGACGATCTGGTCGATCCGCTCCGACGTCAGCTCTTCGCGTTTGAGCAACGGCCGGCCCTCAGGTGCCGTAGACGATGGACATGGTCTCGGCCACACAGGCCGGACGCTCCTGCCCCTCGACCTCGATGGTGACCTGATTGGTCAGCCGCACGCCGCCTTTGTCCATCGCATCGGCCGCCAGCAGCTTGGCCCGGGCGCGGACCCGGGAACCTGCCTGCACCGGGCTGGTGAAACGCACCTTGTTGCAGCCGTAGTTGATGCCGTTGCGCACGTTGTTGATGTGCGAAATCTGGTGATTGAGCATCGGGATCAGCGACAGGGTGAGGAAGCCGTGGGCGATCGTCTTGCCGCCCGGCATGTCCTTCTTGGCCCGCTCGACATCGACATGGATCCACTGATGGTCGCCGGTCGCATCGGCAAAGAGGTTGATCCGGTCCTGGGTGATCTCAACCCAGTCGCTGACGCCGATCTCTTCACCGACGTGCTTGTGCATCTCACTCGGGTGAGCGAATTCACGCTTGGCCATGTTCAACCTCAGTCTTACTTATTGCCACTACACTGCAGTATTCCACAGCCTTCCCCGCCGGCAGAAACCTCTGCCGCCAGCCCATGGCGTCCCGTTTGTATCGTCGCGGGGATTTGCTCATCATGCCATCTACAAGAATGCACATTAGGAGCCCCCCGGATGGCGTATGAATCGATCCTTTATGACGTTGCTGACCGTATTTGTACGATCACCTTGAACCGGCCAGACAAGCTCAATGCCTGGACCCGCCAGATGCACCTCGACCTCAAGGACGCCATGTACAAGGCGGGGGCCGATCCCGAGGTGCGGGCCATTATTCTGACCGGGGCGGGCCGGGGATTCTGCGCCGGCGCCGACATGGGCGGCCTGCAGGCAATCGGCGCCGGTGCCTCGACCGATCGCTCCAGCAAGGCCCAGGAAGGCCTGCCGGGCGGCAGCGGCCTCGCCGAATTCAGGATGAACTACTCGTATTTTCCGGCGATTCCCAAATTCATTATCGCTGCAATTAATGGCCCGGCTGCTGGGCTGGGCATGGTCATCCCGCTCTATGCCGACCTGCGCTTCGCGGGCGAATCGGCCGTCTTCACCACCGCCTTCGCCCAGCGCGGCCTGATCGCCGAGCACGGCATCAGCTGGCTGCTGCCGCGGCTGGTTGGCCTGCCCGCCGCGCTCGACCTCCTCTGCTCCGCCCGCAAGTTCCGGGCACCCGAGGCCCTGGAGCTCGGCCTGGTCAACCGGGTTATCCCCGACGACAAGCTGATGGCCGAGACGCGGGCCTATGCCACCCTGCTCGCCAACACCGTCTCACCGCGGTCGGTCGCCGTGATGAAGCGCCAGCTCTGGGAAGCCCAGTTCCAGACGCTGGCCGAGTCGACGACCCAGGCCAATCACGAAATGGAGCTCTCCTTCCAGACGGCCGACTTCAAGGAAGGCGTGGCGCACTATCTCGAGAAGCGCGCCGCGCGTTTCACCGGCAAGTAGCCAGATCGTCAGACCTTCTCCGTCTCGCTGGCCCGCGGCTGCCAGGTCATCAGCCGCCGCTCGACGGCGCCCACGGCGGCGTCGAGCGCCAGCGCGAAGGCCGTCAGCACGAGGATGCCTGCGAAGACCGTGTTGATGTCGAACGTCCCCTCGGCTTGCAGGATCAGGTAGCCGACGCCGCTCGCCGAGCCGAGATACTCGCCGACTACGGCACCGACGAAGGCCAGGCCCACGGCATTGTGCAGGCTCGCGAACACCCAGCTCATGGCGCTCGGCAGGTAGATCGAGCGCAGGAGCTGACGACGCGACGCGCCCAGCATGCGGGCATTGGCGATCAGGTTGGGGCTGACCTCGCGCACGCCCTGGTAGACGTTGAAGAAGACGACGAAGAAGACCAGCGTGACGCCCAGCGCCACCTTCGACCAGATGCCGAGCCCGAACCAGACCGCGAAGATCGGCGCCAGCACGACACGCGGCATGGAGTTGAAGCCCTTGATGTAGGGATCCATCACCGCAGACGCTGTCGGTGAAAGCGCCAGCCACAGGCCGATGCCCAGGCCGAAGGCCGCCCCGATCACGAAACCCAGCGCCGTCTCCAGCAGGGTGACGCCGAGATGGCCGAAGATCTCGCCGGTCGCGAACCAGTCCACGATCACCCAGAAGACCTTCTGCGGCTCGCCGAAGAAGAAGGCCGCCCGGTTGGGCTTGTCGAAATAGAAGGGCGGAATGAGGCCCGGCGCCGTCATCAGGTACCAGAAGACGATCAGCAGGCCGAGCACCAGGACTTGCAGGATCCGAAGGCGCATCTCAGGCCGCTTTCTGCGCAGCATAGGCCTTCAGGACCTCCTCCTTCATGGCCGCCCAGATCTCGCGATGCAGCGCCAGGAAGGCCGGCGTCATGCGGATCTCCGACACGTCGCGCGGCCGCGGCAGGTCGACCCGGAAATCGCCGATTGGCCGCGTCGCAGGTCCGGCAGACAGCACCACGACACGGTCGGACAGCGAGATCGCCTCCTCGAGATCGTGGGTGATGAACAGCACAGACTTGCGATCCTCCGCCCACAGCGCCAGCAGTTCGTTCTCCATCAGCTGGCGGGTCTGGACGTCGAGGGCCGAGAAAGGCTCGTCCATCAGCAGGATGTCGGGGCTCAGGATCAGGGTCTGCGCGAGGGCCAGGCGCTTGCGCATGCCGCCCGACATCTGATGCGGATAACGGTCGCCGAAGCCCGCCAGGCCGACCCGGCGCAGCCAGGCTTCGCCCTGGGCGACGGCATCGCCGCGCGGCACACCACGGAACTCGAGGCCCGCAATCACATTGTCGATGCCGGTGCGCCAGGGCATGAGCGCATCGGCCTGGAACATGTAGCCGGCGCGCCGGTTGACGCCGTCGGCCGCCCGCAGCTTCTCGCCGAACACGTGGACGGTGCCGGACGACGGCTCGAGGAGGCCCGCCGCGACATTGAGCAGAGTAGACTTGCCGCAGCCGGTCGGCCCGACCACCGACACGAACTCGCCCTTGGCGACATTGAGCGTCGTGTTGGCGACGGCCGTGTACGGCCCGCTGCCGTCGCGGGCAGCGAAGCGGCAGGTGATGTCGGCCAGCGTCAGGGCCGGCGCGTCGTTGGAAACCACGGTGGATCAGCTACGCTTGGCGGCGCGCTGGGCAAACTCGTTGTTCCAGGTGTCGGCCAGCTTGACGCTGGCCGGCTTGATGGCGGGATCGCTCTCGGCCAGGAACTTGAGGCAATTCTCCATCGCGCCCGGTGGCATGGTGCCGTCGGGCGAGATGGTCTCGCGCACGCCCGCAAACGACTTCTCGTAGATCGCCCGGTCGCCCAGCAAGTAGGCCTCGGGCACGGCGCTGGCGACCTCGGCCGGCGACGCCGTCTGCAGCCACTGATTGGCCCGCACGATCGCCGTTGCCAGCGCCTGTGTCGTCCCGGGGTTCTTCTTGAGGAAGTCGCTTTGCGAATAGAGGCTCGCGGCCGGGAAGGCACCGCCGAAGACCTCCTGATTGCCCTTCATCGTTCGGGTGTCGACGATCACCTTGACCAGGTCCTTGTCGGTCAGAATGGTGAGCGCTGGATCCGTCTGCGAAACGCCGTCGACTTCGCCCTTCTCGATGGCCGCGACCACCGAGGCGCCGGCGCCGACGCCGATCGCAACCACGTCACTGGCCTTGAGACCTCCCTTGGCGACCCAGAAATTCACCAGCATGTGGGTCGAGGAACCCGGCGCCGTGACGCCGAACTTCATGCCTTTGACGTCGGCCGGTCCCTTGACCTTGGCGGCGACATCCTTGCGCAAGGCGATGCAGATCTGCATGCCGCGGCCGATCAGGGCAAAGCCCGTGACGTCCTGATTGCGCTGCTGCATGCGGATCGTGTGCTCGTAGGCACCGGCGACCACGTCGGCGCTGCCTCCCATCAGGGCCTGCAGCGACTTGGCGCCGCCCTGGAAGTCGTTGATCTCGAGGTCGATGCCGGCTTCCTTGAAGAAGCCTTTGCGCTCGGCAATGGTGAGCGAGAGATAATAGAGCGCCGACTTGCCGCCGACGGCGAGTACGACCTTGCTCTTCTCCGGCTTGGTCTGGGCGCGCGCCACGTAAGGCGCGGCCAGAACCATGGGGGCGGCGGCCAAAAGCACCCGCCGCCGCATCTGCAGCCTGTTCATCGTTTCCTCCGCAAAAGGCTTGTTTTTCGGCAGCTTGCCGCAAGCCTCCGCGGGGGGCAACCGGGCCCTTTCCTGCGCGCCTCTACTTAAAGGCGCGCTCGTCCCACCAGGGGAAGAAGGACGGCATGCCGTCGCTCACCTTCATCGGGAACTTCGCCGGCCGCTTCTCCAGGAAGGCCACCACGCCTTCCTTCACGTCGGCCGACTTGCCGCGCGCGTAGATGCCCTTGGAATCGACCTTGTGCGCTTCCATGGGATGATCGGCGCCCAGCATCTTCCAGATCATGTGCCGGTTGAGGGCCACCGACACCGGCGCCGTGTTGTCGGCGATCTCGCGGGCCAGCGCATAGGCCGCCGGCAGCAGCTCGTCGGGCTTGTGAATCGACCGCACCAGCCGGCCGCGCAGCGCCTCCTCGGCCGGGAAGACGCGGCCGGTCAGCACCCATTCCAGGGCCTGCTGCGGGCCCACCAGGCGCGGCAGGAACCAGCTCGAGCAGGCCTCCATGACGATGGCGCGGCGGGTGAAGACGAAGCCGTAGCGCGCCGCCTCGGAGGCCAGGCGCACGTCCATGGCGAGCTGCATGGTGATGCCGACGCCGACGGCCGGGCCGTTGCACGCCGCGATGGTGGGCTTCAGCGATTCGTAGAGGCGCAAGGTGAAGAGGCCGCCGCCGTCGCGATGGCCGTCGAGACCGGGATCGACCGGCCCGCGATTCTCGGCGTTGAAGGTGTTGGCGCCGCCGGAGAGATCGGCGCCGGCGCAGAAGCCACGGCCCGCCCCGGTGAACACCACCGCACGCACGTCGTCGTCGCGATCGGAACGATCCATGGCGTCGAGCAGCTCCGACAGCATCTTGCCGGTGAAGGCATTGAGCTTGTCCGGCCGGTTCAGCGTGATGGTGAGGATGTCGTCTTTCTTCTCGTACTTGATCTGCTCGTAATCCACGGCCTGACCCTCAATGCTGATTAATCAATACGACGCCGCCCATGATCAGAGCGATGCCGCCGAGCTGCTTGATGCCGAACGGCTCGCCAAAAAGGAAGTGGCCGAGCACTGCAACGATCGCATAGGAGAGTGACACGCTGGGAAAGGCGACCGACACCGGGATCTTGCGCAGCGCCACCATGTAGAGAAAGGCCGCCAAGCCATAGAGTGCGAGGCCCGCGATGCTCGAGGGCCGCAGAAGCTGGGCGACGAAATCGGGGGCGTCGGCGCCGGCTTTCAGCAGCATCTGGCCGCCGATACCAGCCAGGATGCCGATCCCCAGCGCCACGTAGTAGATCGTCATCGCTCAGCTCTCCCCTCGTCCTCGCCGTGCGATGGTTCGCGGTGCGGCTGCCCCGCCGCCCGCGTGTCGACCTTGGGCCGCTCGACATCGAGCCCGTCCGCGCCGCGGCGGAAGACCTCGCGCACCAGGTACTGCGGCTTGCGGTTCACCGCGAGGAACATGCGGCCGAGATACTCGCCGATCATGCCCAGCACCACGAGCTGGACGCCGGCCAGGACCAGCACCGCCACCATCAGCGAGGCCCAGCCTTGCGGCGGCTTGTCTGAAATGATCGCCTCGACGATCACGATGACCGCTGCAAGAGCGCCCAGGGCACCGAAGGTCAGCCCCGCCAGGGTGGCGAGCCGCAACGGCATCACCGAGAAGTTCAGGAACATCGCCAGCCACAGCCGGATCAGCCGGCGCAGCGTGTAGTTCGAGCGGCCCTCGGCACGCGGCAGATGGCTGACCTGCAGGCGGCCGACATTCTGCGTCACCTGGAAGACCAGGCCGTCGACATAGGGGTAAGGGCCCTGGTAGCTCGCCGTGATGCGCTCGCGCACGAAGGCCGAGATGCAGCGGAAGCTTGAGAGATAGAGGCCCGGCGGCTTGTCGATCAGCCGGTCGGCGCACCAGTTGGTGAAGCGGCTGCCGATATTGCGCCAGGCCGCATGCTTCTTCTCTTCGTAGTAGGTGTAGACGGCATCGTAGCCGCCGTCGCGCGCACACTCGAACAGGCGCTTCACTTCTTCCGGCGGGTTCTGCAGGTCGTCGTCCATGGTGATGGCAAAGGCGCCACGGGCACGCGACAGACCGGCCATGACGGCATTGTGCTCGCCGAAATTGCGGCTGAGCGACATCACGATGACCGGCGCGCCCGGTTCCTGGGCAAGCCTCTTGCAGACGTCGAGACTGTTGTCCGGGCTGCCGTCGACCGCCAGCACGATTTCCAGGCCACCTTCGATGTCGAGCGCCCGCAGGGCCTTGACCAGGCCGCCGATCGTGGCGGCCCCGTTATAGACTGGCACGACGATCGACAGTGCGGGCGCGGGCGTCTCGGGCTCAGTCATTGCGTGCCGCCACGACGATCAGGGAGCCGCCGAACGGCAGGCGAAGGCCCATCGCGATGAGGGCGCGTTCGGTCGCCAGCGCCGCCGAGAACAGGGCATCGAGCCAGCGGGGATAATCGCGCACGTCGCTTTCGGCATCGTCGCGCTCGATCAAACGGTGAAGCAGCATGAGGGGAAACAAGAACGTGTTCCAGTAGCTGGAGCGAAGGACGCGGAACCCCTGGCCGGCAAGCAATGTCCCGGCCTGGCGGCGCGTGAAGCGCCGGACATTGTGCACGCGCTTGTCATGCGCGGACAACATCCAGCCGTAGGCGGGCAGATTGAAGATCGCGATCGCGCCCGGCCGGAGGCAGCGATGCGCCTCTTTCAGGGCACGCATCGGTTCGACACCGCCGTGACAGAGAACATCGAGCGAGAGGTAACCGCCCAACGTACCATCGCCCAGGGGCATTTCGGTGACCGATCCCGCAGCCACGGGGCGGCCGGCCTTGCCGGCGGCAAGAGAGGCAGCCACGGCGTCGTATTCCAGGCCGAGCGTCGGCCGTCCGGCCACGGAGGCGCCCAGCACGCGCAGCATGCCGCCCGTTCCGCAGCCCGCATCGAGAACCGGTCCGACCGCCTTCGAGCCGGCCAGAGCGCGCGCCAGTTCGCGGCAGGCCAGCGCGCGCAAGCCGCGATACCACCACATGCGATCCTCGACCGCATGCATGCGTTCGTATTCCGACCGCTCCACGCTGCGATTGCCTCCAGAAACCTCGTCTTATCGCCCGCTTATGATATCTTCCCCGGGCCTTGCCAACCGCTACGACCAAACCCCCGACAATTCCGCCGCGCATCGAGCGACTGCTGCTGGCGCCCCTGTTCATCCTGCCGGTCCTGTGGCTCGCGGGCTACTTCTTCCCGCCGATCAACCACGACGTCGCGGCGATCCTCGACGTCTCGACCCGCTGGATCAACGGCGAGCAGCTCTATGTCGAGGTTATCGACGAAAATCTGCCGCTGACCTTCATCATCCACGGCCTGCCGGTCCTGACCGCGAAAATCCTGCCCGGAACCGTGACCTTCTGGTTCACCGCCTGGGTGGTCACCGGCATCTTCGCGTCCTTCTGGGCCTGCCGCCGGCTGATCCACCTGGTTCCGTCGGCCGATCATGCGCTCACCGAGGCACTGCTGCCGCCGGTCCTGCTGTTCCTTTTTTCCGTACTGCCCAACGAGCATTTCGGTCAGCGCGAGCACATCATGTTCGTGGCCTGTGCGCCCTACCTGATCGCGTCGATGGCGCGGGCCGAGGGCGTCTCGCCGTCGCGGCTTGCCAGCCTTGCGATCGGCATCGTCGCCGGCCTGGCTCTGGCGATGAAGCCGCACTACCTCGCCATTCCGGCGGCGGTCGAGCTCTATCTGCTGGTGCGGCGCGGCTGGCGCCCGACCCTCGCCGACCCCATCCCCTGGGCGATCGGCGTGCTGGCGGTGGCGCATGTCGTGTCGATGTACACGCTGTTCTCCGAATTCGGCCATTTCGTCCTGCCGCTCGCCATCGAATCCTATGCGCCGATCGGCGATTCGGGGTGGCGCGAGGTCCTGACCAGCAACGTGCTGGGCCCGACGCTGCTTGCGCTGCTGATCTTCGGCCTCCTCGCCATCTTCTTCACCAAGACCATCGCCGCCCGGGTGCTCGTGGTCTTCGGCATCGGGGCGGCGCTGTCGGCCATCGGCCAGGCCAAGGGCTGGCCCTATCACGTCCTGCCTGCCCTATCGGCGGCGATCCTGCTGGCCGCCCTCACCGTCTCGCAGACTGTCGACCGCTACCTGCCGATCAGCCGCAGTGCGCATCGGCTGCCGGTGGCAGTGATCTGCGCCACCTTGATGGTGCTGCTCTATTTCCAGGCCGCGCTCTACACACCGCCCTTCTACAAGCAGCGCCAGTTCGAGGATTCGATCGGCGGCCGCCTGCAGCACATCATCGAACAGAACGCCCCGCACCGGACCTTCATGGTTCTGTCACCGGGCATCTATCCGTTCTGGCCGATGGTGAACTATGTCGGCGGCCGGATGACCTCGCGGTTCCTCACCATGTGGGTGTTGCAGGGAGTCTATGCGACCTGCGACGACTTCCCCGCGCTCTACAATCCCCCCGACACGATGGGCGATTCGGAGAAGTTCGTGTTCGACGCGGTCGGCGAGGATTTCGCCCGCGAGCATCCCGACCTGCTGATCGTCGACCGCATCGCCGGGGTGCCGCGCTGCCAGGGCAAGGAATTCGACTACCTGGAATACTTCCTGCAGAACCGGGTGTTCGCCGACGCCTTCGAGAACTACGAACACCTGATGGATTTCGACCGCTACAGGATCTTCCGGCGCAAGAAGAAGTGATTTCCCGTCTTCTCTTTTATTCTCCTCTCCCCCTTGGGGGAGAGGCCGGGTGAGGGGGATTTCTCTACCCGCACACTTTTTCCGTCCGTGCATACCCTCACCTCCCCCATGCTTCGCATGGGTCCCCCTCCTCTCCCGCTACGCAGGAGAGGACAGATGAGCGTTGGATCGTCCTTCAGACCTTCCAGGGCGGTGACAGGGCGGCTGTCTGGAATTGCTCGGGGATCTTGTCGATATCGGGTACCTTGAAGACGCCGGAGGAGACCAGGACGATCTCCCCGCCGCAGACGAGGTCGCAGCTCGCAAAGCAGAAATTGACGGTGCGGCGGGCAATGCGCGCCTTGCCTTCGAGCCACTGCCCGAGCTTGGCGCCACGCACGAACTCGCTGGTCAGCGAGATCGTGGGATGCGGCCAGAAGATGCCGGTGGCGAAGCCCGATCCCAGGCCCATCACCATGTCGGCCACCGTGACCAGCAGACCGCCATGGGCCCAGCCCATCGGATTGCCGTGACGCTCCTCGAGCGGCAGGCCGACCCTGAGGCCATCGGCTTCGGCCTTGACCCAGAGCGGCCCGGCCAGCGCCACGAACTGGTCGGGCACGGCAAGCTTGCGGAACCCTTCCGGAATTTTGGCGGGAACACCGGCAGTCATGGGGTCAAGCCATCCTTGGAAGCGGCAAGACGTCCGATCATGTCACGCACCTCCGGCGCGAACGGCGTGGCGCGATGGGTTTCGCCGTCGAGCGACACCAGAAGCACGCGCTGCACTGCCGTGCAGTTCCCCTCGCCGTCGAACAGGCCCTGGCCGATCACGCACTTGCGCTCATGGGCTTCAACCAAACGCGCGCAAGCCGTCGCAAGACCGGGAAAGAACATCTGCCGCTTGAAGTCGGCTTCGATGCGGCCCACCACCATGCGAAAGCGCGGCAGGCCGGAACGGACGATCTCGCGAAGGTAGGAAACGCGGGCATTCTCGAGCAGTTCGAGGAAGGCACCGTTGTTGATGTGGCCGTTGGCATCCACATCGGCAAATCGAAGATTTTCTGAAGTCGAGAATCCATAGATGCCGCGGTCGGCAAGATCGAACGCCATTGAAAGTCTAACGCTCCGCAAATTCGAGAGTGAGATGGGCCGCCTCCGACGGCGGCACGACGATACGGCCCGAGTCGGGCTTCAGCAGCTTGACGCCGTTCTGCTTCAGCAGCGCCTCGCAGGCTGCGAGGTTCTCGACGCGCACGCTGAGCAGGGCCGGATGGTCGCCCGGCCGAACCGGCGTGACGCCGGGATAACGCGCCATGTAGTCCCGCCGCGAAAGATAGTGGATGGGCTGCGTGCCGGTATTGGCCATCAGCCCGTCGCCTTCGCGCTTGGTCGAGCCCTCGCCGAAATACTTCTCGAGCTCGGGCGCCCACCTTTGCGGCTGCTCGGCGATCACCGTGACGCCCAGGATGCCGCGGGCGCCGTTGGGATGCTTCGCCCACTCCGGGCGATAGACGAACTGCGGCGTGAGATGGTCGCAGACGAAGAAGCCGACCACCGGCATGTTGGTCTTGGGAATGCGGACGGTGCGAAACTGCGCGAGTTCCATCTTGCCGTCGATCTCGACGGCGCGATCGAAGGCGAGCGGTGCGTCCGGATCGAGGCCGGCCGCCTTGAAGGCCTCGTAGGCGAGATCGGCGCCATCGGTCGCCAGCGCCACGTTGGCGAGCCCGCCGCCCGCCTTCAGCCACTCCCGCCGTTCGGCGTTGAATTCGGTGTCCTCGACGATGCCCAGGATCTCGAAATAGTCGGTGTCGAAAATCATGAGGTGGTTGGCCGTACCGAGCTTCTTGTGGAAGCCGCGCGGCTGTACCTGAAAGCCGAGCCTGGTATAGGCCGCCTCGGCAGCATCGATGCCGTCGACCATCACCACGACATGGTCGAGGCCCTTGACGGCGCGCGTCATGCCGGCCTCCGGCGGACCATGTTGATACCCTTGGCTGTCATCACCAGCTCACCTTTCTGATTGGTCGCCGTCCAATGTTCGTGGATGACGCCCAGGGTCGGACGACTCTGCGACGGCACCTTGGCGGCGCACTCGACCCAGGCGGTCAGCGTGTCGCCCGGCCGCACGGGTTTCAGCCAGCGCAGCTCGTCGAGCCCCGGTGATCCCAGCGCCGTCCGCTTGTCGATGTAGTTGTCGACGAACAGCCGCATCAGCTTGGCCGCGACGTGCCAGCCGGACGCGATCAGGCCGCCGAACAGCGAGCCCTTGGCAGCTTCGGCGTCGACATGGAAGCTCTGAGGGTCGAACTGCCGGGCAAAATCGACGATTTCGTCTGCTGTGAAGCCGGTCGAACCCAGGGGATATTTGGCCCCGACCTCGTAGTCTTCCCAATAGCGGGGGCTTTCGGACTGCATGGCCCGGTCTTCGCAGAGCAGGCGTCGCCACGCAAGCATGTCCTCCGGCCCGCCCTGTGGTAGCTTGCCCTGGGAGCACTGCATCCATGAGCGATACTCAACTCGTTCGGCGCTTGACCACGATCGTGGCGATCGACGTCGTGGCCTTCAGCACCATGTCGGCGCGCGACGAGGAACACGCCCTGGCTCTGCTCGGCACGCGCATGGACACCGCCGGCACGCTCATCCGCCATCACCGTGGCCGCGTATTCAAGCTGACCGGCGACGGCCTGCTGGCCGAGTTCGCAAGCCCCGTCGAAGCCGTGCGCGCCGCGCTGGAGATCCAGGAGGCGATGCGCTCGGCCAATGCGACGGCCGGTGAGAACGATCAGCTCAATCTGCGCATCGGCGTCAATCTCGGCGACATCGTCGAGAGCGGCGAGGACCTGATGGGCGATGCCGTCAATGTCGCCGTGCGGCTGGAGTCGATCGCCACGACCGGCGGCATCTGCGTGTCGTCCTCGGTGTTCGAGCAGATCACCGGCAAGCTCACTCTGGGGGCCGAGGACATCGGCGAGCAGCACGTCAAGAACATCCCCCGGCCGATCCATGCCTATCGGCTCACCCTCGACGGCAGCAAGCCCACGGCTGCGCCGTATCCCGCCCAGCAGATCGCCAAAGCGAGCCCGCGCTCGCGCCTCATCCTGGTGGGCAGCGCCGTTGCGGCACTTGCTGTCGCGGCCGTCGGCGGCATGCTCTATCTCCGCCAGGGACCGGCAACGCGGGACATACAAACAGCCGACGTGGGGTCGCCGTCCACGCCCGGCGGAGCCCCGCCGGCATCCGTCGCCACGGCGCCGACCGCACCGTCCGCTGCCGCTCCGGCTCCTGCTCCACCTCCAGGTCCGGCGGCAACTCCAGTTCCGGCGGCAGCTCCCGCATCGCCCCCGCCCGCCGCCGAACCGCCGCCCCGAGCGTTCGATCCTTCGGAAGTCCCGTTCGTTCCCGACTTCCGGTCGCGGGCGCTCAGGAACTACGCCAGCGCCACGGACTTCAAAGCGCTTGCCTTGAATGCACGCGGCATCTTCGCGATGTCGACACGCCGCACCGACGACGCCACCGCCCGCCGCGCCGCGCTCGAGGAGTGCAATACGATCGTCAAGCGCGAGATCGCGGTCGTGCGCGACTACGACCGCTGCATGCTCTATGCCGTGGGCGACAAGGTCGTCTGGTCGTTCCGCTCGCCGGCGATGCCGCCGCCGCCCTACGTCCCCGCCGCGCGGCCCGAGCCGCCCATTCCTTTCGAGGGCGCAAAGGTGCCGCTGACCAACTCGAATGCGCGGCAAAAGCTTACCGAGAACTACGAGAAGGCAGAACGCAAAAGGGCGCTTGTTCTCGGCCACAACCGGTTCGACTGGTGGACCCCCGGCGAAAACGAGGCCGACGTCATCCGGCGCAACCTGCAGATCTGCGGCCATATCACCGGCCGGCCCTGCGTGGTCTACGCCCTGAACAACGACGTGCTGGTGCGCACCCCGCAGACGATGCGCCCTGTGGACGTCTTCATTCCGCAGGATCTGGCCAATGTTCCGGCCGACCAGCGGGCGGCGCTCGATAAGTACCTGATCGCCAACGACTGGCGTGCCGTCGCGATCGCCGGCAACGGCCGCGTCGGCATCGTGAGCGGCAAGGCCAGCGAGGATGAGGCCAAGGCCGAGGCCATGCGGGCCTGCGGCCAGGCTGGTGGGACGGGCTGCGCCGTCACCGCCATCGGCCCCTTCCTGGTGGCACCGAACTAATCGACGAGCTGATTCACTTCAGTCGGCCACGACGGCGCCGAAGCGTTTGGCGATCTCCTCCAGCATGACCTCCGATGCACCGCCGCCGATCGCCTGCACGCGCGCGTCGCGCGACATGCGCTCGACCGCAGTCTCGCGCATGAAGCCCATGCCGCCATGGAACTGCACGCAATCGTAAAGAACCTCGTTCACGAGGTCGCCGGCCAGGGCCTTCACCATCGACACCTGGGCGACACAGTCGCGCCCCTCGGCGTCGAGCCAGGCCGTGTGATGCACCAGTTGCCGCGCGGCCTCGACTTCGGCCAGCCGGCGCGACAGCCGCTGCCGGATCGCCTGCTTGTCCCATAGCGGCTGGCCGAACGCCGTCCGCTGGTTGGCATAGTCGAAGGTCAGCCGGATCGCTTCGCGGGCCTCCGCCATCGCCATGGCGCCGATCACCAGCCGCTCCGTCTGGAAGTTGGCCATGATCGAGTAGAAGCCGCGATTTTCCTCGCCCAGCACGTTCTCCGCCGGCACGCGGCAATCCTCGAAGACCAGCTCGGCCGTATCGGAGGAGCGCCAGCCGGTCTTGTCGAGGGCGCGTCCGACCCGGAAGCCGGGCGTGCCCTTCTCGACGATGAACATGGTGATGGCCCGCGAGCCCTTGGCCTCGGGGTCGGTCTTGGCGGCGATGAAATAGAGATCGCCGTAGACGCCGTTGGTGATGAACATCTTGGCGCCGTTCAGCACATAGTGATTGCCATCGCGCACAGCGCGCATGCGGATGCCGGCAACGTCCGATCCGGCACCGGGTTCGGTCACGCCCACCGCCGTGATGGTCTTTCCGGCGATCACGCCGGGCATGTACTTCTCGAGCTGCCGCTTGGTGCCGAAGCGCACCAGATGCGGGCTCGCCATGTCGGTATGGACCAGCACGGTGATGGCGAAGCCGCCATGGGTCGACCGGCCGACTTCCTCGGCCAGGACCACCGAGGCGCGGGCATCGAGGCCGGCGCCGCCGAGCGCTTCGGGAACCCGGAGGCCGAAGAAGCCCAGTTTACCCATCCGGGCGAGCACGTCGCGCGGCACGAAGCCCGCCTCTTCCCACTTCGGGCCCTGCGGCTTCACCTCCTCCTCGACGAAGCGCCGGAGCTGGGCGCGGATGAGGTCGTGCTCTTCGGTAAAGATGGGATCGGCCACGATGTGTCTTCCTGAGCGAAACGAGACCCTGTGCAGGGCGGAAAAAGATGCGTCGCCGCCTGCCGCATGACAAGCCGTCCGCGCCGCCCCTAAACTCGGCCGCATGTCACGCGACAAACGACTGCAGGATCGCTCGATCTATCCGCACTGGTGCAACGACACGGTGCGGTTTTCCGATCAGGACGCCGCCGGCCACGTCAACAACGTGGCAATCTGCGCCTATCTCGAAACCGCGCGCCTCACCTTCAGCCGCGACATGGGCATGATGGCCCGCGGCGAGGACGGCGTGCGCGGCATCTCGGCCGGCATGACGGTGAGCTTCCTCGCCGAATCGCACTGGCCGGGCCAGGTCGAGCTGGGCACCGGCATCCTCAAGATCGGGGCCAGCTCGGTGACGGTCGCCTCAGGGGCGTTCCGGGACGACCTGTGCATCGCCGCCGCCGAGATGACCATGGTGCGGCTCAAGGGGAAAACACCCCATCCGATCGGCGACGAATTGCGGGAAAGGCTGGAAAAGTACCGCCTGAAGGGCTTTTAGCCCGGTTCGGCCGCCGTCGCGGAGGGTGCTTGACCGGCTCTGGGCGGCATCCTATCTTTGCGTCTGCGAGTAAGTCGCAAGAGCATGGGAACGCCGCCAGGCATGTACATCTGCATCTGCAAGGCTATTCGGGAACGCGAAGTCGACGCTGCCGTCCGGGCAGGAGCCCGTCGCCCCGCCGACGTCTTCCGGGCCTGCGGCAAGAGCCCTCAATGTGGGACCTGCGCCTGCGACATGCGCGACCGTATTGCGCGCACGATTTCCCACGAGCGGACGACGCAGCCGACCCTGCTCGCGGCCGACTGACGGGCGCCGCCCGCCAGTCCCCACCTTCCTTTACCTTCAGCTCGGGTCCTTGCCCTCGCCGATCTGCGTCTGCAGATAGTTCTGCTCGCCGACCTTCCCGATCAGGCCGATCTCGGTCTCCAGGAAGTCGATATGCTCCTCGGCATCCTCGAGGATGCTGACGGCGATCTCGCGGCTGACATAGTCCTTCGCGGCCTCGCAATGGGTCACCGCGGCGACCAGCGCCGTTCGCGCCGCCGTCTCGAGCTTGAGATCGGCTGCAAGGCACTCCGGTACCGTCTCGCCGATCGCGATCTTGCCGAGATCCTGGAGATTGGGCAGACCGTCGAGCAACAGGATGCGCTGGATGAGCTTGTCGGCGTGCTTCATCTCGCCGATCGACTCTTCGTAGATTTTCTTACCGAGACGCTCGAAGCCCCAGTGCTTCATCATGCGGGCATGGAGGAAGTACTGGTTGATCGCCGTCAGCTCGTTCTTCAGGAGCTTGTTCAGCTCGGCGATGATCTGCTGATTGCCTTTCACGGCGGACCTCCTCTGATGTGAGTAGGTCGGTACAGATACTCACGGAACACCACGGCGCAACCACAGAGTGCGCAAGTGATAACCGTTCGCTTAAAAAACTGCGCGTAAGGCCTTGTAAATGCGCGACTGGTTCTCACTCGCCGCTTTCGTCGACCGACATGCCTCTTATTCGCCGATCGAGACTCCGGTTCGCCGACCGAGACTCCCCGCACGAAATTCCGCGCCAACAAGACCCGACAGGCTCTACGGCAACCGCGACCTTTTCACCCAGGTCAGGAAGCAAACCGCAACGTCATCGCAAACGGCGACGTCTTATGTTGCAGAACGTTCATGTCGAACGCCGCCCGCCCGGGAGGTTCCGGGCCAGCCGTAAGGATACGCGTCATGCCACTCGACAAAGCCAAGCCCAATTTCACCCTGCCGGCTCTGCCTTACGCGGATGACGCCCTGGCGCCGGTGGTTTCGGCCAACACCATCTCCTTCCATTACGGCAAGCATCACAAGGCCTATGTCGACAAGCTGAACGAGCTGGCGGCCGGTACGGCTTACGCCGAGCTGTCGCTCGAGGACGTCATCAAGAAGTCGGCCAAGGACGAGAAGGGCAAGGCGATCTTCAACAACGCCGCCCAGATCTGGAACCACACCTTCTACTGGGACTCGATGGCGCCTAAGGGCGGCGAACCGACCGGCAAGATCAAGGCCGCGCTGGATGAGAGCTTCGGCGGCGTTGCCGAGTTCAAGGCGGCCTTCAAGGCGGCGGCCGTCGGCCAGTTCGGCAGCGGCTGGGCCTGGCTGGTGAAGGGCAAGGACGGCAAGCTCAAGATCGAGACCACGGCCAACGCCGACACGCCGATCGCGCATGGCGGCACGCCGCTGCTGGTCGCCGACGTGTGGGAGCACGCCTACTACCTCGACTTCCAGAACCGCCGCCCCGACCACATCCAGGCGTGGCTCGACAAGCTCGCCAACTGGGCCTTCGCCGAAAAGAACCTCGGCTGATACGAGGGCTGATACTGGCGCCCGGCCGGAGGGACCGCGCGGTTCTTCCGGCCAGGCACTTAACTCCGTTCCAGCATCGACCGCTTCAGTACCGAAACGTCAAGTTGAGCGAGCCGAACTGCTGGAAGCGCTCGCGTTCGAAGAATTCCGGCGTTCGCAGCACCTGCGTGTAGGAAATCCGCACGCCGCGATAGAGGATGGCGAGGCCGGCCTGCAGCTCGCCGACGAACGGCCGATGCGACACGCGGAGGCTGTTCCCGTCCGTGTTGCCGTCGAGGAAGATGTTGCGGGCGACCGCCGAGCCGTCGATCCCGACGAACAGATACCAGCCGAAACTGCCGTCGCCGATGAAGGCCTCCGACCCCGGCAAGGCCGGCCGGGCGCGCGTCGGGCCGAAATCATCCCGCAGATTCTTGCCGATCCGCGCCGTGCCGCCGACCGCCGCGTAGGTCGCGGCGTTGCCGATCGATGCCCCCATGCGCGGGATGAAATCGACCTCCAGCTTGGGATCGTCGATCAACACCGCCCGTCCGGTGCGCCAGCGACGCTCGAAGGTGAGGCCGAGCGTCGGCTCGTTGTGCAGCTGATTGGCCCATCCGTAGCTCTTGGCCACGCCGATCAGCGTATGGAAGTTGTTCTGCACGAACTCGCCGCCGGCGGCCGGTCCGATCACGCCGACATCCAGCTGCAAGGTATCGAGCCGGGTCGGCTCGTCGACGCCGGTCTTGGGATCGCGCCGCTTGTAGGTGTACTGCAGGGCGAAGCTGGCATAGAGCCAGGCGGCATAGGGCCGATCGTTGTAGATCGGCTGCGAGGTGTAGACGTTCTCGGGCGTGTACATCGCCTGGCCGATGGACAGCGCAAAGCGGCGAATCACCGAATCGGCCGGAGCCTCACCGAAGAAGGTCGGCACCGTCGTGAGCGCGACCCAGCCTGGCGACATTTCCGTGATCGCCGGCGACAGCCAGCCCAGTCGCACACCGCTCGTATAGTCGCGATCGGACGGGCTGAACCGATTGAAGACGTCGTTCTCGACCTGGATCGTGTAGATGCTGCGCCGCTCGTCCTCGGTCGCGGAAGGTGGAATCGATTGGGCGGCGGCCGGTGCGATGGCGGCAAAGAAAATGGCGGCCACCGGTGTCACGGCCCGCGCGATACGACATTCCATCCTCTGAAAACGTCCACCTGCAGGGGCGGTTGCGATCAGCGTTGATTGGCAGGCGCCGTGCGGTCCCAGAGTTCGGTTCGCCACCGATAGGCAATCGCCAGCGTGAGCACGACGCCGAGCGCGCTGTAGAGCGTGCCGGTCGCCTCGAAGCCCAGTTGCTCGACCAGCGGCCCCGACAGCAGCAACCCCATGGGCAGGCCATAGACGGCGAGCATGCGCACGCCCATCACGCAGCCGCGCAATGCGGGGTTGGTGATCCGGAGCAGGATCACCGCCATCGGAACCATGCAGAAACTCTGGACGAAGCCCACCACGAACAGAACCGCTTCACCGATCGCCGGTACCTTGATCCACGAGAAGACGAGGTTGAGCGACAGCCAGAGCACGCCGCAGACGATCATGGTGCGCGCCGGCCTGATATAGGCGCCATACATCGAGAGGACGATCGAGCCCACCAGCGCGCCGGCGGCGAAACTCGCGATCAGCCACCCCAGCCCGGTCTGGTCGAGGCCGTAGATGTCCTTGGCGACATAGGCGAGCAGCGAGCCGACCAGCGGGTAGGCGGCGAAGTTCACCAGAAAGGCCAGCAGCATCACGGCCCGCACCACCGGCGTCGACCAGACATAGGCGAAGCCCTCGCGCAAGGCGCCAAGCGGCGATTGCGTCGCCTGGTCCTCGCCGAGCACCCGCAGACGACGGATTCCGACACCGAAAGTAAGGGCGAGGCAGAGTGCATAGACGCTGCAGACGGCGATATAGGCTTGGCCCGATCCCAGAGCCGCCACCAGGGTCGCCCCCGAAAGCGCCCCGACGACGCGGGCCGTGTCGGCGGTGGTACGCGAGACGCCCATAGCTCGCATCAGGTAGTCGGAGGGCATGGTCTCGCCGACGATCAGGTTGCGCAGCGTGATGTCGGACGGTCGGATGAGGCCCATGACCGCCGCCAGGGCGAAGATCGGCACGGGCGCGGCGAGGTCGGCCAGGAACAGGATCATCAGGGCCGACGCCAGCACCAGATAGCTGGCCCGCATCAGCAGCAGGACCGCCCGGTTGCCGATCCGGTCGCCGGCCATGCCGAAAAGCGGTGAAATAAGCGTGCCGAGAAACTGCAGCGACCCGAACGCCGCCAGCGCCAGGACCGAATCGGTGACCACCAGGACGAACCAGCCCAGGATCACGCTCTCCATCTCGAAGGCCCAGGAGGCCAGGAGGTCGGACGGCCACTGGAAGCGAAAGCTGCGAATCTGGAAGGGCGCCAGCGCCGGCACGCGCGCGATAAGGCTCACGTCTTGTTCTTTCCCCCTGCTCCGGCCCCTTTTCCGCGGGTGCTCAGGACGCCGCAGGCTGCGCTTTCAGGTCACAGCCTGCAATAATCTCTCGGACATGGCCCACCCGCACTAATGGACAAGCTCAAGTCCGCAAAACCCCAAGGGTTGTGGACTTGTTCTAATATTGCAGTCACCAACCGCGTTCCCGCAGTTGCGTTGCGAATCAACTCAGAGCATTGTGGGTTGGGATACCGTCAAGCGGTAGAAGCGCAAAGTGGACCGCACGCGGGGTTTGATCTTGGAGAAGTCCGCGATGGGCGGTGTCGTGACGCGTACTACCTTTCAGCTGATCCTCATCAAACCGACGCACTATGACGACGATGGCTACCCCATCACGTGGTTGCGCTCGCATATTCCGTCGAACACGCTCGCCGCGCTGTACGGCCTCGGCGAGGATTGCCGCCAGCGCCAGGTTCTCGGGCCCGACGTCGACATCATCCTGAAGCCGTACGATGAGACGAATACGCGCGTGCGCGCGGACCGCATCATGGCCGACGTCCGCCAAGCCGGCGGCAAGGCGCTGATCTGTCTTGTCGGTGTCCAGACCAACCAGTTCCCGCGCGCCGTCGACCTCGCCCGCCAGTTCATCGCGGGCGGCTTCCCGGTCGCCATGGGCGGCTTCCATGCTGCCGGCTGCCTCTCGATGCTTCCCGTCATCCCGCCCGAGATCCAGGCGGCGATGGACATGGGCGTTTCGATCTATGCCGGTGAAGCCGAGGAAGGCCGGCTCGACGAGGTGCTGCTCGATGCCTGGAACGGCACGCTGAAGCCGCTGTACAACTACATGGACGACCTGCCGGGAATCGACGCGGCGCCGACGCCGCGCCTGCCGCCGGCGGCGCTGGCGCGCAACGAGGGCCGCAAGTCGAGCTTCGACCTCGGCCGCGGCTGCCCGTTCCAGTGCTCGTTCTGCACCATCATCAACGTGCAGGGCCGCAAGAGCCGCTTCCGCACGCCCGACGACCTCGAAGCGATCGTCCGCGAGAACTACAAGCAGGGCATCACGTCGTTCTTCATCACCGACGACAACATGGCCCGCAACAAGCACTGGGAGGACTTCTTCGACCGGCTGATCGAGCTGCGCGAGAACGAAGGCATCAACGTCTCGCTGATCATCCAGGTCGACACCCAGTGCCATCGCATCCCGAACTTCATTCACAAGGCGCGCTGGGCCGGTGTCTATCGCGTCTTCATCGGCCTCGAGAACGTCAACCCGGACAATCTGCTCGCTGCCAAGAAGCGCCAGAACAAGATCACCGAATATCGCAAGATGCTGCAGGCCTGGCACACCAGCGGTGCCTCGACCTGGGCCGGCTACATCCTGGGCTTCCCCGGCGACACGCGCGAATCGATCCTGCGCGACATGGAGATCATCAAGAAGGAGCTGCCGCTCGACATCCTCGAGCTGTTCATGCTCACGCCGCTGCCCGGCTCCGAGGATCATCAGACGCTCTGGAAGCAGGGTGTGTGGATGGACCCGGACCTCAACAAGTACGACCTCCATCACCGCGTCGTGCATCATCCGAAGATGAGCGATGCGGAGTACGAGCAGACCTACCGTGACGCTTGGCGCACCTACTACACGCCCGAGCACATCGAGACGGTGGCCAAGCGCCACGGCTCGATCCCCGGCCGCAACCCGGCCGAGCCGGCCCAGTTCATGACCATGTTCAAGATCATGTTCGAGGCCGAGGGCGTGCATCCGCTGGAAGGCGGTGTGGTGCGCATGAAGTACCGTCGCGACCGCCGCTACGGCATGCCGATCGAGCCGATCGGCGTGTTCCATTGGAAGCTGGCCGTCGAGACCGTGCGGAAGCTCAAGATCTATGGCCGCCTGGCCTGGCAGGGCTGGCGCATCGGCCAGCGGGTCAGGCACGATCCCCGGCGCCACGAGTACACCGACCTCGCCCTGCAGCCGGTGATGGACGACGATATGGACAAGCTCTCGCTGTTCGCCGAAACAGCGGGTGGCGGCGCCGCCGTCAACAAGCGCCGCAACGAAGATCTTGCCCGTGCCAAGATCGCAGCCAAGCAGAACCAGCAGCGCCTGGCTGCCGCCGAATAGGCACTGTCAGCTTCATGATTTTCTTCCCCCGCGCCGCGGCTTGGTGACAAGCCGCGGCGCGGGGGAAGTGCCCGCGTAATCGCGGGCGATGGGGGTCATGATCTTCGCGTCGAGACTCCCCCTCCGGCCCTGATTACAGAGCCACCTCCCCCGCGTCGCGGCTTGTAAACAAGCCGCTGTGACGGGGGAGGTAGGGTATGATGCCGACATGGACGAAGTGACCCTGTCCCGCGTCTATGACGATCCACTGGCCCACTGGTTCGCCACCGAGGCCTACCGGATCTCCGACACCGCCGAACTGATCGCCGCCACCGGCGAGCAGATCGTGGCGGCGGGGCTGCCGCTCTACCGCCTCGCCTACTTCCAGCGGACCTGGCATCCGGAATTCGCAGGCAAGGGCTATTTCTGGCGGCGCGGCCGCGGCGTCGAGTGGGGCTCGACCCCGCATGGTTTCCAGGAAGGGGCCGAGTATCGCGACAACCCGCTGCCGGCCGTCTACGAGCAGCGCAAGATCTTCCGTTTCCGATTGGAGGGCGAAGAGCCGCAGGCGCCCGTCCTGCGCCAGCTCAAGGCCGAAGGCGCGACCGACTACGTGGCCCTGCCCCTCTTCTTCTCGACCGGCCACGTGGACGCCCTCAGCCTCGTCTCGGACCGGCCTGGCGGATTCACCGGCAGCGACCTCGATCGCCTCTACCTGCTGCATTTCGCCTTCACCCGCATCGTCGAGGCGCACTCGCTGCGCGACACCGCCACCAACCTGCTCGACGCCTATGTCGGCCGTGCCGCCGGCGAGCGCATCCTGGCCGGCGAGGTGCGGCGCGGCGAAGGCCAGACCCTGGACGCCGTGATCTGGTACTGCGACCTACGCGGCTTCACCCGGACGTCGGACGTGCTGTCACGCGACTCCGTCATCTGCCTGCTCAACGACTATTTCGGCGCCATGGGGGCGGCCGTCACGGCGGCCGGCGGCGAGATCCTGAAATTCATGGGCGATGCCATGCTGGCGATGCTGCCGGTCGCAGGCTCGGCCGACCGCGCCGCCGTGGGACGCATTGAAACAGTGGGCCGCGCCGTGCAGGCAGCCTCGGTCGCGGCGCAGTCGATCGCGGTGCTGAACGCCAGCCGCCGGGCGGCCGGCGATCAGCCGTTGCGGTTCGGCCTGGCACTCCATCTCGGCGAGGTGATGTTCGGCAATATCGGCGCCAGCCAGCGGCTCGACTTCACCGTGATCGGCCCGGCCGTGAACTATGCGGCGCGGCTCGAAAAGGTCGCGGCCCTCACCGGCCGCCCGGTGATGCTGTCGCAGGCGGTCGCCGATCTCCTGCCCGCGGCGACCGTCGAGCCGCTCGGCCGGCACACGCTGAAGGACATAGATCAGCCGCAGATGGTCTTCGGGCTGAAAGACCTGCCGGCGTGAGGTTGGGTTCTCCTCCCCCGCCTTTGCGGGGGAGGTGCCCCTGTAATCAGGGGCGGAGGGGGTGCTTCAACGAAAAGCCAGACTCTCCTTCGCGTCGCAACACCCCCTCCGCCCGCGATGACGCGGGCACCTCCCCCGCAAAGACGGGGGAGGAATCTGATATCAGTGCAGAACCGGCGGCTTCACTTCGCCGAGGCCATCGGCGTCGGTCGCCGAGATGGTGGTGCGCACCATCGAGCGTTCCTTGGTGTAATCCCAGGGCCGGCCGCGATGGAGCATGGCGCGGTTGTCCCACATCACGGCGTCGCCCGTCCGCCATTTGTGAGTGTAGACGAACTCCTGCCGAGTCGCTTCGTCGAGCAGCTGTGCCAGGAGCTGGCGCGCGTCGCGATCGTCCATGCCGTCGATCGCATAGGCGTGGCTGGCCACATAGAGCGCACGCCGGTCGTTGCTCGGATTGCGCCAGTTGAGACGCCAGCGCACCGGCGGCAGGGCCTTGCGCTCCTCGGCATTGGCGAGGTCGGGATGGATCTGGTCGCGGCTGTTGGCATAGGAGTGCGTCGCCACGGCGTCCTTGAGCCTGGCCTGCAGGTCGGCCGGCAGGCGCTCCCAGGCGAGCCGCGTCGAGGTGAACTCGGTATCGCCGTCTTCACCCGGCAAGACTCGTGCCGTCAGCACCGAAGCGAGCGCCGGTGTCTTCTTGAACGAGGAGTCGGTGTGCCAGAGCGCATTCGCCTTGGCGACCAGCACCTGGCGGTGATCGAGCGGGACGATCTCGCCTTGCGACCCGACATTGGTCAGCCGCGAATAGAAGCTGTTGGCGCCCACCGACGCCAGCTTGGTGAGCTCGAGCGGCCCGAAGGCGCGGCTGTAGGCCACCTGGATATCGTCGGCGATCGTCTGGTTGCGGAACACCAGGAGTGAATGGGTCTCGAAGGCCGCCCGCACGGCCTTGTAGGCCTCGGCATCGACGGCGACGTCCAGCAGGCTGACGCCCTTTACCTCGACGCCGAATCCCGGTCCCAGCGGCACCAACTCCATCGCGTTCCTCCTCGCGGTTTATCTTTCTGCTCGGGATTTTATCGCAACGCCACGAGGGGCGGCTATAGTAAGAAACCTGCACCCACGGCATTGCTGACATCCTGATGGCCGCCCGCCCCTCTTCGTCGTCCCTCCCCCGCCTTGCCTTTGTCAGCGCCGCCACCCCGACCGCCCGGGAAGCCAAGGCTCGCCTGGAGAAACGCTATCACGGGGTGACCACGGCCGAGGCCGACATCGTCGTGGCGCTGGGCGGCGACGGCCTGATGCTGCAGGCCCTCCATCGCAACATGCGCCGGTCGAAGCCGATCTACGGCATGAACCTCGGCACAGTCGGCTTCCTGCTCAACACCTTCAAGGAGACCGGCCTGCACCAGCGCCTGGAGAAGGCGCGCCAGGTGACGCTCAACCCCTTGCGCATGATCGCCGTCAACGGCCGCGGACAGTCGACCGAGGTGACGGCGATCAACGAAGTGTCGCTGCTGCGCTCCAGCCGCCAGACAGCCCGCATCGCCGTGGCGGTCGACGGCAAGGAGCGCCTGCCGGAACTGCACTGCGACGGCGTTCTTGTCGCCACGCCGGCCGGCTCCACAGCCTACAACCTGTCCGCCCACGGCCCGATCCTGCCCTTGGGCGCGGGACTGCTGGCGCTGACGCCGATCAACGCCTTCCGGCCGCGGCGCTGGCGCGGCGCGCTGCTCTCGCGCACCAGCCAGGTGGAATTCACCATCCTCGAGCCGAGCAAGCGCCCCGTCGCCGCCGCCGCCGACTCGGTCGAGATTGCCAACGTCTCCAAGGTGACCGTCACCGAGGCGACGGACATCCGCCTCACCCTGCTGTTCGATCCCGAGCACGACCTCGAGGAACGCATCCTAAAGGAGCAGTTCGTTCCTTGAGTGGGAAGGCCCCCTCCTTCAAGCCCGAGAAGAAGACGATCATCGGCCATGACGGTCATGGCCCGCTCCTGCTCGCGCTGGCGATCGGCACTGCCGGCGGCTTCGTGTTCGATTGGCTGCGCATGCCGCTCGCCTGGATGCTGGGAGCCTGCGTCTTCGCCACGGTGGCCGCTTTCTTCGGTCTGCGCATCGGCATGAAGGTGCGCCTGCGCCAGGGCATGATCATCGTGCTGGGCGTGCTGCTGGGCTCGGGCTTCAGCCCCGAGCTGGTGAAGCGTCTGGGCGAATGGGCGGTGAGCCTCGGCGTGCTCAGCGCCATGACCATGACCGGCGCATTGCTCTGCTACGCTTGGCTGCGCCGGACCACCGACTGGGACAAGCCCACCTGCTACTTCGCCGCCATGCCGGGCGGACTGAACGACATGACCATCATGGGCGGCGCCATGGGCGGCGAGGAGCGCGCGATCGCCCTCGCCCATGCGCTGCGCATCCTGACCGTCGTGCTGACCATTCCCGTCTGGTACCGGCTGGTGAACGGGACGCAGACCAGCGTGCTGGCCATGGTGCACGGCCCGACCGGCAACGACTGGAAGGACTACGGCGTCCTGATCGCCTGTGGCATCGTCGGCGCCATTGCCGGGCGCCTGTTGCGCCTGCCGGCGAGCTTCATGATGGGCCCCATGATCGTGAGCGCACTGGCGCATCTCGGCGGCCTGACCAATTCCCAACCGCCGGGCTTCCTGGTCGCCGCCGCCCAGGTCGTGGTCGGCACCGCCATTGGCTGCCGCTTCGTCGGCGCGGCGCTCGACCGGCTGCACAAGGAGATGGCGGCCTCGATCGGCGCCGCCCTGATCCTGATCGGCTGCGCCGTCCTCTTCGCCAAGATCACCGTGGCGCTGACCGGGCTCAACCTCGACGCCACCGTGCTGAGCTACGCACCGGGCGGGTTCGCCGAAATGAGCCTGATCGGCCTGGCGCTCGGCATCGAGATCGCCATGGTGGCGACCCACCACCTCTTCCGCCTGTTTCTGATCATCTTCACCGGCCCCCTGGTCTTCAGGACGCTACTGAAGCGCGATCATTGATTCCTCCTCACTTGAATGCGGAGGAAGTTTTTTACGCCCTCACGGTGATGCCGCCATCGACCACCAGAAGGTGGCCATTGACGTAGGCCGCTTCGTCGGACGCGAGAAACAGCGCGGCGTTGGCGGTGTCCCAGCCCGTGCCCATCTTGCCGGTCGGCGAGGCGCGGTCGCGGATGGCGATCATCTTGTCGTAGGCCTGATTGTGATCCTTCTCGCCCTTGGCGTACTGCTCGGCCAGGAAGTCGATCATCGGCGTGTGCATCAGGCCGGGCAGGATGGCGTTGCAGCGGATGCCCTTGTCGGCGTACTGCGAGGCGATGGCCAGGGTCAGAGAATTCACGGCCCCCTTGCTCGCATTGTAGGCGATGTAGGCCACGCCCTTGGGGCTGCGGATCGAGGCGATCGAGCTCACATTCACGATCGAACCCTTGCCCTGCTTTTCCATGACCGGCAGCACGTGCTTGGCCGTCAGAAAGAAGCTCTTCACGTTGACGTCGAAGACCTGTTGCCATTCGCCTTCGGAAAGTTCCACCGGCCCGCCGGTCGAGCCGATACCGACATTGTTGTCGAGCACGTCGATACGGCCCCACTTGGCAAGGCAGGCATCGACCATCGCCTTGACGCTGGCATTCTGGGAAACGTCGGCCTCGAAGGCCTGGGCCTCGCCGCCTTCCTTGGCGATCAGGCCCACCGTCTCCTCGGCGGCAGCGCGCTTGCGATCGACGCAGAACACCTTGGCGCCTTCTCGCGCAAAGGTCACGGCCGTGCACTTGCCGTTGCCCCAGCCCGGCCCGCTCGATCCCGCGCCCACGACGATCGCGACCTTGTCCTTCAATCTGCCTGCCATTGCGCTCACTCCCGCGTTCTCATTGCCGTTTCAGGCAGCCTAACACGGGCTTGAGACCCAGCAGCACCAGCCGCGAATCGGGCGTATCGCCCCGTGGACTATCGCCCCAAGGACCCCCGTCTCTGATTTCGATGCGACGGCCGACGAGATGGACGATGGATCGACGGTCGGGCGAGTCGTCGAAACGGACGATGCCCTTGGCGCGCAGCACACCGCGCTGGGCATCGTGCAGCAGGTCCGTCAACGCCTGGCGCGGAACCGGTTCCCGCCAGGTGTACGACCAGCTCGCAAAATCGGCGGAGGGCGGCGCATCCGCCGTGATACCGAGGCGATCCAGTCCGAACAGCAGGCCCATCGGCACGGCGGCACGGCAGGCTTCGAAGAGCGGCGCCTGGGACTGCCGGTATAGCCAGTCGCGTAGCGCCGCAAGATCGGCCCCAGAATCACCCCCGGGATCAGTCACGAGATCGACCTTGTTCAGGATCAGCAGATCCGCACTCCGGATCTGCCGCTCGATCGTGTCGGTGAGCCGCCGGTCGGCTGCGCGTTCGCGCACCTCGGCGGCGTCGACCAGCACGATCACGCCGTCGCGCTGCAGCCTGGGCTCCAGCGCCGCGAGGTCGGCAATGCGGCCGGGGTCGGCCACGCCCGAGGCTTCGACCACGATATGATCGAACCGATCGGCGCGCTCCAGAAGATCGAGAAGCGTCGTCACCAGCGAGTCGCCGATGGTGCAGCAGAGGCAGCCGTTGGCCAGGGCCAGGGTGTCGCCGCCATGCGCCGTCACCAGCCGGCTGTCGATATCGAGCGCGCCGAAATCGTTGACCAGCACGGCGAAACGCCGATCCACCGCCTCGCCCAACAACCGGTTCAACAGCGTCGTCTTCCCCGCTCCCAGGAAGCCGCCGATGACGGTGAAGGGGATCACGCGCGCGGCGCCTCGAAGATCCTGCCGCCCAGCACCGTCCCCCAGACGCCGACATCCTTGAGCTTGTCCGGCGCGACCTGCAGCGGATCGTCGTCGAGGATGGCAAAGTCGGCCCGCTTGCCGACATCGATGCTGCCCAGCTCCTCGTCGAGCTTCAGGGTGTAGGCTGCCCCCAGCGTTATTGCGCGCAAGGCGTCGGCGACGGAGATCTTTTCCGCCTCACCCAAAGTGCGCCCCGAGGCGGTCAGCCGGTTGACGGCACACCAGGCCGTGAACAACGGCCCGATCGGCGTCACTGGGGCATCGCAATGGATGGCGAAGGGCACGCCCGTCGCCAGCGCCGTGCCGCAGGCGTCCATGCGCTCGGCACGTTCCGGCCCCAGTGTCTTGGCGTAGTGGATATCGCCCCAATAGAAGAGATGGTTGGCGAAGAGATTGGCGCACATGCCCAGGGCCTTCATGCGGCGGAACTGGCCGGCATCGGCCATCTGCGCATGCTGAAGGGTGTGGCGATGGTCCCAGCGCGGGGCGGCCGCGAGCGCGCGTTCCACCGCCTCGATCGCCACCTCGGAGGCCTCGTCGCCGTTGGTGTGGATATGCACCTGGAAGCCGGCCTTGTGATAGGCGAGCAGGATGCGGTCGATGTCGTCGGGCCCGATGTTCCACACACCGTTGGGTGTGCCGTCATAGTAGCCCGGCCAGCGCATGCGCGCCGACAGACCCTGAATCGAGCCGTCGGTCACGATCTTCACGAGCTGGAAACGCAGGCGCTCGTTGTTCTTCTTCATCAGGCCCTGCAGCCGCGGCACGCCCTCGGCCGGCGCCACGCTGCCGGCGGCAAAGGCCGGCAGGATGCGGATCGGAAAATCGGCCGATTGCGTCGCCTGCAGGTAGCCGTCGACCGTGCTTTCCGGCAGGTCATTGTGCAGATCGGTGGCCGTGGTCACGCCTGCAAGCTGCGCCACGCGGGCAAAGCGCCAGATTGCCTCCTTGTCCGACAGCACGGCGGAGAGCTCCACGCCGGCCGCCCGATAGGCCATGAACTTGGCCGCCATCTCCTGCAGCTCGCCGGTCGGCTCGCCGGCCGCATCCTTCACGATGCCGTGGACGTTGGTGTCGCGGGTGATGTTCGCCTTGGCCAGCACCGGCGAATTGGCATTGGCGACATGGAAGTTGGAATGGATCACCACCACCGGGCGCTCGGTCGAGACCTTGTCGAGGTCGCCACGATCCATGCGCCGGCCGCCGAAATAGATCGGATCGAAGCCCCAGGCGAGCAACGACGTGCCCTTCGGCAGGGTCTTCTCGTGCACCGCCAGCGCTGCCACGACCTCGTCGATGTTCTTCAGGCCCTTGAAGCGCTTGCCCTCCGGGCTGATGCGATCGAAGTAGCCGACATAGGGATACTTCCAGACGCCGCCTTCGAAGGCATGGCTGTGCCCCTCGACGAAGCCCGGCAGGATCACCTTGTCGCGAAAGCGATCGTCGAGATCGAACTTGCCCCAGCCCTTGAGCTGATCGAGAGAGCCGGTCCCCAGGATCCGCCCGTCGCGCACAGCGACGTGGCTGGCGAAGGGCTGGCTGGGATTCATCGTCAGGATGCGACGGGCCGAATAGACAGTGGTGGTCACGATCGGGGCTTCTTCCGTTTCTTTTGCGAATGACGGCGCGAATGATGGGTGAGGGCGAGGCCGATGCAGTGGCGCAGCGCGCGCGCCGGTAGGCGTTTTCCGACCGTGAAATGAAGCGCTCGCTCGCCTTCGACTTCGAACGTGTCGGGATAGAGCTCGCGGAACTGGCCGACCAGGCCGCTCTGGCAGTGGAAATAAACGGCATAGCCATCATCCCGCCCCTTCAGCCGATCAAGGCGCACGGTGGAGCCGCTGCCGGTCTCTTCCGTCAGATAGCTGGGTTGCCCCCATTTCAACGTTTCGGTGAGCGTCCCGACACCGGGGGTCGCGGCGGCCACGTCGAACATCATCTCGCGCAACGCCATCAGGTCGGTTCGTACCGCTGGCGGGTAGGCCTTGAAGACAGCAGCCACCCTGGCGTCGTCGAATCGTTTCATCGCGCGAGCCTAACACGCCGCTGGCAAGACGCGAGCCCTCATGGAATGCTCAAAAGCGAAATTCGGGAGGACCGTCCATGCGGCGTCGAGCGTTCGCAGCTTCCGCCTTCGCGGCCATTGCTGCACCAGCGATCGCTCAAGCCTGGCCTGCCAAGCCGCTGCGCCTGGTCATCCCCTATCCCCCTGGCGGCCCGTCGGACGTCTCGAGCCGGATCGTCATGGAACGCGCCGCGCAGCTGCTCGGCCAGCCCATCCTGTTCGACAACAAGGGAGGTGCGTCGGGCATGATCGGGGCGGAGGCCGTAAAGAGTCAGGCGGTCGACCACCACACCTTTCTCACGACGACGACGGCGATGGTCTGCATCACCCGCCATCTTCAGCCGATCCCGTTCGACCCCGACAAGGACATCGTACCGGTGTCGCGCATGACGACCTCGTGGGGCGCCTTCGCCGTCCATCCCTCGGTGCCCGCCAACACGGTGGCCGAGTTCGTGACCTACGCCAAAGCCAATCCCGGCAAGCTGAACTACGGCTCGGCCGGTCTTGCCACCATCACCCATCTGTTCGGCGAAATGCTCTGCCTGGAAGCCGGCATCAAGATGATCCATGTGCCTTATCGCGGCAGCGCCCCGGCCACCAATGCGCTTCTCGCGGGCGAGATCCAGGCGCAGTTCGATCAGACCACCCTGCCGCATATCAAGGCAGGCAAGCTCAAGGCGCTGGCCATGCTGGCCGAAGTGCGCCACCCCGATTTTCCCGACGTGCCCACGCTTCAGGAAACGGGCTACGGCAAGGAGGGCGGCGAGTCCTGGTTCGGCATCCTGGCCCCCGCCGGCACGTCGCCCGACGCGATCGCGCGGCTCGACAAGGCCATCGCCGACGCGCTGCGGGCACCCGATATCGTCGAGAAAGTGCATAACGGCGGCATGCGCGTGACTTATCTCGATCCGTCCGATTTCAAGGCGCGCATCGCCGGCGAAAGCCGGATGTTTGCCGGCATCATCAAGAAGGGCGACATCAAGCTGCCGTAAGGTGGTCGGCGACGATCGAGGCCAGCGGCGCGAGATCGTCGGTGACGCCAGCCAAGGCAAACAGCGGCCAGCCGCTGACGGGGATCGAAATCGCACGGCCCGCCCAATCTTCAAATAGCCAGGGGCCGGACCGTCTCCTTCCTGTCGTGGCCTTTCTTGACCACGAGCATGGTAAGCCAACTTCCCTCATTATCCTGATCCGATATCGACCACTGCAGCCGAAAGCCCAGCGGGACCAGGACCTCGCTGAGCTCCGCCTGCTGCCACATCGCGACGTAGTACTGCCCGCTGGCGCCCTGCTCGACGACATCGCCCCTTCCTTCGCTGATCGAGAACAGGAACGCGCCGCCCTCCCTCAAGGCTCGCGACACTTTTCTCAGAACCGCTGGCAGAGCCGAACGATCGATGTGCTGCAGGACATGGAGAGCGACGACGGCATCGTAAGGACCCGTCAGATCGTCCTGCACGACGTCGAGGCGTTCTGCGTGAACACCCCGCGACTCCTGGAAACGGACAAAGGCCATTGCCGCATCGGTACGCCGGACCCGAAACCCGGCCTT
>MKRV01000027.1:16819-17178 GCA_001897995.1 Alphaproteobacteria bacterium 65-37 | reverse complement strand
CGATCCAGAACACGGCGGCAAGAGCGCGACGGCCGCCAAGATCCTTGATCGCGGTCTGGGGCTCGGGGATCGCGGCCACCGAAACGATCCTGGTTCCGCGCTTCATGACGTCGAACATCTGCGCCAGGGTCTTGCCACCGATCAGGTCGAACCCCGCATCGAACCGGTTGCCCGTCCGGGAAATGTCCTGTGTCGTGTAGTCGATCACCTCGTCGCAGCCCAGCGAGCGCACCAGTGTCTCGCCCCGTGCCGAAGCCGTCGTCGTCACGTGGGCGCCCAGCCATTTGGCGATTTGGATCGCAAAAGTGCCGACACCGCCGGCGCCGCCGGAAATGAACACTCTCTGGTTCGGCTTGACG
>MKRV01000027.1:0-16792 GCA_001897995.1 Alphaproteobacteria bacterium 65-37 | reverse complement strand
GGGTACGAGGGCGGCATGGTCCTCGCCGATGCAGGCCTGCTCGGCGAAGGCGCCGGCTCGGTCTTTGGCGGTCCGGGCGAACACACGATCGCCCACGCGGAACCGTTTGACGTCGGAGCCGACCGCTACCACTTCCCCCGCGAGCTCGTTGCCGAGCACGAAGGGCAGCTTTGGCCGCAGGACGGGCCGAAGCTTTCCTTGTCGAAACTTGAAGTCCACGGGATTGAGCCCCGCAGCGTGCACCTCGACGAGGATGTCGCGCGAACCCAGCACAGGCGTAGGAACATCCGCGAGGCGTGCGCCTTCGGGACCGCCATAGTGTTCCAGCACATATGCGCGCATGAGCGGCCTTTCTCCGGGTTAGGGCCAGCATCGCATGAAGCCCGGTGATTTCGGACGGTTGGCCTTGATCGGCTCGCTTGCACAAGACAGGGGCAGCAAGCCGCCAAGGCCTCTTGGCATTGGCGGCGACCCGCGCGATGTGGGGGCAGAGGACGGGGAGCGAGCGCTCTCAGTCGGCCGCACCTGCCGCGGCCTGCACCGGCCGCTGGGCCGCGCGCTCGCCGAGTTGGGCCGCTGCTTCGTCCGACAGGCCGGCGAAGCGGCGGAGCGCCCTGGCCATCTGCACGCGGCCGCCGACCCCGGTGATCACGACATCGACCATGGTGAAGGACGAGTGGAAGTGGCCGCGTGCCTGCAGTTGCTCGACCGGCACGCCGGCGCCGGCCATCGCCTCGGCATAGGCGATGCCCTCGTCGCGCAACGGGTCGAATTCGCAGGTGACCACGAAGGCCGGCGGCAGGCCCGCGAGCTTGCCGCGCAGCGGAGAGACGCGCGGGTCGGTCCGATCGGCGGGCGCGCAATAGAGATCCCAGAACCAGTACATCAGCGAACGCGTCAGGAAATAACCGTCGGCATTCTCGACGTAGGACGGCCGGTCGAAGGTGCAGTCGGTGACCGGGCAGACGAGGAGCTGTCCCGCGATCTTGGGGCCGCCGCGGTCGCGCGCCAGTTGGCAGGTGACGGCGGCGAGATTGCCGCCGGCGCTCCAGCCGGCCACGCACACCGCGTCGGGACGTCCGCCGAGGTCGGCGGCGTGGTCGGCGACCCAGCGTAGCGCGGCATAGGCATCCTCCGCGGCGGCGGGGAAGCGCTGCTCCGGTGCATGGCGATAGCCGACGCTGACGAAGATCATGCCGGTGCGCCGGCACATGTCGCGGCAGAAAGGTTCGTCGGACTGTTCGTCGCCCAGCACCCATCCGCCGCCGTGGAAGTAGACGACGATCGGGTGCGGACCCGGCGTCGCCGGCCGGAAGAGGCGGTAGGGCAGCGGCCCCATGCTTCCCGGGTCGGCGCCGGGCAGCGTGCCGTCCACCACCTCGCCGACCGGGCGTCCGGGCGGGCGGGTCGCATTGAACTGGGCCAGGAAGCCGCGCGCGCCCTGGGCACCGAACGATTCGAGCGGTGGCAGGTTGAGCCCGGCCAGCGTGTTGAGCACGATGCGCACATCGGGCTGCAGGCGCACGATCTCGCCGTCGTTGCACTGCTCGGCGACGCCGGGGCCGGTCAACCGGAAGCCCAGCAGGCCGCGGCTCACCACCTCGTCGCAGATGCTGCGATAGGGGCCGACGCCACCGGTATAGGGCATGACGCCCTGTGCCTTGCCCGGCACATTGGCGCCCGTGTACCAGGTGTTGGCCAGACGATGCAGCGTGATCGTCGAGCAGTCGGCGAGATGTCGCGACCAGGCGGCTTGTGCCGCGTCGGTTGCTTCGATGGCCGTGAAGCCGGCATTGCGCATCTGCGTCAACCGATCGACGACCCAGTCGATGTGCTGCTCGATCGACACCACCATGTTGGAGAGCACCGACGGGCTGCCGGGACCGGTGATGGCGAAGAGGTTGGGGAAGCCTGCGACGGTCAGGCCGAGATAGGTTTGCGGTCCGCCCGCCCAGACGTCCGACAGCGACTTGCCGCCCCGGCCGGTAATCGGATGGACGGCCATGATGGCGCCGGTCATCGCATCGAAGCCGGTGGCGAAGACGATCACGTCGACATCGAAACGGCGCTTGTCCGTGACGATGCCGGTGGCAGTGATCGAGGTGATCGGCTCCTGCCGCAGGTTCACCAGGGTGACGTTGGGCCGGTTGTAGGTGGCGTAGTAGCCGGTATCGAGGCAGGGCCGCTTGGCGCCGAACGGGTGATCGTGCGGGCTGAGGGCCGCGGCGGTGTCGGGATCCTTGACCGTCGCGCGGATCTTCTCGCGGATCAGGTCGGCCACCAGGGCATTGCCGTCGACATCGACACCCTGGTCGGCCCAGAGCTGCGTCAGGATGACGACCAGATCGCCGGCGGCCCAGCCGGCCTCGAAGCGTTCGCGGCGCTCGGCATCGTTCAGCTGCCAGCTGAACGCCGTAGCCGGCGGCAGGGGCACGCCGGCCATCGACCAGCGCGCCTGCTCGCGGTAGGCCACGCGATCCTTCTCGAGCGCGGCCACGCGCTCCGCCGGTGCCGGACCGTTATGCGCCGGCAAGGCGAAGTTCGGTGTGCGCTGGAAAACGGTGAGGTGCGCGGCCGCGGCGGCGATCAGCGGGATCGCCTGGATGCCCGACGAGCCCGTGCCGATCACGGCGACGCGCTTGCCGGCCAGATCGACCTCCTCGTGCGGCCAGCGGCCGGTGAAGTAGACTTCGCCCTTGAAGTCGCCGACGCCGTCGATCTCCGGCGGCTTGGGCGAGGAGAGGCAGCCGCTCGCCATGATGTAGTAGCGGCAGGAGACCGGCGCGCCGTTGCCTGTCGTCAGATGCCAGCGCTTGGCATCCTCGTCCCATTTCGCTTCGGCGACCGGCGTGCCGAACCGGATGTCCCTTCGCAGGTCGTAGCGATCGGCGACGAAGCCGAGATAGCGCAGGATCTCGGGCTGGGTGGCGTACTTCTCCGACCACTTCCACGCCGTCTCCAACTCGGGGTCGAACGTGTAGCTGTAGTCCGGCGTCTCGATATCGCATCGCGCACCGGGATAGCGGTTCCAGTACCAGGTGCCGCCGACATCGTCGGCGGCCTCCAATGCCACGGCCGAGAAGCCGGCCTTGCGCAGGCGATGAAGCAGATAGAGGCCGGCGAAACCGGCACCGACGACTGCGACATCGACCTGCTGCACGTTCTTCGTGCCTGCTGCGTTCGCCATCGTTTCCTCCCGCTTGGCTACGGTGGTCCCGCCGGGAAGCCTGACTCAATTCGGCGGGCGCGGCAGCGAAAAAACGGGGGGAGGCTCGATCGCTCTACGAGGGGAGCGCGATCATGCCAGCCCGACCGTTCGCAAGGCGAAGGCGTAGGCGATCGCCACCTCGTCGAGGCGGTTGAAGCGGCCCGACGAGCCGCCGTGACCGGCGCCCATGTTGGTGCGCAGCAGGACCGGGCCGCCGCCGGTCATGGTGGCGCGCAGCCGGGCGATCCATTTGGCAGGTTCCCAGTAGGTGACGCGCGGGTCGGTGAGGCCGCCCATGGCCAGGATCGCGGGATAGTCCCTGGCCGCCACGTTGTCGTAAGGCGAATAGGAAAGGATGTAGCGGAAGGCCGCTTCGTCGATGATGGGATTGCCCCATTCGGGCCATTCCGGCGGCGTCAGCGGCAGCTTGTCGTCCAGCATGGTGTTCAGCACGTCGACGAAAGGCACTTCGGCGACAATACCGGCGAACAGGTCGCCGGCCCGGTTGGCGACGGCGCCCATCAGCATGCCGCCGGCGCTGCCGCCATGGCCGACGATGCGTCCGGCCGAGGTGTAGCCGCTCGTGATGAGGGCACGGCCCGCGGCGGCGAAATCGTCGAAGGTGTTGGTCTTCTTCTCGCGCTTGCCGTCGAGGTACCAGGACCAGCCTTTGTCCGAGCCGCCGCGGATATGGGCGATGGCATAGACGAAGCCGCGATCGACCAGCGACAGGCGGTTGGCCGAGAACGAGGCGGGCATCGCCATCCCGTAGGAGCCATAGCCGTAGAGCAGCAGCGGTGCGCTGCCATCCTTCTTGAAGTCGCGGCGATGGAGGATCGATACCGGCACTTCGGCGCCGTCGTGCGAGGGCGCCAGGATACGCGTGGTCACGTAGTTGGCCGGGTCGTGTCCCGACGGGATCTGCTGGCGCTTGCGCAAGGTCCGCGTCCGGCCGGCCATGTCGTAATCGTAGACCTCGGCCGGTGTGGTCATCGACGAATAGACGAAGCGCAAGGTCGTGGTCTCGAACTCGAAGCCACCCGCCATGTCGAGCGAGTAGGCCGCTTCGTCGAAGGCGATCACGTGCTCGGTCCCGGTCGCCAGATCGCGGATCACGATCGACGGCAGGGCGTTCGACCGTTCCAGCCGGGCCAGGTGGCCGGCGAAGAGCTCGATGCCGAGGATGTAGACGCCCGGCCGGTGCGGGACGAGTTCGCGCCAATGTGGGCGATCCGGCGTCGCGAGCGGTGCTATGGCGATGCGGAAGTCGATGGCGCCGCCCTCGTTGGTGAGGATGAAGAGCTCCTCGCCGCGATCCTCGACGCTGTAGCGGATACCCTTCTCACGCGGTGCGACCAGGCGCGGCACGGCATCGGGCTGCGCGAGATCGAGCAGGTGCTGCTCGGTGGTGTCGTGGTCGCCGCCAGCGATCACGCAGAAGCGGCCGCTCGAGCTCTTCTCGATATGCGTGAACCAGCCGACGTCCTTCTCCTCATAGACCAGGACGTCAACGGCCTGCGGTGTGCCCAGCCGATGGCGGAAGACTTTCAGTGGACGATGGTTGTCGTCGACCTGCACATAGTAGAAGAACGTCGAATCGCGACCCCAGACCACGCCGCCGCCGGTCTGTTCCAGGATGTCGGGCAGGTCCTCGCCGGTCTCCCAGCGGCGCACCCGCAAGGTGAAGTACTCCGACCCGCGCACATCCGCGCTCCAGGCGACCAGCCGATGGTCCGGCGAGTGCCGTGTGCCGCCGAACTTGAAATAGTCGGATTCCCTGGCCAGGGCGTCGCCGTCGAGCACGGTCTGCATCTCGCCGCCGTCGCGCGGTGTGCGGCCGATCTGCTCGTGCTGGCCGCCTTCGCGGAACTTCCAGAGATAGGCGAAGGGGCCGTCCGGTGTCGGCACGCCGGAATCGTCCTCCTTGATGCGGCCGCGCATCTCGGCGACCAGCGTCTTCTGCAAGGCTTCGGTCGGCGCGAGATGCGTTTCGGTGAAGCGATTCTCCGCTTCGAGATAGGTACGGATGTCGGGAGCGAGCAGGGAGGGATCGCGCAGCACCTCCTGCCATTTCTCGTCCTTCAGCCAGGCGTAATCATCTTGGACGGTGACCCCGTGAAGGAGACGCGGCGAGGGCCGTCGCGCTGCGATCGGCGGCCCGTTTTCCTGACCTTTGCTTTCCTGACCTCTGCTCACTTGACCCCTCAGGTGTAGTTGCCGCGCACGATCGCCCGGCCGTTGCCTTTGCCGTTAGCTCTTTTCGGCGGCGCTTTCAGGGCGGATCTGCCCACTGGCGTCTTCGCCGCTGCCTTCTTCGCCGTCTTCTTCGGCTTGGTCTGCAGCATGTTGCGCATGATCGCGCCTTGTTCGTCCCACCAGTCGGCGAGGATGCGGACGTCCCAGCCGATGCAGAAATGCTTCACGCCCATGTCGAGATAGCGCGCGGCCTGTGCCGGATCGCGCAGCTCGACGCGAGGATGCAGGCCCTTCTTCAGGGCCGTCTCGATGGTCTTGATCTCGGCCTTTTGCACGTCGGGATGGCCGTACTGGCCGGTCTTGCCGATGCTCATGGAATAGTCGGACGGGCCGAACTGCACCATGTCGATGCCGGGCACCGACAGGATGGCGTCGAGATCCTCCACGCATTCGCGCTTCTCGACCATGATGGCGATCACCACTTCGTTCAGGGCGTCGACATAGGCCGGCGTGCCGCCTTCGCGCACCATGCCGACATCGCGCCGCATGCCGACGCCCAACAGGCCGCGTCCGCGCGCGCCCCTGGCCATGGTCGTCTCGGCGCGCACCGCGTTCACGCAGGCCTTGGCGTCGGCGACCGTGCGCACGTCGGCGAACAGCACGCTCTGGAAGCCCGAGCCGATGGCCCTCATCGCCTGATGGGTATACTGCGTCTGCTCGATCTTGATCATCCCGCCAAGTCCTGCCACCTCGAAGGCGCGACCGAGATTGTCGAGGTCGTGCATGTCGAAGGGCGCGTACTCGGCGGTGAACTCGACATAGTCGTATTGCTTGGAATGACCGATCAGCTCGACCAGGGTCGGCCAGGCCGAGAGGATGTGCGTGCCGACGGTCGGCTGGCCGGCATTGAGGCGTTCGCGAAGCAGATTACGGCGCATGGTGTTTCCCCCGAGGCAGTTGTTCGGGCTAGTGTGGCACCTCGTGTAGGGGGAGTTCCATGTTTCCGGCCAAAGAAAACCTGACGATCTGTTTCGCACACGCAGCATACCGGATGATGGACCGGTTCGAGCTGCGCAAGACCGGCATCAAATGCTTCGAAGTTCGTGCCTATGACGATCTGCTGAAGCGCATCGGCGAAGCCGACGTCGTGCTGGCTTCGGGGATGTGGAAGAACGACCTGATCCCGCATGCCGGCAAGCTCAAGTTCATCCAGTCGATCAGCTCGGGCATGGACCAGTATTCCAAGGAGCAGCTCGGGGCCAAGGGCATCCGACTGGCCAGCGCCGCCGGCGTCAATGCCCGCGCGGTGGCCGAGCATGCCATCGCCCTGATCCTGGCAATTGCCCGTCGTCTCCCCGAAGCGCGCGACAACCAGCACAAGAAAGTGTGGCGCGGCATGCTGGGCGATCTCACCCAGCGCGAGGACGAACTCGGCGGCAAGACCCTGCTGGTGGTCGGCATGGGGCGTATCGGCAGCCACCTTGCCAAGCTGGCAAAGGCCTTCGACATGAAGGTGGTCGGCATCCGGCGCGATCCCAAAGCCGGTGCGAATGGCGCCGACGAAATCCACGGCATGGGCGATCTGGTGAAGCTGGTGCCGCAGGCCGATTTCGTGGCGCTGACCTGCGCGCTGACGCCCGAGACGACCGGCCTGATGAGCGCGGCGGCCTTCGCTGCCATGAAGCCGTCATCGGTGTTCGTCAATGTGGCGCGCGGCAAGGTCGCCGACGAAGAGGCGCTGATCAAGACCATGCAGGGTGGCAGGATCTGGGCGGCGGCACTCGACGTCACGGCCGACGAGCCGCTGCCGGCGGCCTCGCCGCTCTGGACGATGCCCAATGTCTTCATCACGCCGCACACGGCCGGCGAGACGCGGGCCTACGAAGACAATGTGCTCGATATCCTGATGGAGAATCTCGACCGCCTGTGGCGCGGCGAGAAGACCCTGCGCAACCAGGTTCTTTAGGGAGACAGGAAATGCCCGTAGCCGATCCGCATCGCGTCATCCTCACCGGCGAGAATCCGTTCCTTCGGCTCAGTGAAAAGGACGGTGATCCCAATTCGACGGATGCCAGCTACTGGCGCATCCTCTTCTGCCCGGCGGGACCCGGGCACGTGCTCTATCTCAAGAGCGAGCTGACCCAAAACCAGTGGCGCATCTATTCCGACAACATCGCCATGGCGCGCTGGCTGCAGCAGACCGTGCAGGGCATGCTCAATGCCGAGCTGAAGGACACCTCGATTCCGGTGATCGACGCCGACTTCAGCAGGTCCGGCGATCCCCGCTACTTCTGGACCGAGCATGTCTCGGCGACCGACGCCGAGATTTCGCTCACCTGGCACGACATCGGCGATCCGCTGCTGATCCATACCGAGCCCAACCAGGCCCCGAACCCCAGGCCGTACGGCGTCTGCACCGTGCTGGTGCCGGCGCTTGCCGGACGGTTGACCCTGAACGGCCAGCAGGCCCGCGGAAAGCCCTGGCCGCGCGACCGCGAGGGCCGGCCTTTCAGCACCTCGGCGCTGGCCTTCTCGGAAAGCTGGACCGAGCCGCGCTAGGCGGCTCGATCTCTTGCTGGGAGCGCGGCACTCCAGTGCCGCTCATTGGACCGCGGACCTCCTGGTCCGCCTCATGCTGATATGCGATGGCGAAAAGTATGAGCGGGCCTGGAGGCCCGCGGTCCAAATGAGCTCACCGTAACGAGCTACGAGGCAGGCGCGAAGCCGTAGGCTTCCGCGAGCAGAGTGTAGCTCTGCCGCCGTACTTCTTCGTCGTGGGTCCAGGTGACGACCGCCATTTCGTCGACACCGACACGCTCCTTGAGTTCGGTGATGCGCTGGGCGACCTCGGGGCCGGTGCCGACGAAGGAGTCCTTGCGGAACTGGTCGAACTTGGCCTGCTCATGGAGAGTAAGCTCGACCTTTGCGGCTTCGTCGGGCGCCAGCAGCGGTCCCAGCAGACCCTTGTCGCGCTGGATGCGCGACAGCGCGCGCGACGTGAAATGGTACTGTGCCTTGTCCATCGTCTCGGCGGCCAGCGCCCACACGCAGAGGCCCGAGCGCGGCTCGGGATGGCGGGCACTGGGGCGATAGCTGCGCTTGTAGAGATCGATGGCGCGTTCGCCGCCGGCGCCGTCGCTGAAGAACCAGGCGTAGCAGTAGGGCAGGCCGAACAGGGCCGCGACCTGTGCGCCGTAGTCGGAGCTGCCGAGGATCCAGATTTCCGGCGCGGTGCCGCTTTGCGGGAAGGCCTTCACTGCGGCGAAGGGATGGCGATCGACCAGCGGTTCGTTGTGCACCCAGGCGATCAGGTCGCGCACATCGGCGGGGAAGTGCTCGGGCCGCTCATTGGCTGCCGGATTGAGGGCGAAGGCCGTGCGGCCGTCGGAGCCCGGCGCGCGGCCGAGGCCGAGATCGATGCGGCCCGGTGCCAGCGCGTCGAGCACGCGAAACACTTCGGCGACTTTGAACGCCGAATAGTGCGGCAGCATGATGCCGGCGCTGCCGATGCGAATGCGCTCGGTGCGGGCGGCGATCGCGGCCATCACGATCTCCGGCGCTGTGCCGACGATGGTGGGATGGTTGTGATGCTCGGAGACCCAGAAGCGCTCGTAGCCCAGCGCCTCGCAATGCTCGGCGAGGGCTACGGTGTTGCGGATCGACTGGTCCTGCGGTCGACCGGCGACGGCGATGGATTGGTCGAGGACGGAGAGGCGGAACGGACGGGACATCGAGGGCAGAAGTGGGGCTTCGGCGCTAATCCGGCAAGGCCGAGAGCATGTAGAGCGTCTGCAGTTGCGGCGTCGGCCGCGCATTGACGCCGAAATTGTTGCTGAAGATCGTGGCGATCTCGCCGGACCGATAGATCTTGCTCAAGGCCCGATCCACCGCGAGGCGGAAGGTGGTGTCGCCCAACCGCATCGCCAGGCCGAACGGCTCGATGCTGAGATAGGTGTTGGCCAGCAGGATACGCGAGGCGTCCTTGTGGTCCTTGATCAGAGCCCCGAGCATGGCGCCACCGGCGAAGAAGGCGGCGATCTCACCCTTCTCGAGAGCGGCCATCGCCTGCTCCGGCTCCTTGTAGGTCACGATCTCGGACTGGATGTGCGTCGCCGCCAGACTGCGGCGCAGCCCCTCTTCGGTGAGGGTGCCGGCCAGCACGCCGGATTTCTTTCCGCCGAGCTGCTGGATGTCGCGCGGGCCGTCGTTACGGATCGCGAAGCTGGTCCCGTCGACGAAAGTCGCTATGGAAAAGTCGACGAGCGCCCGGCGTTCCAGGGTCACGGTGAGCGAGTCGCACAGGAGATCGGCCTTGTTCTGGCGGATCGCGTCGAGGCGGTTCTCGGTCGTGACCGGCACGAACTCCACCTTGAGCCCGGGCACCTTGAGCTGCTGGGCGAGATCCTTGGCAACCGCCTGGCAGAGATCGATCATGAAGCCCTTGGGCTGCCCGTTGGCGGTTTTGTACGCGAAGGGTGCGGCATCTTCGCGATAGGCCGCCCGCAGCACGCCGCTCTTGGTGATGTCGTCGAGAGTGCCTGCCCAGGCAGCGCCCGTGGCCAGGAGGCTCGCGACCAGCGCCAGGCCGCTCAGCAGTGACTTCATACGCAATCCTCTCGTCGACAGGCGGCAACAATCCGATATTCGGCCCGTTGTGACCACTGGAAAACCGGAGGACAGGCCCATGCCCCGTTCCCTCTGCCGAGTCGTCGGCATCGATCACATCTCCGTCCGGGTGAGCGACTACGACAAGTCGAAGACGTTTTATGCCGGGCTCTTCGCCTTCCTGGGGTTCGAGTTATCGGATGACTACGGCACGACCATCGGCTGGACCAACGGCAAGACCCGCTTCTGGATTGCGCCGGCCGAAGGACGCAAGAGCTATCGCATCGGCGATGTCGGGCTGCATCACTATGCCTTCGAGCTGCGCAACCGGAAGGACGTCGATGCGCTGCAGGCTTACCTGGAGCGCCAGGGTGTACGGATCGTCGATCCTGCCGACGAGTACTACGACGACTACTATGCCGTGTTCTTCCTCGATCCCGACGGTCTGAAGCTCGAAGGCATGAAGTACGGCGAGCTGACCGCCCAGCGCCGGCGTGCCGCGGCCGCAAAGGAAAAAGCCCGTAAGAAAAAGGCCTAAATGCCGCTGGCCTCGGCCTTGTCGCTTCCCGGCCTGCGAGCCAAACTCCCGGCCGTTTTCGTAATCGGAGGACCCCCATGTCGACAGCCGCGACTCAATCCAAGACCGTTGCCCAACCCTCCGGCACGTACCAACCCAAGGGCATGCTGATCGGCGGCAAGTGGGTCGGCAGCGCCTCGGGGCAGCGCATCGCCATCGAGAATCCCGGCAACCGCACCTTGGTCGCCGAGGTGCCGCGCGCCGCCGCTGCAGATGTCGACGCCGCCGTCGCAGCCGCCGACAAGGCCTTTCCGGCCTGGAAGGCGGTCGTGCCGCGCGAACGCGGCAAGCTCCTGCTCAAGATCGCCGAGGCCATGGAGGCGCGCGTCGAGGAGCTGGCGCGCACCATTGCGCTCGAGACCGGCAATGCGCTGCGCACCCAGGCGCGCGGCGAGGCCAAGCTTTCGGCCGATATCTTCCGCTATTTCGGCGGGCTCGCCTCGGAGCTGAAGGGCGAGACGGTGCCGCTCGGTGAGCACGTGCTCTCCTATACGCGTCGCGAGCCGATCGGCATCGTCGGTGCCATCATCCCGTGGAATGCGCCGGTCATGCTGGGGGCGCTCAAGATCGCGCCGGCGCTCTGTGCCGGCAACGTGCTGGTGATGAAGGCGGCCGAGGATGCGCCGCTCGGCGTGCTGATGATGGCCGACATCTGCCAGGAGTTCCTGCCGCCCGGCGTGCTCAACGTCGTGACCGGCTACGGCGAGGAGTGCGGTGGCCCGCTCGCCAATCACCCGAAGATCCGCAAGCTCTCCTTCACCGGCTCGACCGATGTCGGCAAGGTGATCATGCGCGCGGCGGCCGAGCGCATCGTGCCGGTGTCGCTGGAGCTCGGCGGCAAGAGCCCGTCGCTGGTCTACCCTGACGCCGACGAGGATTGGGCGGTCGACGGCATCATCAATGCCATGCGCTTCACGCGCCAGAGCCAGAGCTGCACGGCGGGCTCGCGCCTTTTCCTGCACGAGGACATCTTCGACTCCTTCCTGCGCAAGCTCGAGAAGAAGACCACGGCGCTCAAGATCGGTGATCCGCTCGACGAGGCCAGCGACATCGGCACCATCATCAACAACAAGCAGTTCACCAAGGTCTGCAAGTATGTCGACGAAGGGCTGAAGCGCACTGACGCCAAGCTGGTGTTCGGCGGCCTGCCACCCAAGTCCGGCCCTTTGAGCGAGGGCTACTTCACCATGCCGACCGTGTTCGCCGACCGCTCCAACGACTGGCGCCTGGCGCGTGAAGAGATCTTCGGGCCGGTGCTGGTGGCGATCCGCTGGAGCGACGAGGCGGAAGCGATCCGCATGGCCAACGACAGCCACTACGGCCTCGCCGCCTATGTCTGGACGCACGATATCGGTCGCGGACTGCGCGCCGCGCATGCCATCGAGTCGGGTTGGGTACAGGTCAACCAGGGCGGCGGCCAGTCGCCCGGCATGTCCTATGGCGGCTTCAAGCAGAGCGGCCTCGGCCGCGAGTTCTCGCTCGAAGGCATGCTCGACAGCTTCACCCAGCGCAAGAGCGTGACGGTGAACCTGGCGGTGTGACGGGACTTTGAGTCAAAGATCCCTCGCTGCGCAGCGAGGGATCCTTTCCTCAGTGTCTAGAACCTGATCTGTCGTGCTGCCAGGCGGGTGCGGTCTTCGGCGGAGAAGGTCATGATCTTCCGCACCTTCTGGTCGAACTTCATGCCGACCGCTTCAGCCGAAGAGGCGAGCGTGCCGCTTTCCGCCTCGAACAGGAAATGCGTGAAGGTCAGGACCTTGTCGCTGAAGGCGGCGAGGCCGCTCATGGTGACGACGAGGTCGCCGGCGCGGAGCGGGCGGCGATAGCGGTTCAGCATCTCGACCACTACCGAGCCTTCCTGGCGGTCCTGCATGGCGGCGCGATCGAAGCCGAGATGGTTCCACAGGACGGGGGCGCCGTCGGAGTAGCGGCCGAACTGATGGCGCGGCAGGAACTCGCCGTTCTCGTCGCACTCATCGGGCGTGATCTGGGTGCGGCCGACCTCGATCAGGCCAGCCTTCGCGGCATCGGCCAGCGCGAGATCGGGCAGGTCGAGCTTGCCGACGCTGCGCGGCCTGGCAGCTGCCGGCAGCTCCACGGCCGCCGCTTCGGCCCGGGCGCGAACCTCGGCCGGCCAGGGCTCCGCCGCGGCGATGCGACGGCGGATCGTCGCCGCGACGTGGCCGCCGGCCGGATTGCGGACCTCGTGATAGGCGACGATATGGCGGTCGCCGACCTCGACGGGGGCGGAATGGACTTCGACCGGCTCGACGACGCGGAACTCGCGTAGGTAGCGGACGTGGTCGTCGGCGGCGCGGGTCGCGATGCCGGCCGCCCGCTGGGCGCGCGGGCCAAAGCCCAGGGACGCTAGCAGATGGGCCGATGCCTCGTGGCCGAACTCGGTGTAGAACTGCACGTTCAGGTGGTCGTTCTCGTCACACTGCCAAGTATTTACGGCGGTGCTGAAAGTCGGGATCAGGCCAGGGCTCGACACGCTACGCTCTCTCTGCAGTCTGTGGATGACTGCTTCAAATGGCCGAAAAAGCCCCAAGAATCGACATTTTTCGTGGATTCCGCCCTTGCGGGGGATCGATTCGTGGATAACCTTGGCGCCGTCAACGCCGCCCTGGGGCGTCAGGAGGCCGTTGGCGAAACGAAAAATGCAAGGGACCCCTCAACATGGCTGCCAAAACTACTGCTCCCACCGTGCCGCTGTCCAAGGTCGCGGCTGAGCTCGCCGAGAAGACCGGCATGACGAAGAAGGACGCCAGCGGCGCCCTCGAAGAGTTCGTCGGCCTGGTCGTGCGTCACCTGAAGAAGGGCAACAAGGTCCGCATCACGGGCCTCGGCATCCTTCAGGTCCGCCATCGTCCGGCGCGTATGGGCCGCAACCCGGCGACCGGCGAAGCGATCAAGATCAAGGCGTCGAAGAAGGTCGCCTTCCGCGTCGCGAAGGATCTCAAGGAAGCGATCTAACTCGTTTCCGACGGGGAAAGATCGGGCGGGCTTCGGCGATGGTCGAGCCCGCCCTTCTTTTTGTCTTTTTGCCGTGCGGCTCCTGGAGCCTCGCGCCGTCGACTGGAATCAGTCGAAGGCACGATGCCGAAAGCGGAGATATCCAACCCAATGAGCTTCTGCACCGTTGGAACCGCTGAGCGGTTCCAACGGTGCAGAAGCCGCTGTAGGCATTGCATTCGGGCGTTGCTCTAGTATAGCCGGAGCATGCCGCGGGCCGCATGAGCACCTACGCCTTTCTGAAGACCGCAACTCTTCTTGTCTTGCCGCCGGCATCGTTGGCGGTGGGAGCGATCCTCTGGCTGGCATTGACGCTCGCTGGCTGGCGACGGCTCGCACGCCTGGCACTCGTCCTCGCGCTCCTGCAGACGTTGGTGCTGTCCTTCCCGCCGGTCGCCGATGCGCTGACCGAAACGCTGGAGGCGAAGGCCAGGCGCCTGGTGACGGTGCAACCGTCCTGCTGCTACGACGCGATCGTCGTGCTGGGCGGCGCGATGGCGCCGGCGGCGCCGCCTGAGGTGATGGACCCCGATCTCGGCGAAGCAGGCGATCGTGTTTGGCAGGCGGCTCGCCTCTATCACGCCGGGATTGCCCCGACGATCATCACAAGCGGCGGCTCGGACAATAATCTCAAGGGCGGACCGGCGACCAGCGAAGCAGAGGCGATGCGTCGCTTCCTCGTGGATCTCGGCGTGCCCGACAAGGCGATCGTGCTCGAAGACAAATCTCTCAATACGATCCAGAACATGCAGAACGTGCGTGCCCTCGTGAAAGGCGGCCGGATCCTCGTCATCACTTCGGCGTTTCACGTGCCGCGGGCTGCCAAGTACGCCGAGCTCGCCGGACTGAACGCCGCCTTCAACGGCGTCGACTGGTCGAGACCGGCCGAGCTGCGGCCGCCGTGGGAGAACTGGATTCCCGACCCTGGTTCCATGGCCTGGTCGTGCCGGGCTCTGCGTGAACTGCTGGCCCTTGCCTTCGATCGCCGGGCGGAGAAGCTGGCGCCATGACCGTTCTTCGTCTCAATCGCCGCGCCGCGCTGGGCTTTGCTGCCGCCGGTCCTCTGTTGCTGCCGCTCTCGCGATCCGCTCGGACGCAGACGCGCGACAAGCTCATTTTCCAGACCGACTGGCGGGCTCAGGCCGAGCATGGCGGCTTCTACCAGGCGGTTGCCGCCGGACTCTATGCCAAGGCGGGCATCGAGTGCGATCTCCGGCAGGGCGGGCCCAGCCTCAATATCAGCCAGCTCCTGCTGGCCGGCCGTGTCGACATGACCATGTCGAACAGCTTCGAGGCGCTCACCTATGTGCGCGAGGAGGCGCCGTTCTTCACCATCGCATCGATCTTCCAGAAGGATCCGCAGGTCCTGATCGGCCATCCCGATACCGGCTTCGACAGCTTCGAGGCCCTCAAGGGACGCATCCTGCTGATCGGCGCCGGCGGCCGGGTCATCTACTGGCCCTACTTGCGCAACAAATACGGCCTCAAGGACGAGCAGCTGCGGCCCTACAATTTCAACATGGCGCCCTACCTCGCCGACAAGAATGCCGTGCAGCAGGGCTTCCTGTCGTCCGAACCCTATTCGATCGCCCAGGCGATCGGCCGCGAGCCGCCGGTTCTGCTGATCGCCGATGCCGGCTTCAAGGCCTATCAGACGACTATCGCGATTTCGCGCAAGCTGGCGGGGGAGAAGCGCGAGCTGATCCAGCGCTTTGTCGATGCCACCTTGGAAGGCTGGGCGCAGTATCTCAAGGGCGGCCCGGCGATCGAGGCGGCCAATGCATTGATCAAGAAGGCCAACCCCGAGCAGACCGACGATCGCATCCAGTACGCCATCAAGGTGTTGAACGCGCGTGGCATCGTGATGTCGGGCGACGCGCTCACGGGCGGCATCGGCGCGATGAGCGACGAGCGCTGGAAGGGTTTCTACGAGTCGATGGTCGAGGTCGATGTCCTGCCCAAGGGGCTGGACGTCGCCCGCGCCTATTCGCTCGATTTCGTGAACAAGGGTATCGGAAAGCCGTAGGACGAGGAGAGAAGCATGTTTCAGGTGAATGAAGAGCATCAGATGCTGCGCGAGCTGGTGAAGAAGTTCGTGCGCAACGAGTTGATGCCGCTGGAGAAGAACGTGCTGGACCGGTTCGCCTCGGGCCAGCCGGCGGCACTGTCGGACGAGGAGAACGACAAACTCTTCAAGCAGTGCAAGGAGCTCGGCCTGTGGGCGCTCGACGTGCCGGAGGAGGTGGGTGGCGCCAACCTGCCGGCGGTGGCGCTGGTCGGGGTGAATGAGGAGCTGGGCTACACCTGCGTGCCCTTCACCTTTCCGCCGGACTCGCCCAACCTGCACATGCTGCTGGCGACGGCCAACCCCGAACAGCGCAAGAAGTATCTCGAGCCCTACGCGGCCGGCCTCACCAGCTCGGCGATCGCGATTTCGGAGCCCGGCGCCGGCGGCGATCCGGCCGGCATGAAGACCAAGGCGGTGAAGGACGGCAGCGACTGGGTGATCAACGGCCGCAAGATCTGGATCAGCCGCATCGCCAAGGCCGACTTCACCATCGCCATGGCGGTGACCGATCCCAATCTGGGCTCGCGCGGCGGCATCACCGCCTTCCTGATCGACAAGGGCACCAAGGGGCTGGTGGTGGCGCGGGCCATTCCGATGCTGGCCGGGCAGCGGACCTACGAGGTCGTGTTCGAGGATTGCCGGGTGCCGGAGAGCCAGGTGCTGGGCCGGATCGGGGCGGGCTTCGCGCCGATGCAGCTTCGCCTCACGGTGCGGCGCCTGCAGATGGGCTCGTGGTGCATCGGCATGGCGCAGCGTGCGCTCGACATGCTGGTCGAGCATGCCGAGCAGCGCGTCACCTTCGGGCAGAAGCTGGCCGACCGGCAGGCGATCCAGTGGTGGGTGGCCGACGCCGCGACCAAGCTGCATGCCTGCCGGTTGATGGTGATGGATGCCGCGGTCAAGCAGGACGAGGGCCGCGACGTGCGCATGGAGGCCTCGATGATCAAGGTCTTCGCCACCGAGATGGCGACCGAGGTGATCGACCATGCCCAGCAGGCGTTCGGCGCCATGGGCGTCACCCAGGAGCTGCCGCTCTCCATGATGGGGCAGAAGGTGCGCACCATGCGCGTCTATGAGGGGCCGTCGGAAGTGCACCGCATGGTGATCGCACGCCGCATCTTCG
>MKRV01000026.1 GCA_001897995.1 Alphaproteobacteria bacterium 65-37 | reverse complement strand
GGTGCGGCCCCTTTCGACGGGCCGGGTTAGCACAGCGGTAGTGCAGCGGTTTTGTAAACCGAAGGTCGGGGGTTCGATCCCCTCACCCGGCACCATCTCCTTCGAAATCGACTAGCCTTGCGGGGCCTACTTTCCGGGACAGGTCGGCGCTTCGTGCATCTTCAGATCCTGAAGATCGGCCGTCACGGTGAACATGCCGGCATCCACCGTCAGCCGGTCGAGCACCCCTGAGCTGAATACCTTGGCGCGCACCGACGCTAGCGGCTTGGCATCGGACTGGCCGGGGCGCTTGAAGGTCATCTCGACTGGCCAGAATCGCGCGGACGGAACGGCCACCGGCTTCACCGCTGGCGGCGGCGGCGTCAGCGCATCGGTCGGCAGTTCCTTGATGTCGATGGCGTAGGCTTCGTTGCCGGCTTCGGCGGCGAACAGCAGCGCGGGAAACGTGCCCGCGCCGGACTGCAGGCTGTCGATCAGCTGGTTGACGGCCGACACCGGCAGCAGGGTCGCGGGCGGCAGCAACGTCTTCTCCGTGGAGTCGCCGGAGAGTATCTCCACGCGCGTTTCGCCTTCCTTGCGATCGACCTCGCCGCGCAACTCGCGCACCACGCCGTTCTGCGACTGGCGGGCGTGATAGCGGAACGTCGTGCCGTGTCGGCCTTCCTCGCCTTCGAGCTTGGACGCGACGTTGATCTTCAGCGACGGCGTGAAGGCGATCTCGGAGGTGATCTCGCGCCTGATCTGCCAGCCCGAGCAATCGAGCACGATGTCCTGGACAGCGCTGCCGATGCGCGGCGCATTGGCCGCCGTTCCCAGCCGCAAGGCGTACTCGGCCCGGTGCGGCAGCATCTGCGCCTCCGCATCGGCCGGCACCAACAGGGTGCCGAACGCCACGGCCGACGCGATCGCGCCGAAGAACCCAAGGGACTTGTCGGATATCACGCCCACACCACTCGCTGATCTCCTTACCAATGTCCCCAATCGACGATGATTGAAACGTCACGAACGGCAGCGGGTCAAATCACAGATGAGCTGGATGGTTTTCTTCCGGCGTGCCTCGGCGAGAATTACGCGACATAATGCCGCCACGCGGCGATACCAAAGGTTGCAGGAGGTACTGCTGCCCTCGTCAATCTGCGGGTGTTCAAAGCAGCCGACGTAGGCTATGCCCTCGCCTCGCCGCCGGGACCGTTTCGTGGCTCATCGAACGGAGCTGCCGCAAGACTCCCTGGCCAAATACCTCTGGCAACTCAGCCTGCGAATGCCGACATCCGCCTGTAGCGCCCCCGTAAGGAGAAGTTTTGGATGAGGGTTCTGATGGCTCAACCCCGAGGATTTTGTGCCGGGGTTGTAAGGGCGATTGAGATCGTGGAGCGCTCCCTCGAGAAATTCGGCGCTCCGGTCTATGTCCGCCACGAGATTGTCCACAATCGCCACGTGGTTGAGCGCCTCGAACGGATGGGTGCGGTCTTCGTCGAAGAGCTGCAGGAAATTCCCGACGGTGCCGTGACGATTTTCAGCGCCCACGGTGTGGCACAGTCGATCATCGACGAGGCGAAATCGCGCGGCCTGCCGGTGCTGGACGCGACCTGCCCGCTGGTCTCGAAGGTCCATGCCCAGGGCAAGCGATACGTCTCCCGCGGGCGCGTGCTGATCCTGATCGGCCATGCCGGGCACCCCGAAGTCGAGGGCACCATGGGCCAGGTCGGCGCGCCGGTTCACCTGGTCTCCACGGCCGAGGACGTCGCCCAGCTCGATCTGGCCGACGACACGCCCCTCGCCTACGTGACCCAGACGACGCTGAGCGTCGACGACACGCGCGGCGTCATAGCCGCCCTCGAGGCGCGCTTCAGCGACCTCGAAGGGCCCGACGTTTCGGATATCTGCTATGCGACCCAGCATCGCCAATCGGCGGTGCGCGACCTCTGCAAAGTGGCCGACCTTTTGCTGGTGGTGGGCAGCCGCAACAGCTCCAACTCCAACCGGCTGCGCGAGATCGGCCTCGAACAGGGCATCCCCAGCTACCTGATCGCCGACGGCAGCGAACTCGATCCGGCCTGGCTGAATGGTGTACAAACGGTCGGATTGACGGCCGGCGCGTCGGCACCCGAGGATCTCGTCCTCGACGTGATCGAAGCCCTGCGGCGGAACGGTCAAGTCGAGGTCCAGCAAATGGACGGTGTGCGCGAAGACATCGAGTTCCGGCTGCCGGCCGAACTCAGGACGCCCTCTCAGCGCGAGACGGTCGCGCCATCGGTTCGATAAGGAAGCGTATCGTGGGAATTCCTCTTCAGCAGGCGGCTCGTATCGGCACCTACCTGGTTCGCCAGCATCTCAGCGGGCGCAAGCGCTACCCGCTGGTGCTGATGCTGGAACCGCTGTTCCGCTGCAACCTGGCCTGCGCCGGTTGCGGCAAGATCGACTATCCGGACGAGATCCTGAACCAGCGCCTGTCCTACGACGAGTGCATGACCGCGATCGACGAATGCGGTGCTCCCGTCGTCTCGATCGCCGGCGGCGAGCCGCTGCTGCATCGCGAGATGCCGGAAATCGTCAAAGGCTTCCTGGCCCGCAAGAAGTTCGTGATCCTGTGCACGAACGCCCTGCTGCTCGCCAAGAAGATCGACGACTACAAGCCCCATCCCTCCTTCACCTGGTCGATCCATCTCGACGGCAACGAGGCGATGCACGACAAGTCGGTGTGCCAGAAGGGCACCTACGACAAGGCGGTCGAGGCGATTCGCATCGCCAAGGAGAAGGGGTTCCGCGTCAGCATCAACTGCACGCTGTTCAACGATGCCGATCCGGCTGCCGTCGCGGATTTCTTCGACGACATGAATGCGCTCGGCCTCGACGGCATCACGGTGTCGCCGGGCTACGCCTACGAACGCGCCCCGGACCAGAAGCACTTCCTCAACCGCAACAAGACCAAGGAACTGTTCCGCGGCATCCTCTCGCGCGGCAACGGCGGCAAGAAATGGCCGTTCAGCCAGTCGCTGAACTTCCTGAACTTCCTCGCCGGCAACGAAGCCTACAACTGCACGCCCTGGGGCAACCCGACGCGCACGGTCTTCGGCTGGCAGAAGCCCTGCTATCTCCTCGGCGAAGGCTACGAGAAGACCTTCCGCGAGCTGATGGAAAACACCGAGTGGGACAAGTACGGCGTCGGCAAGTACGAGAAGTGCGCCGACTGCATGGTCCATTGCGGCTTCGAAGCCTCGGCGGTGAAGGACATCCTGCGCCGTCCGCTGAAGGCCGCGAGCATCGCGCTGCGCGGCATCCGCACCGATGGCCCGATGGCCAAGGACATCCCGCTCGACGGCCAGCGCCGGGCGGATTTCGTCTTTTCAAACCACGTCGACCGGAAGCTCACCGAGATCCGGGCCGCCAAGGTGGCTGCCAAGGCGGCGGTGCCCGCGGAGTAACGCCCGGAAGCCGCGCTCGGCCTCGAGGCCGGTGCGGATCAGCGCCGGCAATTGCAGCGGATCGGCCAGCAGCGACCGCAGGACGGCAGGTAGATCGATCCCGCCGTCGGGCCGCATGCCGACCCTCGCGGCAGGCGGCAATGTCCGGTCCGCCGCATCGGAAATGACCCTCGCGACCGCTAACGGCAGGCGATACCGCGCGGCGACCCGAGCGGCGACATGCGTTTCCATGTCGACGGCGATCGCGCCCGTGGTGCGATGGAGGTCGGCTTTTTCCGCTGCAATGGCCACGATCGCCTCGCCCCCCAGCACGAGGCCTTGCATGGCGCCCGGCAGGCGCGCGAGCAGCCGCTCGCGCCACGCCTGATCGGTCGGCATGGCAAGATCGACGCCGCGGACCGCATCAGCGACAACCCATGCGCCTGGTTTCAATTGGGGGGCCAGCGCGCCGGCGATACCGATACTGATGATGCCGCTGGCATGCCCGGCAGCGCGATCGACCTCACGTTCCAGCCGGGCAGCATCGCCACCGCCGACAATCACTTCGATCCCCTGTCCTGCCGCCGATCCGGTGAGGATGCGCCGCTCCCGCTCAAGTCCGGTGACCGCGAGGATCATCACATGCCGTACGCCACCTGCCGACTGTTGGTCCGGCTGAGGTTGCGATAGCGGGCCAGCGCCCAGAGCGGGAAGAATTTCGGATAGCCGTGGTAGCGCAGGTAGAAAACGCGCGGGAAACCGCCGCCGGTATAGGCGTCCTGCTGCCACAGCCCGGCCTCGTCCTGGGTCTGCCGCAGATAGGCGATGCCGCGCGCCACTGCGGGATGGTCGACCTCGCCCGCCGCCATCAGGCCAAGCAAGGCCCAGGCGGTCTGCGATGCCGTCGAGGCCGCCGGGTCGTAACCGCGATAGTCGAGCTTGTAGCTGGTGCAGTCCTCGCCCCAGCCGCCGTCCTCGTTCTGGATGGCGATCAGCCAATCGGCTGCCTTGCGCACCATCGGCGTCGTGCCGTCCAGGCCGGCGGCGTTCAAGGCGCACAGCACCGACCAGGTGCCGTAGATGTAGTTCACGCCCCAACGACCGAACCAGCTTCCATCGGCCATCTGCTCGCGCTCGAGATAGTCGAGCCCGGCCCGCATCGCCGGATTCGCCGGCGTCTCGCCGAGTTGCGCCAGCATGCTGACGCAGCGGGCGCTGACGTCGGCAGTCGGCGGATCGAGCAGCGCGCCATGGTCGGCGAAGGGAATGTTGTTCAGATGGAGGTCGAGGTTGTCGGCATCGAAGGCGCCCCAGCCGCCGTTGCGGCTCTGCAGTCCCGCCACCCACTCGGTGCCGCGTGCGATGGCTTCGCTGTAACGCGCCTCCGTCCCGCCGCCGCCCTGCTGCACGCGATCCATCGCCATGACCACGACGGCCGTGTCGTCGAGATCGGGATAATGGGCGTTACGATACTGGAAGGCCCAACCGCCGGGCCGCACGTCGGGTCGACGCTCCGCCCAGTCGCCCTTGACCTCGAGTTCCTGCAGCGGCTTCAACCATTCCAGCCCCTCGCGGGCGGCCTCGGTCGCTTCCGGAGTGCCGACTTCGAGCATCGCATGAGCGGCCAAGGCGGTGTCCCACACCGGCGAGACGCAAGGCTGGCAGTAGGCTTCGTCGTCGCCCACGATCAGCAGCTTCTCGATGGAATGGCGGGCGATGGCGCGGTCGGGATGATCCGGCGGATAGCCCAGCGCATCGTACATCATCACCGAGTTGGCCATGGCGGGATAGATGGCGCCGAGGCCATCCTCACCGTTCAGGCGCTCCGTCACGAAGGTCCTGCAACGCTCGATGGCACGACGGCGCATGCCTTTCGGCCATAACGGCTCGACCAGCTTCAGGACGCGATCGAGGCCGCCGTAGAACAGCGCCCAGCCGCGATGCTGATGTGCGGCAATGCCGGGCGCCGCGCGGGCCTCGGTCGCGAAGAGTTCGGCGATTCCGATGCCGCGCGGATTGCGCGCCCGCAGCCTGAGCGACGCCAGGACAAGGAGCGGCACCAGCACGGTGCGCGCCCAGTAGGACATGCGCGAGAGATGAATCGGGAACCAGCGCGGCAGCAGGATCAGCTCGACCGGAATGGTCGGCACGCGCGACCAGGGAAGCTGACCGAACTGCGCGAGCAGGATGCGGGTGAAGACATTGGCGCGCTCCGCTCCGCCATAGGCGAGGATCGCCGCGCGTGCCTTTGCCATGTGCGGCGCGTCGGGGCTGTCGCCGATCATCTTCAGGCAGAAATAGGCCTTCACCGATGCGCTGATGTCGAACGCGCCGCCATGGAACAGCGGCCAGCCACCATGCGCGCCCTGGATACGCCGGAGATAGACGCCGATCTTGCGCTCCAGATCGAGATCATCCGGTTCGGCGAGATACTGGCGCAGCAGAACATACTCGGCCGGGATCGTGGCATCGGCTTCCAGCTCGAATACCCAGTGCCCGTCCTTGCGCTGCTGCCGCAGCAGCGCGCCGGTCGCGCGATCTATGTCGGCCTCGATCCCGTCCAGCGGTCTCGCGTCGGCCACGGCGTCACTCATCGACATGCCTTCAAGTAACACAGGTCGGCCTGTCTCCGTGACCCCTTCGGCACAATCCGCGCGGTCGCAGAACCGATCAGGGCCTCGCCAGTCTTGCGGCGGTTTCACCCGATCGCAGCGCCCCTTCGATCGTCGCGGGCAAGCCGGTGTCGATCCAGTCACCCGCCAGGAACAGGTTGCGCCATGACGTCGCCGCCGGCGGTCGGCGCGCGGCCTGTGCAGGCGTGGCTGCGAAGGTCGCGCGCTTCTCCTTGACGATGCGGCCGGCCGGCGCCGGCCCGCTGAGGCCGTGCACGCGCGCCACGTCGCGCCACAACAGGTCCACGAGTTCGTCGGCATCGCGGTCGACCAGGTGATCGGCTGCACTCACCGTGACCGAGTAACGGTCATGGAAGGCAAAGACCCATTCCGCCGTGCCGCCGACCACGCCGACCATCGCCGGCGCGGCAGCAGGCGGCGCGGCGCGAAAGTGCGCATTGACGATGGCATGGAAGGCATCGGGGGCATCGAGGCCGGGCAGAAGCTTCTGCGCGATCCAGGGCGGCACGGCCAGCACCACACGGTCGCCTGTGCCAAGCGTTTCCTCGCCGTCGTCGAAGACCAGGCCCCTCGCTTGCATCCCTTCGACCTTGATCTCGCGCAATGACCGCCCCAGCCGAACCTCAGCGCCGTGCCGGTGCAACAGCGCGAGGGCGGGATCGACAAACGCTGCCGCGAGGCTGGGCGTGGCGACCAGCGGATGCATGTGGCGGCCGCCCTTTGCCAGGGTCTCCCGGACGATGGCGCCGGCGAGATCGGCCGATGCCTCCTCCGGCGCCGTGTTGAGGGCCGAGACGAACAGCGGGCGCAGGAACTTGCGCCACAGCACGCCGTCGCAGCGCACGACCTCGTCGAGGCGCCGGCCGGGATGGCGCTGCAGCAACGGCAGCAGCGCGAGATAGTCGCGGAAACCCGTGCCGGGGACGCGGCGCGCGGCATCGAGGATCCACCAGGGAAGGACGCCTTCGCTCGGCCGCAAGGTCCACAACCGACCGAGCTCGACGTCGAAAAAGGGAAACTCGGCGCGGCCCGGTCCTGTCAGCCTGTCTTGGGCGCCGATCGCGCGCATGTATCGGATGACCGCCGCATTGCCCGACAGCACCAGGTGATTGCCGTTGTCGATCACCATGTCGAGAACGCCGTCATGGTACGACCGGCACCGTCCGCCGGCCTGCTTCGCCGCCTCGGAGAGAGCGACGGTGTGGCCGCGTCCGGCAAGCGTGACGGCAGCCGACAAACCGGCAAGGCCGGCGCCTACGACATGGACCTTCCCCGGCCCCTCGAGTCGTGTCATCCGAACACGCAGCAGCGTGCGACGATGTAGAGAAGCCGCGGCTTGCTGATCTTGACGCGGCGACGCGGCGGGGCCCAGCCGACCTTCAGCATGTCCTGCAGCAGCGCCCCGTACACGGCGGCCATCAACCGCGGCGCCAGCAGGTGGCCGCGCGGCTTGGCGCGCAGCAGCCGATCGGCAGCGGCAAAGTAGTCGAGCGCCTCGGCGGCGATCTTGCGGCAGGCGACATCGACCCACGGATCGGCCACCACCGCCAGCGGATCGGTCGTCTCGATGCCGGCTTCGACGAGACGCTCCCGCGGCAGATAGAGACGGTTTATGTCGGCATCCTCGTCGATATCGCGCAGGATGTTCGTGAGCTGCAGGGCATTGCCGAGATTGTGCGCCAGCTCGAGGCCGGGTGCCTCGTCCATGCCGAAGATGCGCGTCGACAACCGTCCGACGGCGCAGGCCACGCGATCGCAGTAGAGCGCCAAGGTCGCGCGGTCGGGCGCATGGATGTCGGCCGCGACATCCATGTCCATGCCGTCGATGACGGCGAGGAAGTCCGCCTGCTTCAGTCCGAAGTCCCGCACCGCGCCCTGCAGGAAGGCGGCCTGCCCCGCAGGCCGGCCGGCATAGAGCGCGTCGAGGTCGCGGCGCCACTGCACCAGTTCCGTGGCGCGCACGTCGCGCGGCCGCGTGCCATCGTCGGCGATGTCGTCGACGAGGCGGCAGTACATGTAGATCGCGAACATGGCCTCGCGCTGCGCCTTCGGCATGAGCAGCATGGCCGTGTAGAAGGAACTGCCGGAGACCCGCGCCTTGAACTGCGCGGCATCGGGGTGCGTGAGGTCGGTCATCTGCGGCTGCCCCGCAAATCGGGTTGCTTCTGCCCGAACCAGCGGGCCAGGCGCCGGGCAGCAACGCCGGCGCTGCCGCGCAGGGCGAGGGCCACAGCCTCGACGGGACGGTGATGGACGCGCTCCGACAGCGGATCCCGACGCATCAGCCGTTGCACAAGGCTCTCGGCCAGGGTCTGGATGACGCCGACCTCGAAGGCCAGCCGCCGATCGACGATCCGGTTGGCGAAGGGCCGCGACTCGTCCAGCAGCGACGCCGTCCGCTGCGCCAGCCCCGCAATCACCGCGCGCAAAGCAGGCGACGCCCGACGCTCGGCGAGCGCTTCGGTCTTCACGTCGTGCGCTGCCAGCGTGTCGGCGGGGACGTAGACGCGATCGAGAGTGCGATAGTCCTTGCCGCAGTCCTGCAGGTGATTGATGACCTGCAGCGCCGCACAGAGTGCGTCGTTCAACGGCCATACCGTCGACGACTCGCCGTGCAGGTCGAGCACGAAGCGGCCGACCGGCGCCGCCGAATAGCGGCAATAGTCCATGAGCTCGGCCCAATCGGCATAGCGCAGCTTGGTGACATCGCGGCGAAACGCCTCCAGCAGATCCAGCGCGTGCCGATCCGTCAGCCCGCGCTCGCCCAGGACGGCGCGCAGGGCTTCGCCTTCCGCACTGCCGCCTGCCTTGCCGAGCAGCCCGGCTTCCAGCCGGTCGAGCTCGGCGAGCTTTTCCTCGGGCGCCGCCGTCTCGTGATCGGAGACGTCGTCGGCCGCGCGGGCGAATCGGTAGAAGGCGAGGATTGCCGGCCGCAATTCGGCGCGAACCAGGCGCGAGGCCACCGGGAAATTCTCATCCTGATGTCCCTTGCCCGAGGCGAAGTCGACCGCCTTCTTCATGCGCCCTCCTTCACGTGCTCTTCGCCATGGCCTGGGCACGCCCCTTCCACATGCCGCCGCGGCCGCGCCACACATCGATCGCGGACTGGAAGGTGAAGAGCAGGTAGGCGGCGCCGATCAGAGGAAGCGCCAGCCCCCAGGCCGGCGAGACGCGATAGAAGCGCAGCATGGGCTGGAACGAGAGGGCCATCATCAGCCACGCGCCGAGGCCGGCCCACCGCGCCAGGCCTTCGCCGAAAAGAGCGAGAAGCGGCGGCGCCAGGTAGGTCAGCAGCATGCCCAGCACCGTGCCGGTGAGCATCAGGGGCGAGTAGCCGAGCTGGGCATAGGCCGAACGCGAGATCATCCGGCCGATCTGCCGGAAACCGCCATAGGGGCGCAAGCTCGTCGCGCGCTCCGTCAGGCCGAGCCAGATCGATCCTTCGGCCTTCAGCTGCCGCGCCAGGGAGCAGTCGTCGATGATTTCGGCTCGAACCGAGGCGATACCGCCCGCTCTTTCCAAGGCGTCGCGCCGCACCAGCACGCAGCCCCCGGCAGCGGCGGCCACCTTGTTGTTGCGATCGGCAACCCAGGCGAACGGGTAGAGCATCTGGAAGAAGAAGACGAAGGCGGGAATGAGAAAGCGTTCCGACAGGCTCACGCACGACAGTTTCGCCATGAGCGACACCAGAACCCGACCTTCCTGCTCCGCACGCGTCACGAGCGTGCGAAGATTGTCCGATGCATGGCCGATATCGGCATCGGTCAGCAGGTAATAGTCGATCGCCTCGGCCTGCGAGGTCTTGGCATGGCGCGTGCCCTGCTCCAGCGCCCAGAGCTTGCCCGTCCATCCGGCCGGAAGCGCCGCGCCCGTCAGCACGTCGAGATGGCGTCCACGACCGGCCTGGTGGGCCGCCTCGCGCGCCACCTGCAATGCCGCGGCGGCCGTGCCGTCGCTGCTGCCGTCGTCCACCAGCACGATCCGGAAAGGCCCGGGATAATCCTGCCGCATCAGGCTGCCGATCGACTGCGCGATCACATCTGCTTCGTTCCGTGCCGGCACGACGGCCGCGACCGCCGGCCAGTGCGCGCCCTGTCGACCGGCGACCGGCGAAAGATCGGCGCTGTCGTCTCGCTCGCGCGCCAGCCAGAAGCCGCCGCGTGCGACGAGCAGGTAGAGCCAGATCGCCGCTGCGACCAGCCCGATCACCGCCCACACCATCATGTCAGGTAACCGGCCACGCGAAACCAGGCCAGCGCTTCGGACACGGCCTCCTGATAGGGGCGGCTGCGATAGCCGAGCTCGCGCTCGGCCTTGGCCGAGGTGAAGAACATGCGATAGCTCGACATGCGCAGGCCATCGATCGTGAGCAGCGGCTCCTTCTTGGTCAGCCGGGCCAGCGTCTCGGCGCCGAACGCCAGGGGATAGAGCGGTATCCGCGGCAGCTTGAGGGTCGGTGCGCGCCGACCGGCCAGCTTGGCGACAGTGCCCAGCAGTTCCTGCAGGGTGAGGTTCTCGCCGCCCAGGATGTAGCGCTCGCCGATCCGGCCGCGTTCGAAGGCCAGGAGGTGGCCTGCCGCCACGTCGTCGACATGGACGAAGTTCAGGCCGGTATCGACGAAGGCCGGGATCTTGCCGCGGGCGGCGTCGAGCAGGATGCGGCCGGTCGGCGTCGGCCGAATGTCGCGCGGGCCGATCGGCGTCGTCGGATTGACGATCACGGCCGGAAGCCCCTCCCGGCGGATCATCTCCTCGACCGCGCGTTCGGCCAGGGTCTTGCTGCGCTTGTAGGTGCCGATCGCCTCTTCCGGCAGGAGCGCCGCCAGTTCGTCGACCGGGGCCGTCGCGCCGGCGACCTTCAGGGCGGCCACACTGCTGGTGTAGACAATACGCTCGACCCCGGCAGAAAGCGCCGCGCGGAAGAGGTTGGTCGTGCCTTCGACATTGGCCCGGACGATGACCGCAGGGTCGGGCGCCCAGAGCCGATAGTCGGCCGCGACATGGAACAGGTAGCGGACACCCTGCAGGGCCGACTCGAGCGAGGCCGGGTCGGTGAGATCGCCGACCACGATCTCGCAATCCAGGCCGGAGAAATTACCCCGCGGGCTGGTCGGCCGGACCAGCGCGCGCACCTTCGCCCCGCGGTCGAGCAGGGTCCGCACGACGGCCGAGCCCAGAAAGCCCGATCCGCCGGTTACGAGTGTGAGATCGCCAGGCCGCAAGGATACGTACATATGAGATTAGCCTTCGGCACCGCGAAGGCGTCGGAGTATGACCAAATCCGACGCCCGTTCAATTCATGTGCTGCGCTCTCGGTTCAATGATCAGCTGACCATCGATCGCTGGCTGTACATCGCACGGACGTGCCTTATCTTTTCGATGTCAATTTATAATATTTACAGTCACTTAGCCGCATCTTTGCAGCTTTCCAAGCGCCCGCCCGCCGATCCGATTCAGCCGGCGCCAATTTTCATGGCGGCGCACGAATCATCGCGCAGTCGCGGCAGGCTACCGCAAACTAATCCCACGATATCCGCAGCTTAGGAGCAGACGATCAACCGTCGGCCATACGCAGCGGCAACGAGCGCAGGCGTTTTCCTGTCGCCGCAAAGATGGCATTGGCAACGGCCGGAGCGATCGGCGGCGTGCCGGGCTCGCCAACGCCCCCGATGTCGGTGGCCCCACTGTCGACCAGATGGACCGCCATGACGGGCGCCTCGGCCAGCCGCACGGCGTCATAGTCGGGGAAGTTGCCCTGCTCGACCCTGCCGTTGGTCAGGGTGATCTCGCCGAAGAGCGCCGCCGACAGGCCGTAGATGATGCCGCTCTCCATCTGTGCCCGAACGATCGCCGGGTTGACCACCGGCCCACAATCGATGGCGCAGGTCACGCGTTTCACGGCGATGCTCCTGCCGTCGGGGACCGAGACTTCCGCGACCTGAGCCACGATCGAGCCGAACGAGGCCCGGAGTGCAATGCCGCGGCCGGAGCCCGGTGGCAGTGGCGTCCCCCAGCCGGCTTCCCGGGCCGCCGTCTCCAGCACCTTGAGATGCCGCGGCCGTCCGACCAGCAGGTCGCGGCGCAGATCGAACGGGTCTTTCTTCAGGGCAGACGCCAATTCGTCGATGAAGCTCTCGTCGAAGAACGCCGTGTGCGAATGGCCGACCGAGCGCCAGAAGCCCACCGGCACCACCCCGTCCGCCACCATGGCGTCGAGCTGGTAGTGGGGAAAGGCGTAGGGTGGGTTTTCGACGGCATTGCCTTCCGGCTGCTTCTGGGCCGGCAGTCCGACTGTCCGCACCGGAAACTGCTCGGACGGAGACTGTGCCACCTGCCGCTTCGCCACACTCACCAGCTTCGGCTTGTCCCCGGCCATCTCGAGCACCGCCCGCCAGCGCGCCAGCGCCATCGGCCGATAGCAGTCGTGCCGAATGTCTTCCTCGCGCGACCACAGAACCTGCACGGGCCGTTCCGGCAGGACGAGCGCGCAGGAAACGGCCTGGCGGACCAGATCGACTTCGGCGCGCCGGCCGAACCCGCCCCCCAGAAACGTCGTGTGCACGCTCACCCGGTCCTGCGGGACGCCGGCCGTCCGCGCGGCGGCCAACCGCATCAAGGTCGGTGACTGGTTCGGCATCCAGACCTCGACGCCCGTCGGGCCGACCCGGGCGGTGCAATTCATTGGCTCCAGGGTCGTATGGGCCAGGTAGGGCGCGCGATAGGCCGCGGTCAGCGTCTGCTGCCGGTCGGACGTCGTCGTCACCACCGTCCCCAGGGTGCGTGTCAGCGCCGGCTCGCCGTTCTCCAGGAGATCTTCGTAGCGTTTCCAGAGGCCCGGCGTGTCGAGGCCCGGCGCCGGCCCGGGCTGCCATTTCACCTCGACGCCCTCGTCGAGGAAGCGCTCGGCCTTCCACCAGCTCGTCCCCACGGCCGCAATGCCGCCCGGCACGATCACCACCTTCTCGATCCCCTTGGGCAACTTGCCCTGCTTCAGGGTGAAACCCAGCGCCTCACCCCCGAAGGTCGGCGAGTTGCGGACGGCGGCATAGAGAAGGCCAGGCTGGCGAACATCGATCCCGAACGTCGCCCGCCCGGTGACCTTCGCGAGGATATCGAGACGCGGCAGCGGCTTGCCGATCAGCTTGAACTCGGCCGGCTTCTTGAGCGGCGGCGGCGGACGTTCGGCCAACCCCTCGACGGAATCGACCAGCGCACCGAACGTCGCCACTTTGGCGCCGTCGCGCTTGCGCACCTCGCCATCGACGATCGCGAGATCGGTCACCGGCAGGCCGGCCTTGCGGCTCGCCGCGCGCAGCAAGAGGTCGCGGGCGACTGCCCCCGCGGTGCGCATCGGCAGCCAGGCATCGCGCACCGAGGTCGAGCCGCCCGTTGCATTGACGCCCAAGACGCCGCCAAGCTTGCCGGCGATCCAGTGCGCCGCCTCGACGACCGAGCCGCTTTCCTCCGGCGAGAACGGCAGGCTGTCGATCAGAATGTCGACGTTGCGGTAGACGACGCTTTCCGGCGGCTCCTCGACGCGGATCTGGTCCCAGCGCGCGTCGAGCTCCTCGGCGACCAGCATGGCGAGCGCCGTCTGCACGCCCTGCCCCATCTCGGCCCGCGGTATGGCCACCGTCACCGAATCGTCGCGGCCGATCTTCACCCAGCCGTTGAGCCCGGCTTCGTCCGGCTTGAGGTTGAACAGCCGACGATCGCCCAGCCGGTCGCGCTCCCGCGCGAACCAGAAGCCCACCCCCAGCACCCCCGCACCGACGAAACCGCCGATGATCGCCAGGCGCCGGCCGAGACTCACGGGGCACCGCCCAGGATCGCGGCTGCGCGATGCACGGCGCGGCGAATCGCGCTGTAGGTGCCGCAGCGGCAGATGTTGCTGAGGGCATCATCGATGTCGGTGTCGCTCGGCTTGGGATTTTCCCGAAGCAGCGCCACCGTCGCCATGATGAAGCCGGGCTGGCAGTAGCCGCACTGGGGCACCTGGTTCTCGATCCAGGCGCGCTGCACGGCGTGAAGCTGGCCGTCCTGCGATAGACCCTCGATCGTCACCACCGTCTTGCCGACGGCGTCGGCGACGGCAAAGGAGCAGGACCGCACGGCACTGCGCTCGACATGCACTGTGCAGGCGCCGCAGGCCGACACGCCGCAGCCGAACTTGGGCCCGACGACGTTCAGGTCCTCGCGCAGGACCCAGAGCAGCGGCTTGTCAGGCTCGACGTCGATCTCGTGAACCTGACCGTTGACGGAAAGTGAGATCATCGGCGGATGAGCGTATCACCCAGCACGAGAACGTCCATCTTCGTCCGCAGGAAGCAATCGATCGCCTCCTCGGGCTTGCAAACCACCGGCTCGTTCTCGTTGAAGCTGGTGTTGAGCACGATCGGCACGCCGGTCAGCTCGCGGAAGGCCGAGATCAGGCGGGCATAGCGCGGATTGCCCGACCAGGTGACGGTTTGCAGCCGCCCTGTGCCGTCGACATGGGTGACGGCGGGGATCTCCTTGCGCTTCTCCTTCCGGATGCGAAAGACCTGCATCATGAAGGGCACGTCCTCGTCGGTCTCGAACCAGTCGGGAACGGCCTCGCGCAGGATCGAGGGGGCGAAGGGACGGAACGATTCGCGCCGCTTGATCTTGAGATTGAGGATGTCCTTCATGTCGGCGCGCCGCGGATCGCCCAGGATCGACCGGTTACCGAGTGCCCGTGGCCCCCATTCCAGGCGCCCCTGGAACCAGCCGATCACCTTGCCCTCCGAGATCGCCTGCGCCGTATGGCGGCAAAGCGTGGCCTCGTCGGCGATCCGCTCGATGGTGCAGCCGGCGGCCTCGAAATCCGCCCGACGTCCGGCAATGGCGGCCGCGATCTGCTCGGGCGTCGACGACGGGCCCCAATAGGCATGGTCCATCACGAAGCGCCGCTTGGCCTCCGCCCCGCCCAGCCTGTGCCAGATCGCAAAGGCCGCCCCGATCGCGCCGCCCGCGTCGCCGCCGGCCGACTGGACATAGAGCTTCTTGAACGGTGTGCGCTCCAGCACCTTGCCGTTGGCCACCGAATTGTAGGCGCAGCCGCCGGCCAACACGACGGCATCGGCACGGTAGCGCCCGTGCAGCGCCGTCAGAAGATTGAAGAAGGCGTTCTCGTAGGTGACCTGGGCGGAGCGCGCGATGTCGCGATGGCGATCCTCGAGCGGAGCCTCGGGATCGCGGGCCGGCCCCAGCAGCTCGGCGAGCCGCTCGCTCCACAGACGGCCCCCCGAGGGAATGCCGTCCTTCACCTGATAGTTCGCGCCCTGCCCCGAGGCGTGGCGAAAAAAGCGCAGGTCCAGCGCGAAGCTGCCGTCGTTGCGCAGACGGACGATCTCCTTCATCTGCTCGACCTTGGTCGGCTGGCCGTAGGGCGCCAGTCCCATCACCTTATATTCGTCGCCGTAGTGCGGGAAGCCGATGAACTGCGTCATCGCCTCGTAGAAGACACCCAGCGAGTGGGGAAAGTAGACGCGGCCGTCGACGGCGAGCTTGCCGCCCTCGCCCAGGCCCCAGGCGGCCGAGGAGAAATCGCCGAAGCCATCGACCGATACGGCAACGGCCTTGTCGTGGGGCGACACCAGGAAGGCCGACGCGAGATGGCAGAGGTGATGCTCAACGGCATGCGTGGTGCCGCGGAAGTCCTCGCCCGGCAGGTGCTTCTTCAGGTTTCCGGCAATGTCAGCGCGTTCGCCGCGATTGCGCAGGCGGTTCAGGACATAGCCGGGGCTGACGCCGGATGTCAGCACGTAGCGGAGCTTGCGCCACCGATTGGCGCGGTTGTCGCTGTTGATCGCGACATGATCGACATCGCCCAGCGACAGGCCCGCCTCGGCCAGGCAATAGCGGATCGATTCGCTGGGAAAGCCGCCCCAGTGCTTGACCCGGCGGAAGCGTTCCTCCTCGACGGCGGCGACCAGTTCGCCGTCCTTCACGAGGCAGGCTGCGGCATCGGCATGATAGGCGTTCAGCCCCAGGATGACGGTCATCGTGAGAGCTTTCCGGGAAGAAGGCGATCGAGGTCGCGGCGCAGAAGATGCATGGAGAGGATCAGGTCGGCTGTGATGCGCTGCGCTGTATAGAGAAGACCCGCCCTGCCGTCGAAGATCAGTCCCTTGCCGAACAGGCAGTGCATGGCGACCGCCGGCGGCCCCAGCACGCGCGTGCAGCGCAACCGGTCGGCCCAGCCGAGTTCGCCCCAGGGCCGGGTCGCGAGCTTGTCGGCTTCGTAGGCCTGATAGCGTGCCTGCGACTGCAGCCAGCGCTCGAGCGTCTTGCGGTCGTCGTGCAGAAGGCGATGGCGCAACCGGACGATCGGCCCGTCGATGCGAAGCTTCTCGGTATGGCCGTCCTGCACGAAGCTCGCCCGGCCGCGACGGAACAGGACCGGCAAGGCCGGATAGAGCGAGCCGCGCAGGGGCTGGCCGTCGATGCAGTAGGTGAAGGCGATCTCATAGGCCGCCGTCGCCGCCTCGGGCGCCAGCGCCGCCAGTTCGTCGCGCAGCGCCGGTTCCAGCATGTAGTCTGCATCGAGGCGCAGGACCCAGCCGGTCGTCACCCCGGTCTCTTCGGCGGCGAAGCGCCATTGCCGGGCGTGGCTGTCGAAAGGCCGGTGGACGGCACGGGCATTGGGAAAGCGGCCGACAATGGCCAAGGTGTCGTCGGTCGAGCCGCTGTCGACCACCACCACCTCCCGTGCCCAGGTGAGACGTTCCAGTGACCGGCCGATGTTCGCCGCTTCGTTGTAGGTCAGGATGACTGGGGTGATATCGGCCAACACGGGTGCACGGTCCATCCGCGAGCGGCGGGCGAAAAAGCGGCTATGTCGCTGGTATAGATGATTTTTTGCGATGGACCATCATTTTCACCGGCCTTGCAAGAAGCAGCGTCAGTCCACCGGCCCGGCATTCACGGAGGGTGCAATTCTGCAATAATGCACATCCCGTGCGGCACGGGGGCAACTTGACGACAGGGGCGCATGCGAGCAAACGACCCCTCGCGCGGCCGTCCGACGGCCGCTTCGCGCCCTGGAACGGGGTGCGACGCCAATTCTCGCAAGAGCAGAAAGACACAACCAGTTCCCCCGCTTCGATACATAGGGTGCCGTTAATGTCCAAGAATGATCTCGTCGTCGTCACTGGCGCCGGTGGCTTCATCGGTGGCCACTTGGTGCGCGTGCTGCAGCAGCGCGGCCACACCAAGATCCGCGCCGTCGACGTGAAGCCCCTCAACGAGTGGTACCAGAAGACTCCCGGCGTCGAGAATCAGGTGGGCGATCTCGCCCTGCTCGAGCCGTGCCGCAAGGCCGCCAAGGACGCCAAGATGATCTACAACCTGGCGGCCGACATGGGCGGCATGGGCTTCATCGAGACCCACAAGGCCGAGTGCATGCTGTCGGTACTGGTCAGCACCCACATGCTGGTGGCCGCCAAGGAAGCTGGCGTGCCGCGCTTCTTCTATTCGTCGTCGGCTTGCGTCTACAACGGCGACAAGCAGACCGATGCCAACGTGACGGCGCTGAAGGAAGAAGACGCCTATCCCGCCCTGCCGGAAGACGGCTACGGCTGGGAGAAGCTGTTCAGCGAGCGCATGGCCCGCCATTACCGTGAGGATTACGGCATGGCGACCCGCGTCGCGCGCTATCACAACGTCTACGGGCCGGAAGGCACTTATGACGGCGGCCGCGAGAAGGCGCCGGCCGCGATGTGCCGCAAGGTCATCGAGGCCAAGCTCTCGGGCAAGCACGAGATCGAGATCTGGGGCGACGGCGAGCAGACCCGCTCCTTCATGTACATCGACGACTGCACCGAGGGCACGATCAAGCTCGCCGAGAGCGGCATCATCGAGCCGCTGAACATCGGCAGCGACGAGCTGGTCAGCATCAACCGCCTGGTCGACATCGTCGAGAAGCTCGCCGGCATCAAGCTGAAGCGCAGCTACAAGCTCGACGCGCCCAAGGGCGTGCGCGGCCGCAACAGCGACAACACGCTGATCAAGAAGCTGATGAACTGGGCGCCCTCCATCCGTCTCGAGGACGGCATGGAGAAGACCTACAAGTGGATCTACGACGAGATGACCTCGGGCAAGGCCTCGGTCGTCAACGCCCCGCCGCGCGCCGTCGCGGCCCAGTAGAGCAAAGCTCGTTGTCCTGAGCGCGGCGCGAGATCTCGCGCTGCGCTCAGGCCGACCTCGCTAGAGCACGACCTTCCGCTCGACTGGAATCAGTCGAGCGGAAGGTCGTGCTCTAGATTTTATATTTTCTAGAGCAGCTTATGCCCGGGAAGATGGAACCGCATGCGGTTCCATCTTCCCGGGCGCTGCTCTAGCGCCCGACGCGGCTCACCGTCGTGTTGGCCTTCAGCAGGTCGTCGAAATAGGCGATCGTCTTCGCCAGGCCCTGGTCGAGGGGCACCTTCGGTTCCCATTTGAGTTCACGGCGCGCCAGCGAGATGTCGGGGCAGCGCTGCATCGGATCGTCGACCGGCAGCGGCTGGAAGACGAGCTTCGACTTGCCGTTGACCATCTGCAGCACCTTCTCGGCGAGATGGCGGATCGGCATCTCCACCGGATTCCCGATATTGACCGGCCCCGTGAAGTCGTCAGGCGTGTGGTCCATCAGGCGCTGCCAGCCGTCGAGCAGGTCGTCGACGTAGCAGAAGGCGCGGGTCTGCATGCCGTCGCCGTAGATCGTGATGTCCTCGCCCTTCAGCGCCTGGACGATGAAGTTCGACACCACGCGCCCGTCGTTGGGGTGCATGCGCGGGCCGTAGGTGTTGAAGATGCGCGCCACCTTGATGCGCAGCTTGTGCTGGCGGTGATAGTCGAAGAACAGCGTCTCGGCGCAGCGCTTGCCCTCGTCGTAGCAGGCGCGCGGGCCCAGCGGATTGACGTTGCCGCGATAGTCCTCGACCTGCGGATGGACGGTCGGGTCGCCATAGACCTCGCTGGTCGAGGCCTGGAAGATCTTGGCGCGCACCCGCTTGGCCAGCCCCAGCATGTTGATCGCGCCGTGCACGCTGGTCTTGGTCGTCTGCACCGGGTCGTGCTGATAGTGGATCGGCGAGGCCGGGCAGGCGAGGTTGTAGATCTCGTCGACCTCGACATAGAGCGGAAAGGTCACGTCGTGACGCATCAGCTCGAAGCGCGGATTGTCCAGGCAGACGGCGACATTGGCCTTGGTGCCCGTGAAATAGTTGTCGACGCAGAGCACGTCGTGGCCGGCCTCCAGCAGGCGTTCGCACAGGTGCGAGCCGAGAAATCCCGCACCGCCGGTAACCAATATCCGCTTGCCCATGTTGCCCCTGAACCTGGCCGATGATCGCCGCCGACACTAGGCGATCAAGCTCTTGAATTCACTCCCAAACCACCGAAGGATGGCCTCGCCTTGCCGCGTCGACGGCAGGCCAAGAGAAGCAATGGAACGGCAGAGGAAGCGTCGAATGAGCGTAGGGATCACGGGCCTCGCGGACATCACCCGGCACCATGCCGCCCGGCAGCCGGACGTCGCCGCCCTCGTCTATCAGGGCCGGACGACGAGCTATGGCGCCCTCGACCGGGCCGCCTCCCGCGTCGCCAACGGCCTGATCGCCGAAGGGATCAAGCCCGGCGTACGGGTGGCCCATCTCGACAAGAGCAGCAACCTCTACTTCGAATTGCTGTTCGGCGCCGCCAAGGCCAATGCCGTCATGGTGTCGGTCAACTGGCGGCTGGCGGCGCCGGAGATCCTGTACATCCTGAACGACGCCGAGGCGGAGATCCTGTTCGTCGGCGAGGAATACTTTCCCGTCGTCGAGAAGATCCGCGACGAGCTCAAGACCGTCACCAAGATCGTGAGCCTGGATGCCCGCCACGGCGCCTGGCCCTCGTTCGACGAATGGCGGGACGGCTTTCCGGATACCGATCCGGGGTTACCGGTCCGCCCGGCCGACACCGCCGTCCAGTTCTACACCAGCGGCACCACCGGCCTGCCCAAGGGGGCCGAGCTCACCAACGCCAACTTCATGTTCACCTTCGAGCACTGGAGCCAGAGCTGGCTGATGAAGCCCGGCGTGACCACGATCGTCTGCCTGCCGATGTTCCATATCGGCGGCTCGGGCTGGGGCCTCGCCGGCCTCTATGCCGGCGCCACGAACCACGTCATGCGCGAGTTCGTGCCGGCCAACGTGCTGGCCACCATCGAGCGCGAGCGCATCGAGGTGATGCTGCTGGTGCCGGCGATGATCCTGTTCCTCGTGCAGGCGCCGCAGATCCACGAGACCGATCTCGGAAGCCTGAAGCTGATCGTCTACGGCGCCGCGCCGATTCCCGCGGCATTGCTGAAGCAGGCGATGTCGATCTTTCCCTGCGGCTTCCAGCAGGTTTACGGCCTCACCGAGACGACCGGCGCCATTACCCTGCTGCCCACCAAGGATCACGATCCGTCCGACGCCAGGAAGCTGCTGTCATGCGGTTTCGCGCATACCGGCGTCGAGCTGCGCATCGTCGACGATGCGGGCAAGGACCTGCCGGCAGGCGAGGTCGGCGAGATCGCCGTGCGCTCGCCGCAGGTCATGCACGGATACTGGCGGCTGCCGGACGCCACCAAGCGCGCGATCCACGGCGACTGGTTCTACACCGGCGACGCGGGCTATCTCGACGACAAGGGCTATCTCTTCATCTACGACCGCGTGAAGGACATGATCGTCTCCGGCGGCGAGAACATCTACCCGGCCGAGGTCGAGAGCGCCCTGTTCGGCCATCCGGCCGTGGCCGACGTCGCGGTGATCGGCGTGCCCGACGAGCGCTGGGGTGAAGCGGTCAAGGCCATCGTCGTGAAGAAGCCGGCCGCCGCGGTCACCGCGGGCGAGCTGATCGGCTGGGCCCGCGAACGCATCGCCGGCTACAAGCTGCCCAAGTCCGTCGACTTCATCGACGTCCTGCCGCGCAATCCCACCGGCAAGATCCTGAAGCGCGAGCTGCGCAAGCCCTACTGGGGCGACAAACAGCGCCAGATCAACTGACCGCCCAATTGACTGCCCAGTTGACCGCCATGCGGCTCGCGCCGCAAACGTTCCTCGAAAACCGGCCAGCCCCACCCTAGAAGGCTCAGATGTCCAATCTGCCCGACAACCTCACCCCCGTCCGCGCGGCCCACGTCTTCGACCAGGCCCGCCTCGCCGACTACATGAAGGCCAATGTCGAGGGCTATCGCGGCCCCCTCACCATCCTGCAGTTCGAGGGCGGGCAGAGCAATCCGACCTTCCACATGACCGATGGCGGCGGCCGCATGTACGTGCTGCGCAAGAAGCCGCCGGGCAAGCTGCTGCCCTCGGCCCACCAGGTCGATCGCGAATATCGCGTCATCAAGGCGCTCGCCGACCACACCGACGTGCCGGTGCCGAAGCCTTACGCGCTTTGCCAGGACGATGCCGTCATCGGCACGGCCTTCTACATCATGGAGTTCCTGCCCGGCCGCGTGCTGGCCGATCCCAAGATGCCGGGCATCTCGCCGGCCGATCGCGGCAAGATCTTCGATTCAATGAACGACGTGCTGGCGCGCCTGCACAATGTCGACTATCGCGCCGTCGGCCTCGCCGAGTTCGGCCGCGAGGGTCAGTACATCCAGCGCCAGGTCGCGCGCTGGTCGAGCCAGTACGACCTTGCCCGCACCGAAGACATCGAAGCCATGGAAGCCCTGAAGAAGTGGCTGCCGGAAAACATCCCGCCGGGCGACGAGACGCGCATCAACCATGGCGACTATCGCCTGGGCAACACCATCGTGCATCCGACCGAGCCGCGCGTCATCGCCGTGCTCGACTGGGAGCTGTCGACGCTGGGCCATCCGCTGGCCGACCTCGGCTACAACTGCATGATGTATCATTTCGGCGAAGGCTTCGGCGCCTCGGGCGGCTATGCCGGCATCGACCTCAAGACCTTCGGCATCCCGACGGAGCAGGAGTATCTCGCCGCCTATGCCCGCCGGACCGGCCGCAAGGAAGTGCCGTCGTGGGACTTCTACCTCGCCTTCTCGCTGTTCCGCCTCGCCGCCATCGTGCAGGGCGTCTACAAGCGCGGCCTCGACGGCAATGCCTCGTCGGAAAATGCGACCAAGTACGGCAACCGCGCCCGCGCAATGGCCGAGCTTGCCTGGTCGATGGTGAAGAAGCGGGCCTGAGCGCCGGCTAAGCGTTAGGACACATCGTCCGCACATGAGCGCGACTGGAGTCGCGCGCTCCCAGCCATGAGCGTCTTCGCTGGGAGCGCGGCACTCCAGTGCCGCTCATGATCTTTGCGTCGAAACGCCCTACTCGTCCGTGAAGGGTACGTTCGACGTGTCGTTGCCGACCGGGCAGTTCTCGCTGTCGACCACGGTGTTCTGCGGATTGCGATAGCGGCCGATATCGTAGGGCGCCGAGTCGCTCGGCGGCTGCGCCGGCGGCGTGCTGAGCGTCCAGGCGACCAGCCGCTTCATCACGCTGCCCAGCGCCTGGTCGAAGGCATCGACCACCTTCGGCACCTTGTCGGCACGGGCGCGCACGCAGCGCTCGAAGGAGGCGACGCCGATGATCTGCCGATCCGGCATGCGCACCAGCTTGGCGATGATGCGCACCTTCACGATCGGCGGCTGACCGTAGAAATACATCGCCTCGAAGTTGCGAAGGTCGGACTGCAGTACGTAGTTGGCACGCAGGCCGATCGATTCGCGCGACACCGCCACGATCTTGCGGGTATTCTCGAAGGAATCGATGATCCGCGTCTGCACCATGAGCGGCGCCCGGTCGGTCCACGCCACCTTGGCGTAGTAGTCCGTCGAGGTCGGCGTCATGGCGAGCGCGATGCGGCCGGTGTTGAGATTGGCCGCCGCCACCGGCGCCTCGACGGTGAGCTGCCAGTACACACTCGGCAGGCCGGGCTCGAAGGTGCTCTTGGGGGAGATGGTGTAGAGGTCGGTCGGCTCGGCGGCGGAATCCACCGCGTTGACGAACGAACATCCCGCGAGAACAGCGGCGGCCGCCGCGCAGACGGCCCAACGAAGCATCATTTCGGCGTATATCCCTGCTTGCCGCTGAACACAAAGGCAGCCGGATCGCGTTCCAGCTTGGTGGCGATGACGTTCAGGTTGGCGGTGAGCTGACGCAGCTCGCGGATGGCGAGCGAGATCTCTGGCAGCCCGGTCTCGGTGAAGCTGCGGATCGGTCCCTTGCTGTCGGTGATCAGCTTGTTGATCTGGCCAGCCGCGCCGTCGATGTTGGTCAACGCATGGCGCGCCTCCTCCAGCGTCTTGCGCAACTCGCCCGGATCCTTGCCGGCCAGCGCCTTGCGGGTCTGGGCATCCTGCGGCCCGATCTCCATGGCGATGAGGCTGAGCGTTTCGGAGAGGTCGTTGAGCTTGGCGAAGGTCTTGCGGAATTCGCCGATCGCGGTCGGCAACTCGTTCAGGGTCGACTGGATCGCGGCGTCCGACTTGGCGAAGGCAGAGGTCGCGGTCTGGAGGTTGCGCAGCGTCTCGCCGACGGCGCCGATATTGTCAGGACTGAGGAGGTCGTTGAGGCGGTCGACCGTGACGCTGGCCTTGGTCAGAAGTTCCTGGGCCGAGGTCGAGGTCGCCTGCAGGAACGAGGCGCCTTCCCGGATCTCCGGATAGGGCTTGTCGCCCAGCTTCTTCTTCGGCTTGACCTGGTCGGACTCCAGCCGGCCGGCGATCTGGATGTACGGCGAGCCGGCGATGAACGGCTTCTCGAAGACGGCGTAGGAGCGGTCTCGGATATCGATCGACCATTCGACCGCGACAGTGACCTCGATCTTCTCCGACACCCGTTCACGCCCCGTCGAGCGCTGGGTATCGATGCGCGAGGTGAGCTGGATATTGGCCACGCGGCCGACCCGCAGGCCACGGTAGAAGACCGGCGAATCGATCGTCAGCCCCTGCACGTCTCCCGAGAACAGGATCACGTAATAGGCATAGGACGTCCGGTCGCCGGCGCGCAGCTTCCAGATCACGAATCCTGCAACCGCTGCGAGAAACAGCAGCATGGCCGCGCCGATCAGGACATAGGGCGATCTTCTTTCCATCCGACGCTGCCTTTATTCGTGCCTGGCGGCCCGGCCGCGCGGGCCGTGGAAATATTCCCTGACCCAGGGGTGATCGTACGCGAGCATCTCTTCCATGGTACCCACCACGACGCGCTTGTCGAGCAGGACCGCGATGCGGTCGCAGATGGCGTTCAAGCTGTCGAGGTCGTGGGTCACCATCAGCACCGTGAGCCCGAGGCTGCGGCAGAGATCCTTGACCAGTTCATCGTAATGGGCCGCGCCGATCGGATCGAGCCCGGCCGTCGGTTCGTCCAGGAAGAGCAGCTCGGGATCGAGCGCCAATGCACGGGCGAGGCTCGCGCGCTTGCGCATGCCGCCGGAAAGCTCCGACGGCTTCTTCTCGCCGGTATCGGCCGGCAGGCCGACCAGCGCCACCTTGAGGGCGGCGATCTCGCGCATGGTCAGTTCCTCGAGCTCTGCATGCTCGCGGATCGGCACGATGATGTTTTCCGTGACATTGAGGGACGAGAACAGGGCGCCGTCCTGGAACTGCACGCCGGTACGCGCCAGCAGCCGTCGCTTGTCCCGGCCATGCACTTTGCTGGCATCGACGCCCAGCATTTCGATCGTCCCTTCGCGCGCTGCGTTCAGCCCGACGATGGTCCGCAGCAGCACCGACTTACCAGTGCCCGAGCCACCCACCAGGCCGACAATCTCGCCCTTGAATACGTCGAAATCGAGATTGTCGTGGATGACGTGGTCGCCGAACTGCGTGCGTATACCGCGCAACTTCAGCGCGACCGGCCGGCCGTTGCCATGATCGCTGATCTGTCCGCCCTCGGCCATCACACGCCCGCCAGCAGGAAGATGACGGAGAAGATCGCATCGAGCACGATCACGCAGAAGATCGCCTCGACCACCGACTTGGTGGTGAGCTGGCCCACGCTCTCGGCGCTGCCGCTGACCTGCAGTCCCTCGAAACAGCCGATGGTGGCGATCACGATGCCGAAAACCGGCGCCTTGATCATGCCGGTGTAGAAATGCCAGGGGCCGACCGTGTCGCGCAGACGGTCGAAGAACTGCACGAAGGTGAAATCGAGATAGACGGTGCAGGCGACCGCGCCGCCCAGAACGCCGGCCATATCCCCCCAGAAGGCGAGCAAAGGCATGGAGAACAGGAGTGCCATGATGCGCGGCAGGACCAGCCACTCGATCGGGTTTAGGCCGATCGTGCGCATGGCATCGACTTCCTGATTCACCTGCATGGTCCCGATCTGGGCGGTGAAGGCACTCCCCGACCGGCCGGCGACGATGATCGCGGTCAGGAGCACGCCGAGCTCTCGGAACATGCCGATGGCGACGGCTTCGACGGTGAACGTCTCGGCGCCGAACTGGCGGAGCTGCTGCACACCCTGATAGGCGATGACGACACCGATCAGAAAGCAGAGCACGCCGACGATCACCAGCGCACGGATCCAGACCTCGTACATCTGACGGATCACGGCGTTGAAACGAAACCGCTTGGGCTGCAGGCAGGCCTCGACGAAGACGACCAGGATCTCGCCGAAGAAAGCGCAGAGATTGACCGCCTGTGTATAGAAATGGACGGCGCCGCGGCCGACCTCTTCCAGCCAGTGGGCAAGCCAGTTTTCGCGGTGCTCGGGCGCGGCCGCGCACATGTTGTGGCGTACCAGGTCGAAAAGGTCGGCCTGAGCCTTGTCCTTGGCGGCGATCTCGGCGCTGGGGCCGCCGCCGGCGAGCGCCAGGATCTCGAGCGCGCCGGCGGTGTCGAGCTGCTCGACCGCACGCGCGTCGACGCTGCGCGTCGCCGCCTTGGCCGCACCGGCCGCCTGCAGCGCCTTCTCAGCCTTTTCGCGGATGCCGCGGACACTGAATACCGTCCAGGTCCCGCCGACTTCGACGACGGGCTTTCCTGAACGCACTGTGCAACGGATTGTCGGTTCGGCTTCGGCCATCGCGGAGATTAGTCGTCGGGCGCGTTCGCGCTGTCAATCACTCTGCATAGTGTATGCCGTGCATTGCCATACTCTGGAGCCGCTGGCACCATCGCCGACCGGAGGATTCGATGGGTAAATGGCCGCGGCTCGACAAGATCGAGATGATCGACGAGCAGATCGACGATGAAAAATACGATCATCAGCTCAAGAAGCTGCAAAATCGCCTCCTCGACCTCCAGGTCCACCACCTGCGGACCGGCGGCCGCGTCGTCATCGGCATCGACGGCTGGGACGCCGCCGGCAAAGGCGGACTGATCGAGCGCACGGTAGCCGGCCTGGAACCGAAGTCGGTCCATGTCTGGCGGATCAGCGCCCCTACTCCTGAGGAACAGGGCCGCCACTACCTCTGGCGCTTCTGGAATCGTCTGCCGGCCCCCGGCAACTGGGGGATCTTCGACCGCACCTGGTACGGCCGCGTCCTGGTCGAGCGCATCGAGGGATTCTGCAGCAAGGATGCCTGGAAGCGCGCCTACAGGGAAATCAACGAGTTCGAGCGCCAGCTCACCGACGACGGCGTGCGCGTCGTGAAGCTCCTGGTCCATGTCAGCGAGGAGGAGCAGAAGCGCCGCATGATCGACCGGCTGACCAGGCCCTACAAGCGGCACAAAGTCGGCCTCGAGGATTTCCGCAACATGGCCAAGCGCAAGGAGTACATCGAGGCCTACGACGAAATGCTGGAAAAGACGGACACCAAGAACGCGCCGTGGCATGTCATCGCCTCCGACGACAAGAAATACGCCCGACTGACGGGGCTCGGCATCATCGTCGACGCGCTGAGCGAAGGGGTGCAGCTCACCGAGCACGCGCTCGATCCCCTCATCGCCGAAGCCGCTTACAAGGCCTGGGGCTGGAAGCTCGAAAAGCCCGGCAAGGATAAGGACGAGGACAAGAAGAGCCAGGACAAGGCTGACAAGACGAAGTAGCGGCTGAAAATCAACGCAGAAGACCCTTCGGTGGCGAGCGAAGCATCGTCCGGCGAGCAGACGCTAGTTTTCGATGCGTGGCTGAGAGTGGAGTTCGTTCATGTCGGTGTCCGTCGGCCAAGCCCGAGTCTTCCCCGGTTGGTGGGTCGTCGCCGGCGCCTTCCTCTGCATGATGACGGGCTTCGCCGTCGCCTATTCCTTCGCCGCCTTCTTCGGTGCTCTGGAAACCGAGTTCGCCGCCCGGCGCGGCGAGACCTCGCTCGTCTTCTCGATCTGCGCTTTCCTCTATTTCACCCTCGGCCTGCCGGGCGGCCTGATCGCTGACCGGGTCGGGCCGCGCCCCGTGGTGTTCGGCGGCCTGCTGCTGATCGCCGCCGGGCTGGTGCTCGCCGCCGGCGCCACCAGCCTGTGGCAGGTCTATCTCGGCTACGGCATCGGCGCCGGCGTTGGTGTGGGCCTCTCCTACGTGCCGAGCGTGGCTGCCGTACAGCGCTGGTTCGTGCGCAAGCGCGGCGTCGCGGTCGGCCTTGCCGTGGCAGGCATCGGTGTCGGCACCCTGATCGGTGCTCCGCTGGCCCACGAACTGATCGCCCGGGTCGGCTGGCGGCAGACCTACCTCGTGCTCGCCGGTCTCACGGTGCTGGGGGCGATCGCATCGGGCTTCCTGGTGCGCCGGCCGCCCGAGTTCTACGGCCTCGCACCCGATGGCGATCCACCGGCGCCTGCGGGCGCACCCCCCGTCATACCGCCGGGCCTCACCTTGCGCGCGGCGGTCCGCACAGGCCCCTTCTGGGGAATCTATGGCGGCGCGCTCCTGATGTCGTTCGGCCTGTTCGTGCCCTTCGTGCACCTCGCCCCGTACGCCGCCGACATCGGCCTGGGGGAAAGCTTCGGCGTGCTGCTGATCGTCCTGCTCGGCGTCGGCAGCACGGTCGGCCGCTTCATGTTCTCGAGCCTCACCAACCGGTTCGGCCGCCGGCTCTCCTTCGCCTGCATGTATCTCGGCGCGGGCCTGATGATGGTCCTGTGGTCGCAGTCGAGCAGTGCGCCAGCCCTGATCGTCTTCGCCCTGCTGTTCGGCGCCTTCTATGGCGGCTTCGTCGCCATCGCGCCGTCGCTTGCCGCCGACTATTTCGGCGGTCGTGCCCTGGGCTCGGTGATCGGCGCGCTCTATAGCGGCGTCGGCATCGGCGCGCTCCTGGGCTCGCCGGCTGCGGGCTACGCCTACGATTTCTTCGGCAGCTATGCCGGCGCCATCCTGGCCGGCGCTGCTCTCTGCGTCGTCTCCTTCGTCGTCACTCTCCTGATGCCGGAGCCGACGCACTGGCTGCAGGCGCGGAGCAGGTCGCGCTGACTCCGGGGCCGAGCCGACCGGCAATCCACGGCAGCGCCTCGCGCATCGACTCGTCGAAACGCCAGGGCGGATTGACGACGACCAGGCCGCAGGCGGCGAGCTTGCCGGGCGGTGCTTCAGCGCCCAGCCGCAACTCCATCGCCAGCAGCTTCAAGTCGCCCAGAGCCGCAATGAACTCGGCGGCGGCCGCCTCGTCCTTGATCGGGTACCAGACCGCATAGCAGCCCGTCGCGAAGCGCCGCAGCCCCTGGCGGAGGGCGCGCAGCAGCACCTCGAACTCGTCAGTCGCCTCGAATGGCGGGTCGATCAGGATCAGGCCGCGCCGCTCGACCGGCGGCAGCGACGCCTTGAGCGCATGGTAGCCGTCAGCCTGTCGCACCTCGACGGCACGGTCGCCGGCGAATTCGCGCTTCAGGGCCAGGGCCTCCTCGGGGTGGCGCTCGCAGGCAACGAAACGATCGCCAGGGCGCAGCGCGGCGCGGACCAGGCGCGGCGAGCCGGGATAGCGGCGCAGCGCCCCGGCCGGCGCCCCGAACTTGCGGTCATAGGCCTGGACAGCCGCGAGGTAACGCACGACGGCCGCCGGTGCCCCCTTGGTGCCGGCGGCCAGGAGGCGCGAGATGCCAGCCTCGGCCTCCCCGGTACGCCGAGCCTTGTCGGCGGTGAGGTCGTAGCCGCCCGCGCCGGCATGCGTGTCGAGCACGAACAGCTTCTTGTCCTTGACCGTCAGCAGCCGCAGCAATTCGCACAGCGCGGTATGCTTCAGGAGGTCGGCGAAATTGCCGGCGTGATAGCCGTGGCGGTAGTTCATGGGCCTGCCTATAGAGCATCGTGCATTCGACTGGAATCAGTCGAATGCACGATGCCGAAGGCCGAGATGCCCGAAACCACGCATTTCCGCTCAATTGGCGCCGCTGCGCAGTGCCAATTGAGCGCAAGCCACTCTAGCATCCGGGGTACGGATTGTGCTTCAACCGCCGCACAATTGAGGGGGACCGAAATGGCCACGCACGAGCTTCATTCTTCGCCGGACACCTGTCACTGGGGCTATTTCGACAGCCAGCTCGCCCCGCAACTGCGCATCAAGTCGGGCGACGTCGCCACCATCCACTGCGTGTCGGGCGCCGCCGAGATCCTGCCCGGCGAGCCCTTCAACGTCCTGCCCGAGCACCGCGAGATCCTGGCCAAGCTGAAGCCGCATATCGGCCGGCACATCCTGACCGGTCCGGTTCATGTCGAGGGTGCGGAGCGCGGCGACGTGCTGGCGGTCGAAGTGCTCGACATCAAGTTCCGCACCAACTGGGGCTGGAACGTGCAGCGGCCGCTGATGGGCACCCTGCCCGAGGACTTCCCCTTCTACCGCCTGACGCACATTCCGATCGATTCCAACCGCGGCGTCTGCACCATGCCCTGGGGCACCGAGATCGAGCTCAAGCCGTTCTTCGGCATCATGGGCGTGGCGCCGCCGGCCGAATGGGGCCAGTGCAGCTCGGTCGAGCCGCGCGCCTTCGGCGGCAACATCGACAACAAGCACTTTCGGGTCGGTACGACCGTCTACTTTCCGGTCTTCGCCGAAGGCGGCCTCTTCTCCACCGGCGACGGCCACGGCGTGCAGGGCGACGGCGAGGTCAACCTGACGGCGCTCGAGACCTCGCTCTCGGGGACCTTCCGCTTCACCGTGCGCAAGGACATGAAGCTCAACAACCCGCGCGCCGAGACGGCGACGCACTGGATCACGCACGGCTTCGACCAGGATCTCGACGACGCCGCCAAGGAGGCGTTGCGCGACATGATCCGCCTGATCTCGACCAAGACCGGCCTGTCCGCCGCCGACGCCTATATGCTCTGTAGCCTGCAGGCCGACCTGCATGTCACCCAGACGGTTGACGGCAACAAGGGCATCCACTGCATGATCGAGAAGAAGTTGATCGGCGGCTGAGCAGTCGGTCGCTCGGCCTCTAAGGGGCCGCTGGCTCTTCGCTGCTTTTGGCTGCCGTCGCCGCACCGGGGCGCACGAGCGAAATCGCCGCGGCCAGGGCGGCGAGGCAGATCAACAGCAGGACGACATCGCGGCTGGCTGCAACGAGCTCTGCCGCCGGGAGGCCGAGCGTGCTTCCGCTGCTGCGGCCCAAAGCGACGACGAACAGCGTCGAGGCGCCCGCAATGCCGGCGCTGATGCCGAGCAGGCGCACGACGTTCAGCACGCTGCCCGCCTGTCCGGTCTTGTCGGGAGGTGCGGTCGCCATGATGGCGCTGACGTTGGGCGAGACGAAGAGCCCCTGCCCGGCACCGATCAGACCGAGCGACAGGGTGACGAACGGCAGATTGGCAGCGGAGCCGTCGAGGAAGACGTAGAGCATCGCAAGGCCTGCGATGCAGGCCAGCATGCCGCAGCAGGTGGGTATGCGTGTACCGAGCCGGTCGGAGAGCATGCCGCCCAAAGGGGCCAGCAGACCGAGCATCACCGGGAGAATCGACAATCGCAGGCCCGCGGTCAGCGCGGTCTCGTCGTAGAGGCGGACCAGTGCGAAAGGAACGAGAAAGAAGACGCCGAACAGGGCAGCATACGAGAGGAAGTTTGCCGCATTGCCGAGCAGGAAGGCAGGCTTGCCGAGAAGTTCGAGGTCGAGCAACGGCATGGCGGCGCGGCGTTCGGCGCGCCAGAACAACAGAGCGCAGGCGATGCCGACCACAAGGCAGCCGATCAGGACCGGAGAGGTCGGCCCCCAGGCATGGGCCTCGTTCAGGACGGCCACGAAGGCCGTCAGCGTCGGGGCAATCAGGATTGCGCCACGCCAGTCGAAGCGCTGGCCGGCCGGCAAGTGGCCGGTCTGCGGCAGGATCAACCAGCCGAGAACGACCCCGGCGATCCCGAGCGGCACGTTGATCCAGAAGGTCCACTGCCAGCCCAGCGTGTCGAGGATGAGCCCGCCGATCACCGGGCCGGCGCCGAGCCCGATCGCCTGGGCTGCCGATTGCAGGCCGAGCCCGCGGCCGCGCTCCTCAGGGCCGGTGGCCATGACGACGATGGCGACGCTGTTGGCGGTGATCAGCGCCCCGCCGACCGCCTGCAGGACGCGAAAGAGGATGAGACAGGGTAGATTCGGCGCGAAGCCGCACAGGCCGGACCCGACGATGAAGAGCGCGAAGCCCGTGGTGTAGAGAAGCTTGCGGCCGAACATATCGGCGAGCCGTCCGAAAATCGGCGTGAACGACGCCATCGCCAGCAGATAGGCCACGGCGACCCAGCTCACGATGCTCAGGCGGGCGCCGAATTCCAATTCGAGCCGCGGCAGGAGCACCTGGGTCATGCTGGCATCGATCTGCCCCATGCAGGCGCCGATGCAGACGGTGCCGACGACGAACCACCGATAGGACGCGTGCCGTGCGATCGCCGGCAAAGGGGGCGGCTCTCGCCCTTCGAGAGCCGCAGCGCGAAGGGCCCCGAGAGTGAGCGGACCGGGAGAAAGCGGACCGCGAGAGGTGTCAGTCACTGGCAGAACCCGTCCCGGGTGATCGCTCCGTCTGCGTTGACTGTATCGGAGCGCCGCCTCGGCGCTAGCCGATTAGCGCACAATTCTCGACCGCAAAGAGCAGCCGACGACGGACGGGACGGATCGAACGCAACGCCTTGAACTCGGGTCGGGCGCCGATCAGGCCGGCTGCGCCGCCGTCCGCTGCCGTGCCGGCAGCGGCGGGAAGACGAGCGCCATCGCCACGGCGGCAAGCCCCATGCCGAAGGAGGCGATGTATAGGAAACCGTAGCCGTTGAAGGTGTCGAAGATCCAGCCGCCGACGGCCGGTCCCAACGCCATACCGAGACTCGACACCATCGCGGCGGCGCCGAACACGGTGCCCATGATGCGCATCGGGAAGTATTCCCGAGCGATCACGGCATAGAGCGGCATCACGCCGCCATAGGCCATGCCGAACAGGACGGCGACGGCGTAGAACTCGCCGATCTGGCGGGTGAAGTAGTAACTGCCGGCCCCCAGCGCCTGGACCATCAGACCAAGCACAACGACGCGCCGCGCGCCGAACCGGTCGCCCAGCAGGCCGAACACGATGCGCCCCCCCAACCCCGCCAGGCCTTCGACGCTGTAGATCGTCACCGCGGTCATGGCCGAGAGACCGCAGGTCAGCGCGTAGCTCACCGTATGGAAGATCGGGCCGGAATGGGCGGCGCAGCAGAAGAAGAAGGTCGTGGCCAGGACGATGAACTGCGGCGAGCGCAGGGCCTGCGCCACCGTCAGCCCCTCGCCGCCTTCCGCCGGCATGCCGGGCGCACCGGCGCTTGCGGGCGGCGGACGACGGACGAGAAGAGCGGCCGGGATCAACAGCGCCCAGGCGAGGATGCCGATCACGAGCTGAGCAGTGCGCCAGTCGTAGGACTGGATCAGCCAGCTCGCGAAAGGCGAGATGGTCATCGGCGCCACGCCCATGCCGGCCGAGACCAGCGAGACCGCGAGGCTGCGGTGCTGCTCGAACCAGCCGGTGACCGTGGCGATCATCGGCGCGAAGACCGCGCCGGCCGCGATACCGACCACGACGCCGTAGATGATCTGGAATTCGAGCAGGCTGGTGGCGCGGCTTGCCAGCACGAGGCCGAGGCCCAGCAGGATCGCGCCCGCCAGCACGACGATGCGCGGCCCGAAGCGATCGGTGAGCATGCCCCAGCCGAAGGCGGCAACGCCCATCGTCAGGAAGTCGAGGGTCATCGCGCTCGAGATGCCGGTATGCGACCAGCCGGTCGCCTCGGACATGGGTTGCAGGAAGACCGCGAGCGAGAACAGGGCGCCAATCGCGACGCAGCCCATCAGCGCCCCCGCGCCGACGATGACCCAGCCGTAAGAACGTTCCATGGCCGAACCTCTCGAGTGATCCTACCGTATGATCCAAAACTTAACCGAAAGGTTAAGTGTTAAGACGGGACTTGGCAAGAGGCGAAATCCGCCTCCGTCTCGACCCGTCGGAGACGGTCAATCGGGCTTGATGTTCGCTTCGCGGATCAGCCGCCCGAAGCGCTCGTACTCCTGGGCGTTGAACCGGGTGAAAGCCTCGACGCTCATGGTGCCGGGCTCGCCGCCCAGGCCGCGCAGCCTGGCCTGGACGTCGGGAATGGCGAG
>MKRV01000025.1 GCA_001897995.1 Alphaproteobacteria bacterium 65-37 | reverse complement strand
GCCGGTGAGTGTGACGGTGCCAGGCCCCATCAGGCTGATGCCACCGATGCCGCCGATGTCGCCCGAGAAGACGACGTCATCGGAGCGGTTGAAGGCCAGGGTGCCGTTGGTCACCACGTTGCCGGTGATCCAGCCGGTCGTGCCCCCATTGCCGAGTTGCAGGATGTTGCCCGCGCCGACCGTCGTGCCGCCGGCATAGGTGCTGTTGCCGGTCAGGATGACCCTGCCGCCGCCGGTTACCAACATGGAGCCGCTGCCCGACATCACACCGGCGTAAGTGCCTGTCACGGCCTGATTGAAGTAAACGACGGCATTGTTGACGATGCTGCCCTGCAGGCTCGTCGTCGTGCCTTGCAGGAGGCCGCCGTTGACGATCGTGCCGCCGCTGTAGCTGTTAGCGCCGGAAAGCGTCAGGGTACCAGCGCCGATCTTGATCAAGGCGCCGGAGCCCGTGATGGTGCCGGCGTAGGATGTGTTCACCGCCTGATTAACCGCCAGCGTGCCGCTGCCCAGCGCCACTTCGCCGCTGGCACCTGCCAACGCGCTGATCGTCTGGCTGTTGCCGTTCAGGTCGAAAGTACCGCCATTGACGGTGAGGCCGGTGAAAGACGACAGCGTGGCCCCGCTCGCCAGCCGCAAGGTGCCGCCCTCGACCGCTGTTCCACCCGTGTAGGACTGGCTGCCCTCGAACACCACGATGCCACTGCCGCGCTTGGCGACGCTGCCGGAGTTCTGCATGAACCCCTGGTAGCTACCGTCGGTGTCCTGATCGAAGACGACCCGGCCGTAGTTGTAGATCGTTCCGCGCAGGGTCGACGTGGTGCCCTGCAAAGTACCAGCCAGGACGTCCATCCGCCCGGAATAGGTGCTCGTTCCGGCCAACGTAAGCGTGCCGGCGCCGTCCTTGGTCAAGATGCCGTCACCGCTCAGCGGCCCCTGCAGGGTCGTCGTCCCGGATTCGACCAGGAACATGCCGTAGTTGCCCAAGCTCTGCACCGAGCGGGCAAGCACGATATCGCCGACCGTCCACAGCGTGCCGCCCTGCATCCGCAGGTTGGCACTCGCTGCGCCCAGGGCGGCGTCGCTCGTCACTTTCAAGGTGCCCTGGCCGAGCACCGTCTCGGCGGTGTAGGTGTTCGTGCCTTCGAGCACGAGTGTGCCCGCGCCTTGCTTCACCAGGTAGCCCGAGCCGCTGATCGTCCCACCATGGGTCAGCGTCGTGCCGTAGTCGACGTCGAAGCCGCCACCGTTCAGCAGGCTCGTCGTGCGCGCTGTGGAGAAGCTCGCCGTCGTCTGCAGGAAGCCGCCTTCAATGGCGAGGGCGCCGCCGGCAGCGCCCAGCGCAGCGTCGCTCGCCACGGCCAACGTGCCGCTACCGATCGCGGTGCCACCGGTGTGGGTGTTCGAGCCGCTGAGCGTCAGCGTGCCGTTGCCGGCCTTGACCAGCCGGCCGCTGCCCTCGATCGTGCCGCCGAAGGTGGTGTTGGTCGACTGGTCCACTTGCAGGAACTGACCGTTCACGAGCACCCTGCCGCCGGTGCCCGACAGGGGACCAATGATCTGATACTGGCCATTCAGATCGAAGGTACCGCCCGCCATCGTCAAGGCGCCGGTCGCGAGAAGCGAAGCACCCGCGCCGAGGCGCAAGGTGCCATCGCTTACCGTCGTGCCACCGGCGTAAGTGTTGGCGCCGCTCAGGGTCAGGGTGCCGGCCCCCGTCTTGGTGAGACCGCCAGTGCCGCTGATCGCCCGCCCAATCGTCGTGTCGTTGCCGTTGGTGTCGATGGTGCCGCCGCCGGCGTTCAAGGTCAGCGCCCGCGTGCTGGCGAGATCGAAGCTGTTCAGGAGCTGCAAGGTGCCGTTGTCGAAAGTGACGCCGCCGTTGACGTCGCCCAACGCCGCATCGCTGCCGATGGCCAAGATGCTGCCGCCGGAGATGACCGTGCCGCCGCTGTAGGTGTTGGTACCCGTGAGGCTGAGTCTGCCGGCGCTGGATTGCGTGAGACCGCTGTTTCCCGAGATCGCCGAGGCGATCGTCGCATCGTAGCCGTTGGTGTCGATCGCGCTGCCGGCGCCCATTGTGATCGCCCGCGTCCCCGCGAGCGTCAAGTTCGAGAGGAACCGCAAGGTCGAGTTGTCGAGCGTGAGGGCGTTGGCGACATTGCCAAGACTTGCGTCGCCGGTGATTGCCAGCGTGCTGCCGGTTACCGAGGTCGTACCAGTAAAGGTGTTCGTTCCGGTCAGGGACAGCGTGCCTGGCCCCTCGATCGAGAGGTTGCCCGTTCCATGGACCGTGCCGGCGATCCTGTTCGTCGAACTGACGAGTTGGAGGCGGCCGGAGGTAACCAACTCGACGTCGCGGCCGACGGAGAGATCGAAGCTCGACAGGAAGCGAAGGGTAGCACCGTTCCTGATGCTGATATCTGCGGTCGAGCTGCCCAGATTCGCGTCCTGTCCGACCGCGAGCGTACCGGCCGTAACGTGCGTGCCCCCCTGGTGCGTGTTGAGCCCGGTCAGGGTCAGCGTTGCCGAGCCGTACTTGCTGAGAGTGCCGGTGCCGGACATCACCCCGGCATAGGTGCCGTCGCTGTCCTGCCCGAAATAGACCAACGCATTGTTGGTGATGTTGCCCTTGAGATTGGCAGCCGAGCCCACCAGGGAGCCGCCGCTGACCGTCGTGCCGCCGGTATAGTCGGCAGTGCCACGCAAGGTCAGGGAGCCGGCGCCCGTCTTGACGAGGCTGCCGGTGCCGCCGACGTTTCCGTCCAAGCCGAGACCATTGAAACCAGTGACGACGTCGAAGGTCGCCACGCCGCTCAGCGTGACCGGCCGAGTAATGGAGGCGACATTCGTGAGACGCAACGTCCCGCCGTTGATCGTGAGGCCGCTGCTGCTGGCAAGGGCGTAGCCCTCTGAAAATGCCAGGACGCCGCCGTTGATCGTCGTTGCGCCCGTGTAGCTGTTGGAGCCCGTGAGGGTCAGGGTGCCGGCACCGGTCTTGGTCAGCCCGCCTGTGCCGCCGATCACCTGCGAGATCGTCGTGTCGTTGCCGTTGGTGTCGATCGTTCCGCCACCAGCATTCAGCGTGAGAGCGCGCGTATTCGCGAGGTTGAAGCTCGACAGGAACTGCAGCGTTCCGTTGTTGAATGTGACGCCACTGTTGACGCCGCCCAGCGCGGCATCATTGCCGACCGCCAGGGTCGCCCCGCCAGAGAGGATCGTACCGCCAGTATAGGTGTTGGCGAAGGTGAGGGTCATCGTGCCGGGACCGGTGACCGTCAGCGGCGCGGTTCCGGAAATCCTTCCGGCGACCGTCGTCGTGGCACCGTTCAACTGGAACGTACCCCCAACAAAGGAGAGGTTTATGTTCCGCGTACTCGACAGGTCGAAACTCGACAGGAACTTGAGGGTGCCGCCTGAGAAAGTGAGGCCGCCGGTGGTGGCGCCGAGGTTGGCCTCCCGCGAAACCGCGATCGTACCGGCCTCGAGCCTGGTGCCACCCGAATAGGTGTTGGTTCCCGTCAGGGTCAGTTCCGCTCCGGAATGCGACATCGAGCCCGCACCGGAGATCACCCCGCCGTAGGTCGAGGCGGTCGTCCCTCCAAAGGCAACTTCGCCATTGTTGACGATGACATCGCCTTGAGGTGCAGGGGTTCCGAAGCTGACAAGACCACCATTGATGATCGTTCGGCCCGTATAGGAGAGCGGGCCGGTCAGCGACAGGACCCCCATCATGCCTTCCTTGATGAGATCGCCCGACCCGCTGATCGCTCCCTGCAGCTGCAGGATCGCTTCGCCTTTGATCGTTCCGCTGCCATTGAGCACGATGGCGCGGTTCATGTTGCTGATACTGCTGTCGTACTGCAGCGTGCCGCCATTGAAGGTGATGCCGCCCGAGCTGTTGCCCAGGGCGGTGTTGCCACCAATGCGGAGCGTGCCGCCGTTGATCGTCGTGCCGCCGCTGTAGCTGTTGTTTGCGGACAGCAACAGCGTGCCCGTGCCACTCTTCGTCAGGCCCCCAGTACCACCGATCGCCTGTGCGATCTCCGTGTCGAAGCCGTTGGTGTCGAACGTGCCGCCGCCGGCATTCAGAGTCACGGGACGCGTGTTCGAGAGATCGAAGCTGGCGAGGTATCTCAGCGTGCCGCCATCGAGGGCCAGGTCGCCCGTGCCCAGCCTCGCGTCGCTGCCGATCGCCAGGGCAGCCCCGTCCCGGACAGTGGTGCCGCCCCCGTAGGTGTTGGCGCCCGTGAAGGTCATCGTGCCGGGGCCTTCGATCGTCAGCCTGCCGGCATTTTCGATCACGCCGCCGAACGTCGTCGTCGCACCATTCAGCGCGAACGTGCCGCCAAAATTGTTGATGTTGACGGTTCGCGTGCTCGCAAGGTCGAAGTTCGACAGGAACTTGAGCTTGCCGCCGCTGAAGTAGATGTAACCTGACGAATCGCCCAGGTTCGCATCCGACGAGACGGCCAGAATGGCCGAGTTGTCCATGCCTCCGACGATTGTGCCGCCCGAATAGGTATTGGTCCCGGAAAGGGTCAGCGTCCCGCGTCCGGTTTGCGAGATGCGGCCGGCCCCCGAGATCACGCCGGCATAGGTGCTGCTGCGGGCAAAAGTGTAATCCTGGAAGTTCACGCTGGCGCCGCTGGCAACGGCGATGTTGCCGAGTAGCACGCCATCCTGGAGAACGACGACGCTCTGGTTGACGACCAACCGGCCGGTGAACGTGTTGGCGGCTATCAGGGCCAGGACGCCGCTGCCCGACTTGGTGAGATCGCCCGAGCCGCTGACCACGCCGTTCAGTCGCGTGATCGCATTGTTAACGATAGTCCCGCTGCCAGCGAGCACGATGCCCTGGTTCAAGGAGATATCGACAGGGGTTAGCAGCGTACCGCCATTGAAGGTGATGGTGCTCGCCGCATTCCCCATCGCGGTGCTTGCACTGATGCTGATTGCGCCGCCGTTAATGGTCGTGCCGCCAAGGTAAGTATTGCCGGCAGCCAGGAACAGCGTGCCCGTGCCGTTCTTCACCAGGCCGCCCAGACCGCCGATCACCCCCGCGATTCCCGCATCGAACCCATTGGTGTCGATCACGCCGTCGGCGTTCATCGTCATGGGACGGGTGTTGGCCAGGGTGGTGCTGGCTGCAAACTGGAGCGTGCCACCGTTGAAAGTGACCCTTCCGGCCGCATCGCCGAGATTGCCGTCGACCGATATCGCCAGCGTGCCCGCGTTGAGGAAGGTTCCGCCGGTGTAGGTGTTGGTGCCCGAAAGGGTGAGCGTTCCGGTACCGATCTTGGTCAGCCCGCCGCTGCCGCCGATTGGCCCTGAAGTACTCGAGGAGAAGCCGTTGGTATGGACCGTGCCGCCACCGGCGTTCAAGGTAATCGCCCGGGCGCTGGTAATATCGAAACCCGCGAGAAACTGCAGCGTGCCGCCGTCGAAAGTGAGACCGCCATTGGCGGCGCCCAGAGCCGAGTCACCGTTGATGGCCAGCGTGCCGCCGGAGATGATCGTGCCGCCGGAGTATATGTTGCCGGCATGGAGGACGAGCGTACCGGCGCCCGCCTTGGCGAGCGCGCCGGTGCCGTAGATTTGCGAGGCCCAATTGAGGGTTGCCGCTGCGTTGGTTACGTCGAGAACACTGGCACCCGAGTAGACCCCGAGGAATCGGTTGACGGCGAAGCTCGACGCCGTCCTGAGCGTGGCGCCGTTGTTGATCGATACGGCACTGGTGCCAGCGCCGAGCTGATTGTTGGCGCTGACCTCTACAGCGCCGCCATAGATACCAAGGCTCGAGAAGGTGTTGGCAGCCGTGAAGGTAAGCGTGCCGGCGCCGTACTTGGAGAAAAAGCCCGGGCCGGTGATGCTCTGGCTGATGGTCGTATCGAAACCGTTGGTGTCGAGCCGGCCGCCGCCGCTGCCTGCCGAGATCGCGCGCGTCGACGCGAGATTGAAGCTCGCGCCGAACCTCAACGTGCCCTGGTTACTCAGGGTGATGCTGCCGGTGGTGCTCCCCAGCGCCGCGTCGCTCGAGACCGTCACGGACGGCGACCCCGTCACCGTCGTACCGCCGCTATGGGTATTGGTACCGGTCAGCACGAGCGTCTGACCGCCGACAGCGCCGGTAACGACGAGCGCGCCGGAGCCGCTCATGTTCCCGGAGTAGGTCGAGGTGAGGTTCTGGTTGAACTGGACGATGCCGTTGTTGACGATATCGCCTTTCAGGGTGTTGGTCGTGCCGACCAGGGTGCCACCGCTGACCGTCGTGCCGCCGGTGTAGGAGTTCGCACCTGTCAGTACCAGGGTTCCGTCGCCCGCCTTGATAAAGCGGGAGGACGCGTCGCCACTGATGATCCCGCTGTAGGTCAGCGTCTTGCCGCTGGAAACCGAGATCGTACCGTTGAAGCCCGACTCAAGCGCGATGGAACGGCCGGTCGACATGTCCGACGTTACCGCCAGCGTGCCGCTATAAAGGGAGACTGCGTTGGACCCGTTGCCGAGATTGGCATCGCTCGAAATTTGCAGCGTGGTGCCGGTGCCGATCGCCGTGCCGCCGACATAGGTGTTCGTTCCCGTCAGGACCAGCGTGCCTGGCCCCCGCACCGAAAGGCCGCCGGATGGGCCGACATTGCCGGAGACGACCCCGTCCCATGTCAATGTGGCGCCGGTGTCGACGCTGAAACCCGCATAGCCCCCCGTGAGCGTGAACGAGCGGCTGCTGCTGAAGCTCGAGGTCGCCTTGAGGAAACCCAACGTGTTGGCCGTCACACCAGCGCCGGCCGTCCCGAGCTGGTTGTCGGCACTGACGGCGACGTAGCTGACTACATTGTCGCCCACGATCGTGAGGCCGGCGAAGTCGTTGGTCCCCGACAGGGTGAGCGTGCCGGTGCCCCGCTTGGTGAGCCCCCCGGCCCCGCTGATGGCCCCCGAGATTGTCGTGTTGTTGCCACCGACGTTGATGGTGCCGCCGCCGGCGCCAATCGTGATCGCGCGCGTCGAAGCAAGGTTGAACGACGCCCCAAAGGCGAGCGTGGCGTTGTCCAGAGTCAGCCCGCCATTGACGTTGCCCAAGTTGGCATCGCTGGAGACAGACAAAATGATGTTGGAGTTGAGGGCCGTGCCGCCGCTGTAGGTGTTGGTACCGGAGAGCGTATAAGTTGCTCCCGCACCGCCCCCCACGCTCAGACCGCCACTGCCGCTGATGACACCACTGAAGGTTCCGCCCAGCGCTATGAGGGTCAGCCTGGCACTCCCCAGGGTCACCGAACCATCGCCGGTAACCTGGCCGAGCGTCGTGTTGAAGTTGTTGAGGTCCAGCGTACCGCCGCTGTTCACCATTACCGGGCGATTGAAAGTTAGGACGTTGGATGCCCCCAGCCGCAGAGTGCCGGCATTTACCGTCGTGCCGCCCAGATAGGTATTGGCCCCGGTCAGCGTGAGCGTGCCGGTACCTTCCTTGACCAGCCGGCCCGACAATCCCGAGATGACGCCGCTGTAGGTGGTCGACGCGTTGTTGCCACCCACCGTGAGCGTATTGCCGCCCAGCAGGATCGTGCCACCGCCGGCAATCGAGCCGATGGTTGTGCCGCCGTTGGTCAGGCCAGTGATATCCAGAACGGTGGAGCTGTCGGCAGTGTAGGACGCCGTCCCGCCCGAAGCGCTGTCCTTGAAGACGAGCCGCCCGGCATAGGTCGCGGCAAAGTTGGCCGAACCGGCGGTGCTGGTGCCGGAGAACTCGATTTTGCCCAGATTGCTGTTGAACGCGTAGGTGATGAGGTTGTTGCCGGCGCTCGCCGAGTTCTGGAACAGCAGGTCGACGTTCTGGATCTGGAAGTTCTGTGCCTGGCTTCCGTTGTTGACGATGCCGCCACCGGTGAGCGTGAAGACGCTGCCGCCGTAGAAGTTGAAGTTGTAGGCCCTGGCATCGGAATTGAACTGGATCGTTCCGACCGTGCGATTGCTGTCGCTGATGATGCTGCTGATGCTCGACTGACCGAAGGACGCTACTCCTGTGGGGATCGTCCCGGTCGACCAGTTGCTGGAATCGTTGAACCAGCTGGTGTTGGCATTGGTTTTCCAGGTCGCGTCCTGCGCCATGGCGGGCATTGCCGCGAACGCCGTTGCCGTCAGTGCCGTCGAGAGCAGCAGCGCCGCACGCATGACGCGTCGCGGCCGCGAGGCCTGCTCCATAGTCGCCACTCCCACCATGACTGCCTCTTCTCTACGCCGCCCAACTGCGGGCAAGGCTTCGCCATCGACGGCACGCAGGTGCGCACCGCCGCCACCGATCTCGTCTCTTCGGGCTTTCCGACGCCGATGGGTTTTTCCCGCCAGCAGTCGCGCTGAACCTATGGGAGGCTCACCTCGCGATCAATTTGCAGAGCCTCTCGTACGTCGACTATTTTTGGGTGCTTCTCGTCTCGGCGCTTCGCGCGCAACGCAGAACACCCCGTCCGGCGCGTGAGCCCGGCGGGGAGCGTTGGATGCGCGTGGCACCCCTGCTTCAGAAACACGGTATCGACCCCACGCTGCCTCGATCCACCCGGCATCCGGAATCATCCGGATGCAGGATCGAGGATCGCTTGGGTGACCGGAAGAAGCCACCGTAGACAGCCTGTACTTCCGGCCAGAGAGACAGCAGTTCCGGCCAAACGGTCCCGGAACCGCCGGAGAAGGCTCAATCCGTCAGCGAACTCGCGAAACGCTCGCGATATTGCTGCGGCGTGATGCCAAGTCGCCGCACGAAGGCGCGGCGCAGATTGTCGACCGTCACGAAGCCACAACGGGTGGCGATCGCCTGGACCGGCAACTCCATGTCCTCGAGCAGACCGCGCGCCGCGTCGAGCCGGATCCGCTCGACGAAATCGCGTGGCGTCTCGCCGGTCTGGCCGACGAAGGTCCGGCGGAAGGTGCGCTCGCTCATGCACGCCCGCTCGGCGAGCGTGCCGACATCGATCTCCGCCGCCATATTGTCCAGCGCCCATTCCTGGGCGAGCCGCACCGGCTGGCTGGCAGCGAGCTGGGCCTGCAGGTGATGGCTGAACTGCGACTGACCACCCTGCCGCTTGAGATAGAGCACCAGGCCTCGCGCGACCTTGAGCGCCAGCTCACGGCCCTGATCCTCCTCGATCAGGGCGAGCGCCAGGTCGATGCCGGCGGTGACGCCGGCCGAGGTGTAGACGCTGCCGTCGCGCACGAAGATCGGATCGAGGTCGACCTCGACCTCGGGAAAGTGCTGCGCCAGCTCCGACGCCGTGGCCCAGTGTGTCGTGGCCCGCCGCCCGTCGAGCAGTCCGGCCGCCGCCAGCACGAAGGCCCCGGTGCAGATCGAGCCCGTGCGCCTCGCCTCCAGGCTTGCAGCGCGCAGCCAGCTCAGCAGCGCCGGATCGTTTCCCGCTTCGGCGTGGCCGCCGCCGCCGGCGACCAGCAATGTATCGATGGGGTCCAGGATCTCGCGGGCAGCGATGCTGGCCGCGATCGGTACACCCAGTGACGTGGCGACGGGCGAACCGTCGAGGCTGGCGATGGCCACCCGGTAGAGTGGCCGGCCGGCCGAGCTATTGGCCATCGCGAAGGCTTCGAGCGGGCCATAAACGTCCATGGCCATAACCCCGGGATAGACCAGCATGACGACGAAACGCGTTTCTTGCCGCCCGTCGACCAGCGGCGATACAGGTCCGTTCATAGCGCCATTAAGCCGCAGCACACCCGTCGCGCTTATCGCCGGAACATTGATTCGGTTCAATGATGGAGCCGTGCTCGCCGCGATAATCTCGCCGCAACTGCAAGGATATCGCTAGGCCGCGAACGGCAGGACGAGGACCGAGCCGAGCAGCAAGAGCGCAAAGGCGATGTTGATGGCGCGATTAGCACGCCGATCGCGGAACAGCCGCGTCAGGGAAGCACCGACCAGCAACCAGGCGATATTCACCACGGCGATGACCACCGTCAGGCCGCCGATCTTCACGGCGACGTCGAGGCCCAGGCGCCCCGGCAGCAGGACGAAGCCCGAATAGAGCGCAGCCATCGCCGCGTAGCCCTTGGGGTTGACCAGCGACAGCAGCAGCCCCGCCGCAAAGGTTGGCGGCGGCCGATCCGGCCCTCCTTCGGCGAGCGGCGGCGCCGTGGCGATGCGCCAGGCCAGCCAGACGAAATAGAGCGCCGCCAGCACGGTCACGACCGGCGCCGCACCGGGAACGGCCAGCAGCAGCCCGACCACGCCGCTCGCCACGATGGCCATGACGGCCACCATGCCCAGCACGATGCCCAGCAGATAGGCGGTGCTGCGATACGCCCCGAAGGCGGCGCCGGCCGCGGCCAGACTCAAGGTCGCCGGGCCGGGACTGCCGGCCAGGGCAACCGCCGCGATCAGGAATCCAGGCAAGGCCTCCATTCCTGCGTATGTGGCGCAATTGGCGGCAACCGTCTTGAACGTTCGTGCAGGCGTCTCGCGCACGGGGTCTTGCCAGAACACGCGAAGTGCTGGCGTTATGGGGAGGTCAATCAACAGACGTCAGCGAGGCTTCGTTCATCATGTCAGCTCCCGCTTGCTTCCACGCCCCTCGGCGTGCGCTTGCCCTCATCGCCGCCGCCGTTGGCCTCGCCGTGACGGCAGCGCCCGCCGTCGCGCAGGACCAGGCCGCACCGGCGGCATGGCGGGTCGAGTGCACCGGCGACGGCAAGACCCTGGATTGCCGCGCCGTCCAGCAGCTCTTCTCACAGGAGAACAAGCAGCTCGTGATCTCGCTGGCCGCCCGCATGGGCAACGACAAGGTGCCGGTGCTCGGCCTGCAGCTGCCGCTCGGCATCAACCTCGCCGAGCCGGTTCAACTCAAGGTTGATGCCAAGCCGGAAGAGAAATTCACCGTCCAGACCTGCACCAACATCGGCTGCCTGCTGAACGTGCCGCTGAAGGAGCCGCTGCTCGCCTCGATGCGCACCGGCACCACGCTCAAGGTCACGGTGTTCGACGCCACCAAGCGTCCGATCAACATCGACGTTCCGCTGCTGGGCTTCGGCCCCGCCTTCGACAAGGCCACCAAGTAGGGCGACCAAGCAGCGATCCTGAGCTGGCCGCTCAGGCCGCTTTCGCCTTCAGCGCCTGCGCCACCTTGGACGCAGGCTCGCGCGCCAGGGCGGCGCAGATATCGCGGCCCGCCTGGGCGATGGCGTCGAGATCGACGCCGTGATGGATGCCGAGCCCGTTCAACAGATAGATCACGTCCTCGGTGCCGACATTGCCCGAGGCGCCCTTGGCATAGGGGCAACCGCCCAGCCCCGCCACGGCGGTGTCGAAGACGGCGATACCGCGCGCCATGACGGCGAGGATGTTCGCCAGCGACTGGCCGTAAGTGTCGTGGAAATGCGCCGCGAGCTTTTCGCGCGGCACCTTGGCCGCCACGGCGTCGACCATCGCCACGCATTCGCCCGGCGTGCCGACACCGATCGTGTCGCCCAGCGAGACCTCGTAGCAGCCCATGCGGAACAGCCGGTCGGAGACTTCTGCAACCTTCTCGGGCGCCACCTTGCCGTCATAGGGACAGGCGATCACGGTCGAGACGTAGCCGCGCACCTTCATACCGTGCTTCTGGGCGGCTTCCATCACCGGCGCGAAGCGCTCGAAGCTTTCGTCGATCGAGCAGTTGGTGTTCTTGCGGCAGAAGGCTTCCGAGGCGGCGGTGAAGATCGCGATCTCGCCGCACTTCGCTTCGACCGCACCGTTCATGCCCTGCTTGTTGGGCACCAGCACCGGGTAGGAAACGCCGGGCTTGCGCTGGATCCGGGCCATCACCTCGTCGGTGCTGGCCATCTGGGGCACCCATTTGGGCGAGACGAAGCTGCCTGCTTCGACGGCGCTGTGGCCGGCCGCCGACAGCGCGTCGATCAGCTTCACCTTGGCCTCGACGGGAACGGGCCTGGCTTCGTTCTGCAGCCCGTCACGCGGGCCGACTTCGACCAGGCGCACAGTCTTGGGAAAATTCATGTTACACGTCCTGTACCAGCGTCTGCTTCAGCTTGCCGGTCCGGCCGAGAATGAGCGCGACGGCAGCCAGTGCCAAGACCGTAAAGGCGATCAGCAGGGTTGCAACGGCGGTGATGGTGGGATTCACTTCGAGAATCAACTCGTTGAACATCTTCTTCGGCACGGTCTCGACCTTGCCGGCGATGAACGAGGTCACGACCACCTCGTCGAAACTGCCGATGAAGGCGAAGATCCAGGCGGCGAAGACGCTGGGCGCCAGATTGGGCAGCACGACCTTGCGCATGGTGTAGGTCCACGACGCGCCGAGGCTCCAGGCGACCTGCTCGATGCGGGTGTCGAATTCGCGGATCGCCACGCCCAGCACCATGATGACCAGCGGCACGTTCAGGATCGTGTGCGCCACGATCAGGCCGACGAACGTCCCCAGCAGGCCGACCTTGGCAAGGCCGAGATAGAGCGCGATGGCGGTGATGATGGTGGGCACGATCAGCGGCGCCATGAAGTTCGCCTCGGCGGCGCCCCGCCCCAGGAACCCGCCCCGCCTGAGGCCATAGGCGGCGAGGCCACCCAGCACCAGCGCCGCCACCGACGAGATGGCAGCGATCGTGGCCGACGCCGCCATCGCCTCCATCCAGCGCGGATCGCCGAAGAAGGCCTCGTACCAGCGCAGCGACAGGCCGGGCGGCGGAAAGGTCAGCGCCCGCGCCGAGGAAAACGACATCGGGATCACGATCAGGAGCGGCACCGTGAGGAAGGCGAGGCCGAAATAGCCCGCCATCGCCAGCAGGCGCCGCGTCCAGGGAGTCTCCATCATGATGCAGACGCCTTGCGGTCGAGGCGGCGGTAGGCCGCGAAGATCGCCAGGGTCACGATCAGCAGGACCGTCGAGATGGCCGCCGCTGTCTCCCAGCGCGGGATCTGGTTGATCAGGGTATCGAGCAGATTGGAGATCATGGGCACCCGGCCGCCGCCCAGGATCGCCGGCGTGATGTAGAAGCCGAGGCAGAGGATGAAGACCAGCAAGGTGCCTGCCGCCAGCGCCGGCAAGGTGAGTGGAAAGAACACCTTCCAGAAGATGGTCGTGGGCGAGGCGCCGAGCGAGGCCGCCGCCTGCAGCAGGCGATCGTCGATACGGATCATAGCGGCGAACAGCGGCAGCACCAGGAACGGCAGCAGGACATTCGCCATGCCGATGGTGACGCCGAGTTCGTTGTACAGGAAAGAGACCGGGGCATCGGTGAGGCCACTCCACTGCAGGGCGCGATTGACCAGGCCGCCATTGCCCAGCACCACGATCCAGGCGTAGGTGCGCACCAGGATGCTGACCCAGAACGGCAGCACGACCAGCGCCAGCGCGATCATGCGGGCGCGGCTGCCCAGCCCGCGCATCCAGAGTGCCAGCGGATAGCCGATGATCACGTTGGCGAGTGTGGCGACCAGGGCGACCCGCATGGTGTTGCCCAGCACCCGCAGATAGACCGGCGCCTCGAGCAGCCCGGCATAGTGCTCGAGCGTGAAGCCCCGCCCCTTTTCCCAGAAGGCGAGGCCCAGCATGTAGACGATGGGCGCATTGAAGGCGACCAGCATCAGCACCAGGAGAGGTGCGATGAAGCCGAATCCTTCGAAGCGGTTCGAGCTCGTCATGACGGAGATCGTTTCAACTCGACACGCATGTCATCCCCAGCGAGGGACCTTTGCTGGTCAGTAAAGGTCCCTCGGCCTTCGGCCTCGGGATGACACCGGGAGAACATCACAGGCTCAGCTTGAAGGCTTCCCACTTCTTGTTCACGGCCTCGCCGTTGGCCGCCCACCATTCGGCGTTCTCGACCCACTGCACGTCCTTGTTCTGCTTGCTGGTCGGATATTCGGCGAGCTTGTCCTTGGGCAGCAGCGCGTCGAGCTCGGGGCTCGGGCCGGTGTAGGAGACCACGGTCGCGGCCTTCGCCTGGTTGGCGGCGATCGACATCTCGTGCATCAGCTTGTAGGCCGCTGCGCGATCCTCCGCCTTGGAGTTCTTCACGATCGTGAAGTAGGACAGGTCGGCCATGCCGCCGGCGAAATTGACACCGAAGGCGGGATCTCCCACGACGCGGCCCGACCAGCAGATCGCGTACTGCACCTCGTTGTCCTTCATGAGCTGCGGCGCCTGGGCACCGGCCTTCCACCAGACCGCGATGTCCTTCTTGATCTCGTTCAGCTTCTTGAAGGCGGTGTCGACATCGAGCGGGAAGAGCTTGTCCGGCGTGATCCCGGTGGCGAGCAGCGCGAAGGAGATCGCGTAGTTGGGATAGTCGGGCAGACAGCGCTTGCCGGGAAAATCCTTGGTGTTGAAGAAATCGGCCCAGGTCTTGGGCGCCTTGGCGCCGGCCCGCCAGGCCATGATGGTCGAGAAGTACTGGTAGCCGAAGCCGTATTCGTGCTTGGCCTCGGGGAACATCGGCTGCGGCGCCACCGCCACCCAGTCGATCGGTTCGATCAGCTTGAGGTTGCGGGCCTGCAGCATGCCACCCGAGCCCAGCTCCATCAGCACCGTGCTGGTCTGGCCGCTTTCCACCAGGGCACGCAGCTTGCCGAGCGGATTGGGGCTCTCGCGGATCACCTTGATCCCGGTCTTCTTGGTGAAGGGCTCGATATAGCCGACCTCGACCGATTCGCCGGACTTGCCGCCGGCTTCGATCATGCGGATCTCCTTCACCTGGGCTCGCGCGCTGCCGGCGCCGAGGATGCTGACGGCGGGCAGGCTGGCGGCGGCTGCGCCCACGAAGGTACGGCGTTTCATGCTGGGCTTCATCTTGGTCTCCTCTTCTGGATTTCTATTCCGCCACCGGCCACAGGTCGGCAGCCTCCCATGACACCGTCACGCGCTCGCCTGCCGCATAGGCCCGTCCGACGAACGGCACCGCAGCCACGATCGGCCGCGCGCCTTCGCTCTCGAACGCCAGGTGATAGCGTACCATCTGGCCGAGATAGATCGCCTCGACGACCTTGGCCGGCTTGCTCGCGCCATTCTGGCCCCCACCCTTGTCGCCGAGACGCACGCGTTCGGGCCGCACCAGCGCCTGCCGTCCGTCCGGCAGGTCGACGAAATTGGCGATGCCCAGGAACTCGGCGACGAAGCGGTTGGCGGGTTTCAGATAGGCCTCGGTCGGCGCGGCGATCTGCTGCGTACGGCCCTTGTTCAGCACCATGATGCGGTCTGACAGCGACAGCGCCTCTTCCTGATCGTGGGTCACCAGCAGGGTCGTGACACCCAGGCGGCGCTGCAGCTGCTTCAGCTCGACCTGCAGTTCCTCGCGCAGCTTGCGGTCGAGCGCGCCCAGCGGCTCGTCCAGCAGCAGGATATCGGGCTTGAAGACGATGGCGCGGGCCAGCGCCACGCGCTGCTGCTGTCCGCCCGACAGTTGCGAGGGGCGCCGGGCCTCGAGCCCATCGAGCCGCACCAGCTTCAGCGCATCGCGCGCCAGCCGGTCGGCCTCGACGCCGCCGATCTTGCGCACGCCTAGGGGAAACAGCACGTTCTCCAGCACCGTCATGTGCGGGAACAGTGCATAGGACTGGAACACCAGTCCGATGTTGCGCTGCTGTGCCGACGCGTCGGTGACGTCGCGCCCGCCGATGTGGATGCGTCCCGCAGTCGGCTTGGCGAGGCCCGCGATCAGCGACAGCAGGGTCGTCTTGCCCGACCCGCTTGGCCCCAGGATCGTCACCAGCTCGCCCTGGCTCACCGCCAGATCGACCGAGTCGGCCGCCGCGAAGGCGCCGTATCGTTTGGTCACTCCTTCGAGGCGGATCTCCGACA
>MKRV01000024.1:20565-23169 GCA_001897995.1 Alphaproteobacteria bacterium 65-37 | reverse complement strand
TCCAGGTGCTGTTCGATCCGCTGGCGACCGGCAAGAAGTACGCGCAGTCGGGCAAGCTGCGGGCGCTCGCGGTGTCCACCGGCAAGCGCAGCGATCTGTGGCCCGAGATGCCCACTGTTGCAGAAGGTGGCGTGCCCGGTTTCGACACCGGCGTCTGGTACGGCGTGTATGTGCCGGGCAAGACCCCAAAGCCCGTAGTGGATCTGCTCAACGCCGAGTTCGTCGCCATCCTGAAGTCGCCCGAACTCGCGCCCTGGCTGCGCGACCAGGGTCTCGAGCCCGTGGCCGACACGCCGGCACAAGCGAAGGCGCGGCTCGCCGAAGACATCCAGCGTTGGGCCGGTGTCATCAAGGCGACGGGCATCAAGACCGAATGAATTGTCAGGTGCGTCGAGTTCGTGGGGCGACATGAGCCGCAGGGCGATCACGCAACTTCATTGGGAATGATTTTCGTGCGAGAGCAAGAGATAGTCCGGTGTGGGAGGAAAACATGAAAATGACGTATCGACTTTCGCGGGCGTTCCAGCGCTCGTCGGCCTGGCTGCGGTCACGGAACCCGGCAAGGGCCGTTCTTTCGCTGGTGGGCCTGGTGGCGGCTGCGAGCTTTCTCGCCGTGGCACCGGCCGCAGCGCAGACCTATCCGAACAAGCCGATCCGGCTGATCGTGCCGTTCGCCCCTGGTTCGGGAAGCGACATCCTGGCGCGCATCCTCTCCGAGCCGCTGTCCCAGGCGCTGGGTCAGCCGATCGTCGTGGAGAACAAGCCAGGCAACAACACGACGGTTGGAACGGAGCTCGTCGCGACGTCGCCACCGGACGGCTACACGCTCGGTCTGCTGACCAATTCCGGCCTCGCGGCGAGCCCAGGCGGTCTGACCAGCGGGGTTCGCTACGATCCGGTCAAGGACCTGAGCTACATCGCGCTCGTGGCGTCGGTGAACTACGTCTGGCTGGTCAACAATGACGTCGATGCCAAGACGGCCCCCGAGCTGATCAAGCTGATCAAGGCCAATCCGGGCAAGTACAACTACGCCAGCGGCAACACGGGCGGCATCGCCTATGGCGGCTACCTCAAGAATTCCCATAAGCTCGACGTCACACACGTTCCCTACAAGTCGACGCCGCCGGCGCTGGCCGATCTGCTCAGTGGACACGTGCAGATCATGGTGGCCGATGTGCCGGCCTCGCTCAGCATGATCCGGGCCGGCAAGGTCCGGCCGGTCGGTGCGCTCGCTGCGCAACGCTATGTGCTGCTGCCTGACGTGCCGACCTTCGCGGAACTTGGCTTGGCGACGCCGCCGAACATGGACGGCTGGTGGGCGCTGGTCGCACCGGCCGGTACGCCTGACGCTATTCTCGACCGCCTGAACAAGGAAGTGGTCAAGATCCTCGAAACCGAGTCGATCAAGGCGAAGCTGCTGCAAAGCAGCCTGGTGCCCACACCGTCGACCCGCAAGCAGGCGACCGACTATCAGAAGGAGCAGCTGCAGGTGTGGACGACCATGGTCAAGGACCTCAACCTCAAAGTCGAGTAACGCGCGGCTACCGTATTCGCGTATCTCTCATTCGTCCTCTCCCGCTTCGCGGGAGAGGAAGGGGACCCGTGCGAAGCATGGGGAAGGTGAGGGCGCGGGCGACGGAGAGGGTGTGCGCGTCGAGAAATCCCCCTCACCCAGCCTCTCCCCCAAAAGGGGGAGAGGAGAATGAAAGAAAACGACTGATCGGGTAACAAGGCGCCACTAGCGCCCCGGCGCTCAGTCGACCGGCAGGCCCATCTCCTTGGCGATTGCGCGCAACTGGATCTCGACGCTGCCGACGGTGACCGGTGCCACCAGCGCGTCGAGGGCCCAGCGCATCACCGGCAGTTCGGTGGTCAGGCCCCAGCCGCCGCCGACATGCAGGGCGGTCTGGGTGACCCGGACAACGGCCTGGGTCGAGTGCAGCTTGGCCGCCGAGACATCGAGGATCACGTCCCGTAGTGGCTGTCCGCTGTCCCAGCGTGCGGCGGCGTGATAGGTGAGCCGGCGCGCGGCTTCCACATCGACATGGGCCTGCGCCAGGGCGAAGGCGATCGACTGGTTGGCGCCGATCGGCCGGCCGAACTGGTGACGCGTCACGGCATAGTCGCGTGCCCAGTCGAGCGCGGTCTGCATGTGACCGAGCCAGCGGGCCGCCACCATGATGCGCTCGCGATTGAAGCCCGCCATGATCGCGGCGAAGCCGGCATCGAGACGGCGGCTTTCGGGTACGCGGGCCTTGTTGAAGGTCACCCGGTAGGTGGGGGCCGGACGGTTCACGTAGGTGTCGATCTGGCTGACCTCGATGTTGGGATCGTGCCGATCCACGGCGAAGAAGCGCATGCCGCGGCGGCCGAGCGCCGGATCGGTCTGCGCCAGGGTGACCAGCACGTCGGCGTCGCCACCCAGTGTGATGAAGGACTTCATGCCGTCCAGGATCCAGGTGTCGCCGTCCCGGGTGGCCCTGGTCTGCACGTTCTGGATGTCGTTGCCGGCGTCGGGCTCGGTGATCGTGATGGCGACCAGGCATTCGCCGGCGATGGTGCGGCGGGCGATCTCGCGGTGTTCGGCGCTGCCATGCTCGTAAA
>MKRV01000024.1:0-20538 GCA_001897995.1 Alphaproteobacteria bacterium 65-37 | reverse complement strand
GCACGGCGACGGCGAGATTCGGGTTCACCTTGGACATCTCTTCCATGGCGATGGCTTCTTCGTAGGCGCCCAGCCCCGCGCCGCCGATATCCTCGCTGGCCGTGATGCCGATCAGGCCGGTCCGCGCCGCGGCCTCGTAAAAGGCGCGGGGAAAACGCCGCTCGGCATCGGCTTCCTTCCAGCGCGTGCCGATCTCTTTCTCGGCGAAGGCCCTGCACATGTCGCGGAAGGCTTCGCGATCGACCGTGTTGGCGGGGACGGGGGTGCGAAGGGCACTGGTGTGCTGGCCGGTCATGATTTGATATTCTCTATTGAATATGATTTTCTACAAAGAGAATACATAGGAGCCTCATGACCTTGTCAACCGAAAGCCCGATTGCGCTTGGCCGAACGGACGGGCTGCTGGAAATCACGTTGACGCGCAGCGGCAAGGCGAATGCGTTGACAGCCGACATGATGGCGCGCCTCGGGCAGGCCGTCGCGAGCGCCGAGGCCCATCAGGTCGTGCTGCTGTCGAGCGCATCGCCGAGCCTGTTCTGCGCCGGCGCCGACATTCGCGAATTCGCGGGCGGGCAACTGCCGCAGCAGGAGCAGGCGTTGCTGGCGATGATCAAGGCGATGGCGCGCAGCCGGGCGCCGATCGTGGCAGTCGCGCGCGGGCGAGCCTCGGGAGCGGGGGCGCTGCTGTTGTGCCTGGCCGACGTCGTGATCGCCGCCGAGGATCTGCACGTCGCCTGCCCGGAATTCGTGTTCGGCATGTATCCCATCATCGTCGAAGCGGTCCTGCAGTCGCGACTGCCGCCGGGCATTGCCGCTCAGATGTGCCTCGGCACAGGGGTGCTTTCAGGCGCCCGCGCGCAGGAGGCCGGCATCGTCACCGAATTGCTGCCGACGGCGGGCTTCGCCGAGGCGGCACGGGCTCGCGTCGACTACTACGTCGAGCGGCGGCCGGGGCTGCTGGCGATGCGGCAGAGCCGCAATATCGGCTATGCGACCTGCGTCATGTGCGAACAGCTGGAGACCGTGGCGCCGCTGATGATGGAGAACTTCCAGGCCACCGGCGTGCGCGAACGTATCGCCGGCTATCTGGACGGGTTAGGGGGAAGGCAGGAGCGGCGATGACGATTTCCTTGCTGACGGGCGATCGACCGGATGCCAAGAACGACCGCTATGCGAAGTGACGAACCGGCACCCGAGAAGCTCGTCGGTGCCCTGATCGGTGGCCTTGCGGTGCTCCGCTATCTGGTGGCGGCGCAGGCGCCCATGGGGGTGAGCCGCATCGCGCGCGACCTCGATCTCAATCCCAGCACCTGCTTCAATCTCCTCAAGACCTTGGTGCATGAAGGGCTGGTCGTCTTCAACGAGACCACCAAGACCTATTCCGTTGGGCTCGGCCTGCTGGCGCTGGCCAAGGGCACCTTGGAGCAGGCGAGCTACGTCGCGATGGTACGGCCGCATCTGCGTGAGATCGCCGTGAACCACCGGGTGACCTGCACCCTGTGGCATGTGATGAGCGGCGAGCGGGTCGTGCTGGTCGATCGCGCCGACAACGATGCGGCGATGCGGGTCCATATGAGCATCGGCCAGCGCCTGCCGATGTACATCGCCGCCCTGGGGCGCTGCATGGCGGCGCATTCCGGGCTCTCGACGGCGGAACTCAAGACACGCTTCGCCAAGCTGCGCTGGGAGGACGAGCTCACCTTCGAGGCCTACCAGGCCGAGGTCGAGGAGACGCGCAAGCGGGGTTATGCCGTGGATCAGAGCCACTACGTGAAGGGCGTGACGACGGTCTCGTCGGTGATCCTCGACGCCGAGGGCAAGCCGCTGATGGCGATCAGCGCCGTGGGCTTCGGTGCGCAGATGAGCAAGGCCGACATCAAGGCCCTGGGCGAAGACATGCGCAACCGCACCGCGCGTATTTCAGCGGCGATGGCCGGTGGAAGGTCCGGTCTTGAAGCTTAGATGCTGAAGGAGTTGCCGCAGCCGCAGGACGAGGTGGCGTTCGGGTTCTTCACCTGGAACGAGGCCCCGACCATCTCCTCGACATAGTCGAGCTGGCTGCCCTTCAGCAGCTCGAGCGAGGTGCTGTCGACCAGCACTGCAGCGCCGTCCCGCTCGATCACCAGATCGTCGTCGTTGCGCTGTTCCTCGAACGAGAAGTTGTACTGGAAGCCCGAGCAGCCGCCGCCCAGCACCGCCACCCGCATCATCACAGGCTTGGCCTCCTGGGAGGCCAGGAAGGCGATCCGCTTGGCCGCGTTCGGGGTCACGGAAAAGGAGGTGTCGATCATGGCTACAAGATGTGGTTGGCGAGCCGGTTCGTCAATGCTGCGCATTGCGGGCGAGAGCAAGTTCCCTGGCGGTAACCAGGTCAGGGAGCGGCCGCTTTCTTGCGTTCCCGGGCGCGCACACGCTCCCGATACAATATGTATAGGCCCGAACCGATCACCAGGGGCAGGCCGTACCACACGGTCCAGGACGGTTGTTCCCTGAACCAGAGGTAGCCGAAGGCGACCGCCAGCACGATCGAGGCATAGTCGAACGGCGCCAGGACGGCAGCCGGCGCCAGCCGCCAGGCTCGGGTGATCAGGATCTGGGCGAACCCGCCCAGCAGCCCAAGGGTGATCAGCCAGACCCAGTCCATTGCCGGGGGCCATTTCCACTCGGGGATCGCGCCGACCAGGGAGACCAGGCTAGCGCACAGGGCGAACCAGAAGAGGGTGACCACGTCCTTGTCGTGCCGGCTGAGCAGGCGGACCATCACCGTCGACAGGGCATAACAGAACGTCGCGGCCAGCACGACCAGCGAGATGACGTGGAACTGGATGCCAAAGGGGTCGAGCATGACCAGCACGCCGACAAAGCCGACGGCGACCGCGGTCCAGCGCCGCCAGCCGACCGGCTCACCCAGAATCGGCACGGACAGGGCGACCATGAAGAGCGGGGAGGCGAAGGAGATCGCATAGGCATCGACCAGCGGCATGCGCGGGAAGACATAGAAGAAGCCAAACATGCTGCAGATGCCGATGACGACGCGCAGCGCCTGCAGGCCCGGACGGGTGCTGCGCACGGCGCCGATTCCTCCTGCGTGCCAGATCATCACCGCGACCGGCAGGAGGGCGATGCCGCTGCGGAACAGCATCATCTGAAAGGAACCGTAGGTGCCGCCGAGCGCCTTCACCATGGCATCCATGGTGCAGAACAGCACGAGGGCACTCAGCTTGAAGTAAATGCCGTGCAGCGGCGACGGCGCGGGGATTGTCGACAAGATGCGCTATTTGGCTCGTGCGGCATCCTTTCGTAAAGTGAAGTTCGCGAGGGGGAGTGCGCAACTCGATGTCGTCTGGGTCAATTGAGCAAGCAAGGCGCCTGGCCGCCATCGAAGCGCTGGTGTGTCGCGATGTCGGTCGCAGGACTGCCGACCTGATCGCGGCCAATCCCGGCGGCCTCGCCGATGCCGCGCGCGACCTGGCGCGAGCCACTTCCGTGGGATTGATCACCGGCTTCTTCGTGCCGCGCGGCGACGTCGCCGCGCCCGAGACGGACGGCCCGGTGGGCACGGCGCTGCTGGCGGCCGCACTCGCCGCTTGCGGTCTGCCTGTCCGCATCGCGACCGACGCGCCCTGCGCCGAGGCCGTGCGGGCGGCTGTCGCGGCGAGCGACGGTGGTGTCGCCACCGACGAGGTGGCCGTCGACGACAAAGCAGGCCTCGACCGGCTGCTCGGCGCGTGGCGAGCGATGGAGCTCAGCCACGTGATCGCCATCGAGCGCTGCGGCCGCTCGCCCGACGGCCGGCCGCGCAACATGCGCGGCGTCGACGTCTCGGCCTGGACGGCGCCACTCGACGATCTCTTCCTCGGTGGCCCCTGGCGGAAGCTCGCGGTCGGCGACGGCGGCAACGAGATCGGCATGGGCCGGTTGCCGGCGGGGTTGATCGCCCGCACCGTGCCCAATGGCGCCGAGATCGCTTGCGTGACGGGCTGCGATCACCTGACGGTGGCCGGCGTCTCGAACTGGGGCGCCTATGGGCTGATGGCGGCGCTGGCGGTGCTGCGGCCTGACTGGCGAGCCACGATTGCGAAATTCCTGACAGCAGAACGCGACCTCGCGGTGACCCGGGCGATCGTCGAGAAAGCCGGCGCCGTGGACGGTGTCACCGCCTTGCGCGAACCGACGGTGGATGGTTTCGGCCCCGATGTGCACGGCCAGCTGGTCGACGAACTCGGTCGCATTGCTTGGGGAGAGGCGGCGGACTAGGTTGCGCCGCCATGGAAAATCCCTACGCCCCGACGCATCCCGAGATCCGCGACGCCGTTCGCCAGCTCTGCCTCAAGTTCGACGGCAGCTACTGGCGAGAGCTGGACCGCGAGCGCGGCTATCCCACTGAGTTCGTGAAGGCGCTGACCGAGGCGGGCTGGCTGTCGATCCTGATTCCCGAGGAATATGGTGGCGCGGGGCTCGGCATTTCGGCAGCGAGCGCGGTGCTGGAAGAGATCCACAAGGCCGGCTGCAACGCCGCGGCCTGCCACGCCCAGATGTACATCATGGGCACGGTGCTACGACACGGCAGCAAGGAGCAGAAGGAGCGCTACCTGCCGAAGATCGCCACCGGCGAGCTGCGCCTGCAGGCGTTCGGCGTCACCGAACCGACCAGCGGTACTGACACATTGGCGCTGCGCACCACGGCAGTGAAGAAGGACAACAGCACTTACCTCGTCAACGGGCAGAAGGTGTGGACCAGCCGCGCCGAGCATTCCGACCTGATGCTTCTGCTCGCTCGCACCACGCCGCGCGACCAGACCAAGAAGAAGACGGAAGGCCTGTCGGTGTTCCTGGTCGACATGCGTTCGGCGCTGGGCAAGGGCCTGACCATCCGGCCGATCCGCACGATGATGAACCACAACAGCACCGAAGTGTTCTTCGACAACATGGAAGTGTCGGCCGAGAGCCTGATCGGAGAGGAGGGGCAGGGCTTCCGCTATATCCTCTCCGGCATGAACGCCGAACGCGTGCTGATCGCCTCCGAGTGCATCGGTGATGGCAAGTGGTTCATCGAGAAGGCGGTGAACTACGCCAAGGAGCGCAAGCTGTTCGGTCGTGCGATCGGCCAGAACCAGGGCGTGCAGTATCCCATCGCGCGCGCCTATACGCAGATCGAGGCAGCCGACCTGATGGTGCGCAAGGCAGCGGCGATGTACGAGGCAGGCATCAATGCCGGCGCTGAGGCCAATATGGCCAAGATGCTGGCGTCCGAAGCCTCGTGGGCAGCGGCCGAGATGTGTGTGCAGACGCATGGCGGCTTCGGCTTCGCCGAGGAGTACGACGTCGAGCGCAAGTTCCGCGAGGCGCGCCTCTACACGGTGGCCCCGATCTCGACCAACATGATCCTGAACTTCGTCTCCGAGCACGTGCTCGGCCTGCCACGCTCCTACTGAGGCTTGCGCTGGGAGCGCGGCATTCAGCGATCAACAATGACCTCACCCTGAGGAGCGAGCAAAGCGAGCGTCTCGAAGGGTGGGAACGAGCACCGAGTCTGGGGCAGACCCTTCGAGACGCGGCCCTACGGGCCGCTCCTCAGGGTGAGGAATCTTTGTAAGCCTAAGCGCCGAACAAATAGCCCTTCACCGTGCTGAAGATCGCCTTGATGGCGGCGTGCCCGACCATCAGGAGGAACACGGTCCAGGCCGCCGTGATTGCGGTGAAGAGCCAGCCCAGCATCGCCATCAGCCCGTCGTCCTCGATCAGGGCGAAGCAGAAGAACAGGATGGCGAAGGCTGGGAAGAGATTGTCGAAGGGGATCGGCAGGGCGAGGATCACCACGTTGATCACCCAGGCCGCCAGCAGCAGCCGGCGCGGCAGGCCGTTCACCCACCATTCGTAGCGGGCATGCACGGCGTTCTCGAGCCAGTCGATAGAGCGATGGGCGCGCCCGAGAAAGACCTGCAGCTTGCCGCGCGGCAGGCCGCGGCAGCCGATCATCCGCGGCAGCGACGGCACCGGGCGACCGGCGAAGAACTGCGCCAGCAGCAGCAGCATCGGCACGCCGGTAACGGTCGACAGCCAGGGAATGCCGGTCGGGATGACGTTGGGCATGTTGAGCGCGAGGACTGCGAACGCATAAGAGCGGCCCTCGAGTCCCTTCAGGAATTCGTCCAGCGTCAGGACGGACGTCCGGTCTCCCCCGAACAGCCGGTCGAGCGTCGTGTAGAGACCGAAATTGTCCTTCATGCCGGTCCCTGATCGGTCGCTTCTAGCCGGCGCGCGCCAGCAGGCGGCGGGCCAGCACGAGGTGCGGCTTGTCGAGCATCTTGCCGTCCATGGTGAGCACGCCGGCATTGGGATTGCTCTCGAACGTCGCCACCACGCGCCTGGCCCAGTCGATCTCGCCGGCGTTCGGCGTGAAGACCTCGTGGATGACCGCGACCTGGTCGGGATGGATGGCGATCTTGCCGCCATAACCCATGCGCTTGGCCACCTCGGCTTCGGCGCGCAGGCCGGCCACGTTCTTGATGTCGGGATAGACGGTATCGTAGGCGGTGACGCCGGCGGCGACCGAGGCCATCAGGTTGACGGTGCGGGCCAGCAGGAAGGTGTCGTCGTAGACGCCCGGTGAGGGGCCTTTGGCCAGGGCGCCGAGATCGGCCATGAGATCCTCGCCGCCCCAGGAATGGCCGATCAGGCGCGGATGCCGGGCGGGCTGGGCGGCCAGCGCCAGCACCGCGGCGGCGCTTTCGGTGGCGATCGTCAGGATGCGCGTCGTGCCGGCCTCGATGCCTTCACGGGCTTCCAGCGCATCGATGTAGGTCGCGAGCAGGTCGAGATTGGCCTGGCCGACGCATTTGGGGAACACGATGCCGTCGGGCTTGCCCTGCATGACCACGGCGAGATCGCCCAAGGTCAGGCCGGTGTCGAGGGCATTGACGCGGACATAGAGCTTGGGGCCGCTGCGACTGGCCGAGTCGAGATAGGCCAGCGCCATCTCGCGCGCGATCTTCTTGCGGTCGGTGGCGACGGAATCCTCGAGATCGAGAATGAGTCCGTCCGGACCGGAGGCGGGACCCTTGGCGAGCTTGCGCTCGGAATCAGCGGGAACGAACAGGAAGGAACGCATCTTCTCTTCTCTCTCAAGCTCTCGGGTTTTCAGCTGTGGGGCTTCTTGCGCATCAACGCCTGGCGCGTGCATTCGGCGACCACCTCGCCGCGCTGATTGAGGGCGCTGTGGGCGAACTCGACGATGCCGGCATCGGGACGGGACTTGCTCTCACGCACGCTCACGACCTTGGTGCGAACGCGGAGCGTATCGCCATGGAACACCGGCTTGGGGAACCGCACATCGGTCATGCCGAGATTGGCCACGGTCGTGCCGAGCGTCGTGTCGTTGACGGTGATGCCGATCATCAGGCCGAGCGTGAACAGGCTGTTGACGATGCGCTGGCCGAACTCGGTCTTGGACGCGAACTCCTCGTCGAGGTGCAGCGGCTGCACGTTCATGGTGAGCGAGCTGAACAAGACATTGTCCATTTCAGTGACCGTGCGCGTCCAGGCGTGCTCGAACACGCGTCCGACCGTGAACTCTTCGTAATAAAGACCCGCCATTTTCCTCCTCGCGAAAGTCCTTCTCCATAGCACGGATGGACGCTTGCCGGTTCGCCATCGTATCAATGCCGCCACTGGACGAAACAGCGATGACGGGAGCGACGACATGCGCGCGATGCTGAGCGAAACGCCGGGCGGACCGGAAAGCCTGAAACTGGTCGAGCTGCCGTCCAAGCCGTTGGGCAAGGGCCAGGTCCGCGTGGCGGTCAGGGCCGCCGGCGTCAACTTCCCCGACACGCTGATCATCGCCGACAAGTATCAGTTCAAGCCGCCGCGTCCCTTCGCGCCGGGCCACGAGATCGCCGGCGACATCACCGAAGTGGGCGAGGGCGTGACCGGCTACAAGGTCGGCGACCGGGTCATCGGCATGATCGGCCATGGCGGCTATGCCACCGAGGCGGTGGTCGATCAGGGCAGCCTGCTGCCGATGCCCAAGAACATGAGCTACGAGGATGGCGCCGCCTTCACGATGACGTACGGCACCTCCTACTACGCGCTGAAGCAGCGCAGCAGCTACAAGCCCGGCGAGACCCTGCTGGTCACCGGTGCGTCGGGCGGCGTCGGTCTCACGGCCGTCGAGCTGGGCGCGCTGATGGGGCTGAAGGTGATCGCCGCCGTCGGTTCCGACGAGAAGATGGAGATCTGCCGTAAGTACGGCGCCACGATGTTCGTGAACTACACCAAGGAGAAGATGCGCGACAAGGTCAAGGAGCTGACCGGCGGCAACGGCGCGGACATCATCTACGACGCGGTCGGCGGCGACGCCTTCGACGAGTCGGTGCGCTGCATCGCCTGGTACGGCCGCTTGCTGGTCGTGGGTTTCGCGGCGGGCCGCATCCCGTCACTGCCGGCCAACCTCGCGCTGCTGAAGAGCTGCGACGTACGCGGCGTGTTCTACGGCGCCTGGCGCGGCCGCGAGCCGGCCGAGGCGCGCAAGAACTTCGACGAGATGCTCGCGTGGTACGGCGAGGGCAAGCTGAAGCCGCATATCTCGATGCGCTTCCCGCTGGAGAAGAGCGCCGATGCGATGAACGCCCTGCTGTCGCGCAAGGCGACCGGCAAGGTCGTTCTCGAGATTGCCTGAGCCGGGAGGGGTAGATGAGCAGGCTGGCTGGAAAAATCGCCATCGTGACAGGCGCCGCGTCGGGTATCGGCGCGGCCTCTGCCAAGCTTTTTGCGGACGAGGGCGCCCAGGTGCTGGCGGTAGACCGGCCGGAATCGGCCATTGCGACGGCACATGCCGGCAGCAATGCGATCTCGGCCTTCGCCGCCGACATCACGGGCGAGGATGCGCCGAAGAAGATCGTGGCGGCCGCACTCGCCGAGTTCGGCGCACTGGACATTCTTTTCAACAATGCCGGCGTCAGCGGCCGGGCCTTCGTGGAGGAAATGACCGACGAGCAGTGGGATCGCGTGAACAACGTCAATGTGCGCGCGATGTTTCGGCTCTGTCGTGAAGCCATTCCCGCCTTGAAGGCGCGCGCCAGGGAAAAGGGCCGGGCTCGCATCGTCAACACCGCCTCGGTGATGGCCTTCGACACCGACTATGGCCTGGCGGCCTACTGCGCCTCCAAGGCCGGCGTCGGCGGCCTCACGCGCACGCTCGCGCTGGAGTTGGGCAAGTTCAACATCACCGCGAACTATGTCTGCCCGGGCGCGATCTATACCGGCATGACGCAGACCAACTTCGACAAGCAGGAAATCCGCGAGGTCTGGGAGAAGAAGGCGGCGCTCCGCCGGCTCGGCCAGCCCATCGACATCGCCCGCGGCGCCCTGCTGCTCGCCTCGGACGAGGCCGATTTCATCACCGGGCACGAGCTGGTGGTCGATGGCGGCCTCACCCTACGCACGTGACGCTGCGCACCTGAGGAGGCAACTTATGTCCAGCATCCATTCCTTCGCGACCAGCTACGACGAGGCGCGCGACAAGTTCCTCGCCGCCGCCCGGATCGCCGATGCCTGGACGCATCGCTACGACAATCCGACCAAGGGGCCGAAGGGCGAGGCGCTGTCGACCGACCTCGCCTGGCTCGGCCCGCAGGATGCCTCGAAGGTCGTGGTCACCATTTCGTCGACCCATGGCGTCGAGGGTTATTGCGGCTCGGGCTTCCAGGTCGACTGGCTGGCTTCGGTCGGTGCCGCCGGCCTGCCCGACGACACCGCGGCGCTCTTCGTCCACGCCATCAATCCCTATGGCTTCGCCTGGACGCGGCGGGTGACGGAGGAGGGCAACGACCTCAACCGCAACTACGTCGATCACAGCAAGCCCTATCCGGAGAACAAGGGTTATCTCGAGATCGCCGACGACCTGGTGCCGAAGGATTTCAGCGAGCAGGGCAAGGCCGCGGCCGATGCGCGGCTTGCCGCCTTCCGCAAGAGAGTGGGGGACATCGAGTTCTTCCGCGCCGTCTCGGCCGGGCAGTACAGCCATCCCGACGGCATGTTCTTCGGCGGCGGCGGGCCGGCCTGGTCCAACCGCACCCTGCACGCCATCGTCGAGCAGTACCTCAAGGACCGCAGCGACGTGGCGGTGATCGACTTCCACACCGGCCTCGGCCCCTACGGTTACGGTGAGCCGATCACCCATTACGATATCGATACGCCGGCCTCGCGCCGGGTGCGGGCGTTCTGGGGCGAGTCGGTGACGGAGTCCAAGCGCGGTCAGACGGCCTCGCAGGCCCGCGACGGGCTCGGCCATTACGGCCTGAACCGCGTGCTGCAGGAACCCAAGACGCGCCTCACTATGTGCACCCTGGAGTACGGAACTTTCGACCGCGAAAGCGGGCAGAAGGCGTTTCGCGCCGACCATTGGTTGCACAAATATGGCGATCCGCTGGGTCGGGAGGCCGTGGCCGTCCGGGCGGCGATGCGTCGGCAATTCTACCCGGAAACCGACGACTGGAAGGAAGCGGTCCTGTTTCGCGGCCACCAGGTGACCCGGCAGGCCATTGCCGGCCTGCAGCGCGGGGCGCTCTGACGCCGGCCTGTTCGATCGGGGGCCTGTCCGGCCGGCCCGGAACGTACTTTAACGACTGGGGACAAGCCCCGGAAAAGCCATACGTTCGGTCGTCGATCCTGCTAAAAGCGTCGGCATGCGTGTCTTTGTGGCGCTCCTCGCCTTCGTGGTCGTTGCCGCTCTGAATTATTTCTGGTGGTGGTATCCCAACAGGCCGGTCGAGATCGCCGGCTGGACCACAGCGCCCCTGCAAAGTGTTTCCTTCGCGCCCTATCGGCCGGGGCAGAGCCCGCTCACGCGGACCTTTCCGACGCCCGATCAGATCGAGAGCGACCTGAAGCGGCTGCAGGGCAAGGTGGGCGCGGTGCGGACCTATTCCACGGCCGAGAATCTCGAGACCGTGCCGCAGAAGGCAGGCAAGTACGGCCTCAAGGTCTGGCACGGCGCCTGGTTGAACAACAACGAGAAGGAAAATCTGGAGCAGATCAATCTGCTGATCGACCACGCCAACAAGTACAAGGACACGATCGAGCGGGTGATCGTGGGCAACGAGGTCCTGCTGCGCAAGGACCTGACCGCCAGCCAGCTGCGCCGCTACATCCGACAGGTGAAGCAGCGCGTCACCCAGCCGGTGACCTATGCCGATGTCTGGGAATTCTGGCTGCGCAACCCGCAGCTCGCCGACGAAGTCGACTTCATCACCATCCATATTCTGCCCTACTGGGAGGACGAGCCGATCGGCCTCGAGCGCCGCGAGCCCGACGGCAAGCTCTCGATCGAGAAGCACCTGGTCGACATCTACAAGAAGGTGCAGGCGCGCTTTCCCGACAAGAAGATCGTGATCGGCGAGACCGGCTGGCCGAGCGACGGCCGCATGCGGTCGGACGCGCGGCCGGGTCGGGTCGAGCAGGTGAAGTTCTTCTCGATCTTCCGGCAGGCCGCGGAGCGCGAGAAGTTCGACTACAACGTCATCGAAGCCTTCGATCAGTACTGGAAGGCCCGCCAGGAGGGCACCGTCGGCGCCTCGTGGGGCCTGATCGACGCCCAGCGCCACGACAAGTTCGAGCTCGGCAGGCCGGTGAGTGCTGAGCCGAACTGGCGCTTCCTGTTCGCGGCCTCGACCGTGGTGGCGGCGCTCGTTCTCCTGGCCTATGTCGGCCTGCGCCGCCGCTCCGCACACTGGAAGGGCATCCTGATCTTCGCGCTGTTCGCGCAGGTCGTGGCGACCTGCTACGTCGAGGCGGTGTGGGTGGACTATTCCCGGGCCTTCTATTTCGAGCGCTGGGTCGGGGTGGTCTTCTGGGCGGTCCTGCTCGGCCTGTTCAGCTACGCCCTGCTGCGCGGCATCGCCGACAGCCTGACCGGCCGCATGGCCGACCCGTCGCTCTACGGCGCCCGCGTCCGCGAGGCCTGGCACGCCTGGCGCGAGCTGCCGCGTGCCCGCATCCTGCAGCGCGCCGACCTGCTGGCCCAGATGCTCTATCTGGCGCTCACGATCCTCTGCATCTTCTACCTGATCGTGATCAGCATCGACTGGTACGACGGCGTCATCCGCATCGGCGACTGGTTCCGCCAGATCGCGATCGACGGCCGCTACCGCGACTTCCCGATCTGGAGCTTCGTGATCCCGAGCATCGTGCTGATGGCCTGGAAGACCGTCACCATTCTGCGCAGCGACCCCGTGGCGCGCGACCATCGCCTCGCCAAGGCCTACTCGTTCGGCCGACTGCTGGGCTATGACGGCAGCCGCGGCTTCGTCCGCATGGACCGTCGCTTGAGCCGCCTCGACCCGGTCCTGCCCGAGATCTTCCTGGCGGCCATGCTGATCTTCTGGGCCGTCGTGATGGTGGTGACCGAGGGCGCCATCAAGCTGCATGATGGCGGCTCCGGTGGCTTCATCTCGGCCGACGGCGGGCGCTGGGTGATCCGGACCCTGTTCTGGAACGTGCAGGCCAACTGGTTCGCCGTCCTCGCCCTGCTGATGGCGGTGCCGTACCTCGCGACCATCTACGTCTCGATTCGCGAACCACTGGCAGAACCGCCGCCGGACTCCTATACCAGCAAGTGGTAGCGGCTGAGCCGGGAGTTACGACATGGAAATCAAGGGTGAGTACAAGATCGCGGCGCCGCGCGAGAAGGTGTTCGCGGCGCTGAACGACCCGGCCGTGCTGCAGGCCTGCATTCCGGGTTGCGAATCACTCGAGAAGACGTCCGATACCGAGATGAAGGCCAAGGTGCGCATGCGCATCGGGCCGGTCAGTGCGGCGTTCTCGGGCAAGGTCACCCTGTCGGATCTCGACCCGCCCAACGGCTACCGGATCTCCGGCGAAGGGCAGGGCGGCGCCGCCGGCTTCGCCAAGGGCGGCGCGGTCGTCGCCCTGAAGGAAGACGGCAGCGACACTGTCCTCACATACAATGTCGATGCCCAGGTCGGCGGCAAGATCGCCCAGGTCGGCGCCCGCCTGATCGACGGCACGGCCAAGAAGCTGGCCGACGAATTCTTCAGCAAGTTCGCCGCCATGGTCGGCGGGCCGCCGGCCGCGGAAGCGGCGGCCGCCGCTCCGGCAACGGCTCCTGGCGCATCGGCCGAGACGGTGCAGATGTCGGCCCCCGCGGCAGCGCCGGCGGCGGCAACGGCCGCGGCGTCGTCCGCTGCAGCGCAGCGTGGCTACCGGCATTGGATGATCATCGGGATCGGCGCCGTGGTGCTGGTTCTGGTCTATCTTGCGAGCCGTTAGCAGCAGCTGCATTGGCTGCGGATTTCCGGCGAAACCGCCAATTCACTTGACCGCTATGTGACGGGCTTGCGAGAGTTCCGCCAACGCCCGGCGGGCGCGTTGCGGCGCGGCCCGCGCGAACCAATACGTTGAGGGAGAAGAGTAATGACCATTTCCGTCGCCATGACCGTCAACGGCAAGGCCGTCTCGGGCAAGGTCGAGGCGCGCACGCTATTGGTTCAATTCCTGCGCGAACATCTCGGCATGACCGGCACCCATGTCGGCTGCGACACCAGCCAGTGCGGCGCCTGCGTCGTGGATGTCGACGGCAAGTCGGTGAAGTCCTGCACCATGCTGGCCGTCCAGGCCGAGGGCGCCAAGGTCATCACGATCGAAGGCCTGGCGGAGAGTGCCGACAAGCTGCACCCGATGCAGGAGGCCTTCCGCGAGAACCATGCCCTGCAGTGCGGCTTCTGCACGCCCGGCATGGTGATGAGTGCCATCGACATGGTGAAGCGCCACAACTACCAGCTCGACGAGGCGACGGTGCGCCGCGAGCTCGAGGGCAACCTCTGCCGCTGCACCGGCTACCACAACATCGTGAAGGCAATCCTGGCCGCTGCGCCGGCCATGAAGTCAGCAGGGGTGTAGAGCCATGACCGCCGAAACCGGAATCGGCGCCCGGGTGAAGCGGAAGGAAGACCAGCGCTTCCTTACCGGCACCGGTCGCTATGTCGACGATCTGCCCCTCGCACGGGCGACTTACGCGTATTTCCTGCGTTCGCCGCATGCCCATGCGAAGATCAAGAGCATCGACGTTTCGGCGGCGAAATCCATGCCCGGCGTGGTCGAGATCTTCACCGGCAAGGACATTGCCGATGCGAAGGTCGGCGGCCTGATCTGCGGCTGGGTGGTCAAGGACAAGCACGGCGAGCCGCACAAGGCGCCGCCGCACCCGGTGATGGCGCTCGATACCGTGCGCTATGTCGGCGATACGGTGGCGATGGTGGTGGCGGGCAGCCACGACGAGGCCAAGGACGCCGCCGAAGCAATCCATGTCGACTACGACGTGAAGCCGGCGAACGTCGATCTTGCGCGCGCATTCGACAAGGGCGTTCCGGAGGTCCACGCCGCCGAGGCGCCGGGTAATCTGATCTACGACTGGGAGATCGGCGTGAAGGCCGATGTCGAGGCGGCGTTCGCCAAGGCAGCGCACGTCACCCGGATGGACATCGTCAACAATCGCCTGATCCCCAACGCCATGGAGCCGCGCGCCGCGGCGGCCGAGTACGACAAGGGCACCGGCAACTACACGCTCTGGTCGACCTCGCAGAACCCGCATGTGTTGCGGCTGATCCTGTCGGCCTTCGTGCTGGGCATCCCCGAGCACAAGCTGCGGGTCATCGCCCCTGACGTGGGCGGCGGCTTCGGCAGCAAGATCTTCTGCTACAACGAAGAGACCATGGTGTGCTGGGCGGCGAGCCGTGTCGGCCGGCCCATCAAGTGGACGGCGGAGCGGGCCGAGTCGTTCATGACCGACGCACATGGCCGCGACCACGTCACCCATGCCGAGCTCGCTCTCGACAAGGACCACAAGTTCCTGGCGCTCAAGGTCGAGACCATCGCCAACATGGGCGCCTATCTCTCGACCTTCTCGACGGCGGTGCCGACCTACCTCTACGCGACCTTGCTCGCCGGCCAGTACACGACGCCGGTGATCTACGCCAACGTGAAGGCGGCGCTGACACACACCGCGCCGGTCGACGCCTATCGCGGCGCCGGCCGTCCCGAAGCGACCTTCGTGATCGAGAGCATCGTCAGCAAGGCGGCCGCCGAGCTGAAGGTCGATCCGGCCGAGCTGCGCCGCAAGAACTTCATCCCGTCGGATGCTTTCCCGTACCAGACGCCGGTGGCGCTGCAGTACGATTCGGGCAACTACCCGCCGATCATCGACGAGGCGATCAAGATCGCCGACTACAAGGGTTTCGAAAGTCGCCGTGCCGAGGCCAAGTCGCGTGGCAAGTTGCGCGGTATTGGCTTCTCGTCCTACATCGAAGCCTGCGGGCTGGGACCCTCGCGGGTCATCGGTCAGTTGGGCGGTGGTGTCGGCCAGTGGGAATCGGCCCAGATCAAGTTCAACCCGACGGGCAATGTCCAGGTTCTGACCGGTGCGCACAGCCACGGCCAGAGTCACGAGACGACCTTCGCCCAACTGGTGTCGGACAAGCTCGGCATTCCGATCGAAACCGTCGAAGTCATTCATGGCGACACGGCGACGACGCCGTTCGGCATGGGGAGTTACGGCTCGCGTTCCCTGGCGGTTGGCGGCTCGGCAATCATGAAGGCTGCTGACAAGATCATCGCCAAGGGCAAGAAGATCGCCGCCCATCTCATGGAAGCGTCGGTCGCCGACGTCGTGTTCGAGAACGGCAACTTCAAGGTCGCCGGCACCGACAAGACCGTGCCGCTCGGTGCCGCGGTGTTTGCTGCCTATGTGCCGCACAACTACCCGCTCGAGGAACTCGAGCCCGGCATGGATGAGAACGCGTTCTACGATCCGTCGAACTTCGTCTATCCGGCCGGCACGCAGATCTGTGAGGTCGAGATCGACCCCGACACCGGTGTCGTCGAGGTCGTCAACCACACTGCGGTCGACGATTTTGGCAACATCATCAATCCGATGATCGTCGAGGGACAGGTTCACGGCGGCATCGTCCAGGGCGTCGGCCAGGCGCTGCTGGAGAATGCCGTCTACGACAAGGAGACGGGCCAGCTGCTCAGCGGCTCGTACATGGACTACACCATGCCGCGCGCCGACGACGTGCCGTCGTTCAAGCTCGGCAACACGGTCACGCCTTGCCCGCACAACCCGCTGGGCGTGAAGGGATGCGGCGAGGCCGGGGCGATTGCCGCACCCGCCGCCGTGATGAATGCCGTCCATGACGCGCTGGCGCCGCTCGGCGTCACGCATGTGCCGATGCCTGCCACGCCGCTCACCGTGTGGCAGCTCATTCAAAGTGCGCCACGCGCGGCAGCTGGCTAGCGCGGCCGAGTAACGGGAGGATTGAGATGTACGATTTTGCTTACCATCGGCCGAAGTCGGTTGCCGACGCCGTCGCCCTGCTGAAGGGCAAGGAAGAGGCGCGGCCGATGTCCGGCGGCATGACGCTGATCCCGACCTTGAAGCAGCGCCTGGCGCGGCCGAGCGACGTGGTCGATCTCGGCGGCATCAAGGAACTGGCCGGCATCAAGGTCGAGGGCAACAACGTGGTGATCGGCGGCATGACCCGGCACTACGACGTCGCCAGCTCGGCCGACGTGAAGGCCCAGATCCCGGCGCTGGCCTCGCTGGCCGGCCATATCGGCGATCCGGCGGTGCGCAACCGCGGCACGATGGGCGGCTCGGTCGCCAACAACGATCCGGCGGCGGATTATCCGGCCGCGGTCGTGGCGCTGAACGCCACGGTCACGACCACCACCGGCAAGCACACGGCCGACGATTTCTTCAAGGGCCTGTTCGAGACCGCGCTGGGCGAGGGCGAGCTGATCACCTCGATCAGCTTCCCCAAGGCCGAGAAGGCCGCCTACGTGAAGTTCCCCAACCCGGCGTCGCGCTATGCGATGGTCGGCGTGTTCGTGGCCAAGACGGCGTCGGGCGTGCGCGTTGCGGTGACCGGCGCTGGTCCCTGCGTCTTCCGCGTCAAGGCGATGGAAGACGCGCTCGCCAAGAACTTCTCCTCGGCGGCGATCAAGGACATCAAGGTGCCGGCCGACGACCTCAACAACGACATCCACGGCAGCGCCGAGTATCGCGCCCATCTGGTGGGCGTGATGGCCCGCCGCGCGGTCGACGCCGCCAACAAGTAGCCTTCGCTTCCCGCAAGGACTAACGTCGGGCGCCCCGCAAGGGCGCCCGATTTGTTTGGCCCGAATTATTTGGAGCGAGCGCAGCATGAAGGCCTTGGTGACCGGGTTCGACGCCTTCGGCGGGGACGAGGTCAATCCGTCGTCGCTCGCCGTCGGCCGGCTGAAGAAGCGGCTGGGCAAGGTCGCCGTCCAGGCCGCCGAGCTGCCGACCTCGTTCGCTCGCTCGACCGAAGCCCTGCGGATGGCGATCGCCAAGGCGAAACCCGACATCGTGCTGTGCGTCGGCCAGGCCGGCGGCCGCAGCGAGCTCTGCCTCGAGCGCGTCGCCATCAACGTCCAGGACGCCCGCATCCGCGACAATGACGGCAAGCAGCCGATCGACAAGCCGGTCGTGGCCGGGGGCCCGTCGGCGCACTTCACGACCCTGCCGATCAAGGCCTGCGTGGCGGCGATGCGCCAGGCGGGGCTGCCGGCGGCCGTGTCCAACACGGCCGGCACCTTCGTCTGCAATCACATCTTCTATGCCCTGATGGATATGGCGGCCGCGCATCCGAGCCCGCTGCGCGGCGGCTTCCTGCACATTCCCTACGTGCCCGAGCAGGCCGCCCGGCTGGGCGGGGCGCCCTCCATGTCGGTCGACGACATCGTCCGGGGCATCGAGATCATCCTCGAGACCAGCGCCTCGCGGCTCGCCGACCTGCGCACCGCCGAAGGGCGGATCTCGTGACCCCGCGTGCCGACGAAGGCCGATGCGCGCTGGTGACCGGGGCGTCGGGTGGTATCGGCCTCGAACTCGCGCGGGTGCTGGCGGCCCATCGGTTCAGCCTCGTGCTGGTGGCCCGTCGCGAGGAAAAGCTGCAGGACCTGGCGCGGACGCTCAAGGCCGATCACGGCACCGAGGTCATGGTCATTGCCGCCGATCTCGCCGACCCGGCGGCGCCGCGGATGGTTTTCGACCGGCTCGCCGATGCCGGCCTGCAGATCGACCTGCTGGTCAACAATGCCGGCCTCCTGCGCGAGGGGCGATTCAGCACGATGAGCCTCGACGAGCAGCTGCAGTTGCTTCAGGTCAACGTCGTTGCCATGACCGCGCTCAGCCGCCTGTTCGTCGCGCCCATGGTCGCGCGCAATCACGGGCGGATCCTGAACGTCGCGTCGGTCGCCGCGTTCGTTCCGGTCGCCAACCTTGCCGTCTATGCCGCGTCCAAGGCCTATGTCCTGTCGCTCGGCGAGGCGCTGTGCCAGGAATTGAGCGGCAGCAAGGTTACCGTGACGACCTTGTGTCCGGGCGTGACCGACACCGGCATGGTCCAGGGCACGAACTTCGGCAACCTGCCCAGGACGATGATCATGGATGCCAAGACGGTTGCCCGCGAAGGCTATCGCGCCTGCATGGCAGGCAAGCCGGTCCATGTCGCGGGCATGGCCAACGAGCTTGCGGTCCAGTGGATCAAGTATCAGCCGAGCTGGCTGGTGCGCGCCGTCGGTGGCTTCCTGGCCAAGGGCCGCGGGGGCTGAGGCGGCGACGGTCGGCCGCGGGCGTTTCAGACCGGCGTGTAGATCACGAGCTTGAGCGACGGATCGTCGTTCGCCTGGAAGCTCGCATGCTCGAAGCGGAGCAGGCCCTTCTTGGGATGCTTGAGCTGCTTGCGCCCGGCGGCGGCGGCACGAATGTCGTGCGCCTTCCACCAGCCGGCGAATTCCGGGCTGCCTCGATGCAGGCGCTCCAGCAGGGCAACGAACGCGGGATCGCCGGCCCACAGATCGTGGGTGGCCCGGAACTGCGCCACCACGCGCTTGGCCTCGTCGGCCCAGCCGGCGCCGAACAGCTTGCGGGTCGCCGGCAGGGTGAGGATACAGATCAGGACGTTGCGGTCTTCCTCGGGCAGTCGATCGAAGGCAAAGACCTCGTCGGCCGCCTTGTTCCAGGCCAGCACGTCCCAGCGCCGGCCCGTGACGTAAGCCGGCTGGTCGAGGCTTTCGATCAGGCGGCAGAGACTGTCGGGCACGGTCTCGCGCCTGAAGGCGCGCCGGTCGGCGTTGCCGGTCAGCGCGCGCAGATGGGCGTGCTCGACCTTGGTCAGGCGCAGCGCGCGCGCCAGCGCATCGACCGTGGTGACGGACGGGCTGACCGACCGGCCCTGCTCGAGCCGGATGTACCAGTCGACACCGATGCCGGCCAGCTCGGCCACCTCCTCGCGGCGCAGGCCGGGTGTGCGCCGGCGCCGGCCGGGGCGCAGGCCGACCGTCTTGGGGCTGAGCTTCTCCCGCCGCGAGCGCAGGAAATCGCCCAGTTCGTTGCGCCTGTCGGTTGCCATGGGCCCTCGAGGTTGCGAGGCAGGTATTGCCAATCCCAGGATAGTACCAGGCCTGAATGACCGCGAGAATGCCCGGCAGAATGGCCGCCTCCCAACATGAGGACGACCATGAAAGCAGCAGTGCTGAAGGCCTTCGACGCGCCGCTGGCGATCGAAACCGTGCCCGACCCCGTGTTGGGGACCGGCGAGGTGATCGTCGACGTGGCGGCCAGCAAGGTGCTTGCCTATGCCGGCGAGGTGCTGAGGGGCAAGCGCGGCTACCTGATCACGCCGCCGCTGGTTCCGGGGGCCGGCGGTGTGGGGCGGGTTCGTGCCGTCGGGCCCGATGCGGTGCAGCTCGCCGTCGGGGACTGGGTCTTCTGCGACCCCACGGTGCGCTCGCGCGACGACGCGGCGGCGCCCAGCATCATCCTGCAGGGCCTGACGGCGGGCGATGCCCGTGGCCTCTCCCTGCAAAAGTACTTCCGCGACGGCACGTGGGCGGAGCAGGTGCGCGTGCCGACCGAGAACGTCGCGCCGCTGGGCGCGATCGAGCCGGGCGACGCGGCCCGCTGGTGCGCGCTCGGAACCTACCTGGTGCCGTTCGGCGGCTTCCTCGCCGCGAACCTGCAGGCGGGCGAGACGGTCCTGGTGAACGGCGCCACCGGCGCCTTCGGCAGCGCGGGCGTCGCGGTCGCGCTCGGCATGGGCGCGGGCGCGGTGCTGGCCACCGGGCGCAGCCAACAGGCTCTCGACGACCTGGTTCGCCGCTTCGGCCCACGGGTGCGGCCGGTGCGCATGACGGTCGACGAGGAGGCCGACCGCCAGAGCATCCTTCGGGCCGCCCCAGGGCCGATCGACTGCGTGCTCGACCTCCTGCCGCCGGCCGCCAGCGCAGCACAGGTGCGGGCAGCGCTTCTCGCGGTTCGGCCCTATGGGCGGGTCGTCCTGATGGGCGGCCTGGGCCAGGATATCGGCGTGCCGTATGGCTGGCTGATGCGCAACTGCGTCACCCTGCACGGACAGTGGATGTACCCGCGCGACGCCATCGGCCGGATGATCGGCCTGGTGCGAGCGGGGCTCGTGAAGCTCGACGAGGTCGAGG
>MKRV01000023.1 GCA_001897995.1 Alphaproteobacteria bacterium 65-37 | reverse complement strand
AGAGCAGCAAGTCGTAGGAGAGACCAAGCATGACGGTCCCGATCGCCAGCAGTGCAAAAGCGCACCCGCGACGCACGATCATGTCGGCGAGATACTCGATGCGATCCATCGGTCCCTCCTCGTCGGAGCCTATTGCACTGCACCCGAGATGAGCAAGACGCGGACCAGGGCGGGAACGCAGAGCACCAGCGCGCCCGCCGCCCAGATCCAGTTCGGGCCGGGCGCTTCGCGCGATGCCGGTACGGCGCGCTCGACGAGGGCGGCGGGAACGCCGGAGACCAGTAGGGTCGTCGTCGCCACGATCAAGCTCGAGAAATAGAAGGTCACGCTGGGGTCGGTCGGCAACCAGGGCGGCGCCCAGATCAAGCTGTATGCCGCAACGAGATGGACCAGCGGCGAGAAAATGCCATTGAAGACGGCGAGGCCCAGCACGAGGGCGAAGACCTGATGGCGCAGCATCTCAGCCTCCCCCCGAAAGGCGCGGCGTCCATCCGGCCGAGGCCATGGCGAAGTAGAAGCCGGTGCGGATCCAGAACAGCCAGAAGGCGGTGGCGAGCGGCAGCCAGCGCCCGCCGATCGACGATGGCGTGACGAACGCGACGGCCGCGATCGCCCAGCCGGTGAGCCAGACGAACGATCGCCAGATGTAGTTCTGCGGTTGCAGGGCCGGCACGAAGAACGACAGCATCCAGCGACCAAGGCAGGCCCACGCCACGAGCGAAAGCCCGTAGTTCACGATCCAGAAGGGCAGATAGCCCCAGAAGAAATCCGGTTGGTTCATTGGCGAAATCAAATGGGCGAACATGAAGAGGGCGGAACCGAAGCTCCGCCCTCCTCCAGGTCAAGGGATCGCGCGGCTCAATGCGCGGCTTCGGCGTTCCTCACCGACCCGGCCGGGATGCGGATCGAGTCGATGAAGTCCTGCATTTCCGCCGAGGCGGGCTTGCTCACCCAACCGGCGACCAGCATCGCGAGGAAGGCGGCCGGAATGCCGAAGATGCCGACCGAGATGTTGTTGATGCCCCAGATGTAGGCGACATCGCGGCCACGGATCTTGACGATGTTGATGTCGCCCAGCCAGCTCAGGTTCGCCTTGACCCACGGGCCGTAGAACTCGGTCGTGATCAGGAAGAACATGCAGAGGCCGAAGCCGACGACGATGCCCCACACGCCGGCGGCGTCGCCGGCGCGCTTCCACCAGATGCCGAGCACCAGGCCTGCGAACAGGCCGGCCGCGGCGATGGAGAAGGCCCACGACACCAGGAACAGGATGTCGGCGCCCAGAGTGCCGGCGACGTAAGCGGCGACCACCGCCACCAGCGCCAGCAGGACACGGCTGATGATGAGGCGACGCTTGGTGTCGGCGTTCGGGTCGATCATCTTGTAGTAGATGTCGTGGCTCAACGCGTTGGCGATGGCCAGCAACAGACCGTCCGCCGTCGATAGCGCGGCGGCCAGGCCGCCGGCCGCGACGAGGCCCGAGATCACGTAGGGAAGACCGGCGATCTCCGGTGTTGCCAGCACGACGGCGTCGGTATGCAGTCGGAACTCCGAAAGCTGCAAGATGCCGTCGCCGTTGCCGGTGACGCCTTTGCAGAGTGCGAAGTTGACGGCCGCCTGCGCGGTGTCGCAGGCACCGACCAGCCCGATGCTGCCCCACGAGGCAACCCACGCCGGCAGCTTGGCGATCGGCTGGCCGATCACGTTCTGGTAGACCTCGAGCTTCGCGAAGGCGGCATAGGCCGGCGCCGTGAAGTAGAGGAGGAAGATGAAGAACAGCGACCACGCCACCGAATCGCGGGCCTGCTTGACCGACGGCGTGGTGAAGTAGCGCATCAGGATGTGCGGCAGCGACGCCGTGCCGACCATCAGGCAGAGGATCAGCGCGAAGAAGTTCCACATCGCCGTCGGGCTGTAGTTGCCGCGGGCATCGGTGAAGGCCGAGGCATAGGGCTGGGCCACGCCGAAGGTCTTCTCGAAGGCCTCGATCTTCTCGAGCGCCTGACCATACATGATCTGCGGGATCGGCACGCCGGTGACCTTGGCCGACAGGACGACGACCGGGATCAGGTAGGCGATGATCAGGATGATGTACTGCGCGACCTGGGTCCAGGTGACCGCCTTCATGCCACCCAGCATCGAGCAGAGCAGGATGCCGATGAGGCCGACGAAGCAGGCGACCTGGAAGCCGATATCGAGGAAGCGGGCGGTGATGATGCCGACGCCGACGATCTGCGCCACCACGTAGGTGAACGACGCGGTGATCAGCACGATGACGGCAAGGCCGCGCGCCAGGTTGCCGCCGTAGCGGGCGCTGAAGAAGTCCGGAACCGTGAACTGGCCGAACTTGCGCAGGTACGGTGCCATCAGGATCGACACCAGCACATAGCCGCCGGTCCAGCCCAGCACGAAGGCAAGGCCGCCGTAGCCACCGAAGTAGAGCGAGCCCGCCATGCCGATGAACGAGGCGGCGCTCATCCAGTCCGCGCCCGTCGCCATGCCGTTGTAGAAGGCCGGCACGACCCGGCCTGCGACGTAGTATTCGTTCACTTCGGCCGTGCGGGCCAGCCAGCCGATCAGCGCGTAGACGCCGAGCGTCAGGAAGATGAAGAGGTAGCCCAGAATGCGGTTCGGCACGCCGAACAGCTCAAGGATGCCGATGAAGATGGTGAAGCCGACGAAGGCTCCGGTGTAGATGGCGTAAACCCGCCCTAGGTTGGCGAGGAACCCGCCTTGTATCGCGGCCATGGTCGTTCTCCCCTAACCCGTCACTCGTCCTGGACGCCGAATTCCCGGTCGATCCGGTTCTGCGCCCTGGCGTTCCACACGCACATCAGCACGAACGCGATCAGCGACCCTTGGGCTGCCATGTAGTAGCCCAGCGGAAATCCCAGGATTCGGATCGTATTGAGCTGCGGCGCCCAGAAATGAATGAGGAAGCTGAAGACGAACCATGCGGCGAGAATCACCAGCATCAGACCGCGCGTCTTTTCCCAATAGGCGGCCTGTTGCTGGGCCGTCAGTTTGCTTTCCGCCATGCTAACGTTCCTCCAAAGTCACGATGGAGGCGCCGCTTCATACAAGCTGTCGCGATGAGCCGGGTTCGACCCTGTGGGTTACCCCCGTTTGCTACGCTTACTCCCCCATCGCCCGCTTCCGTCGGGCGCCCTGATTCTTGCTTTTGCTATATACGCAGATAGTGCGAATATACATATTATGTGAATCACAGCCAATGCAGGCAGGCCCCCTACCTTAGTCGAATGGAAATTCACAGGCTGTGCTGCGGACCTGATCGGCATGCTGGCGACTCTGAAAGGCTATTTTTTCCCCGAACGCATCCGATCCCGCGTCGAGCTCGCACGCTTCGTCAGCGGCGAGGCGTCGTATGTCGCACAGCGATCGACCTACGAGTTCTCCCGCAACACGCTGGCTTGGTACGGCCAGGCCGCCTTCGGCGACCCGAAGTTCAACGAAGCGTTCGCCGTCTGCCGATGGGAGGCGTTCGCCGCCTTGGCCGCCGACATGATGACGATCCTGCGGTTCTTCCTGGATGCCGGCCCGGAGTTCGATCCGGCGCTGCTGCAAGTGCACGCCGACGTGCTGGGCGAGTATCCCGCCCCTGTTCATCGGCCGGACGGATGGGGCGACCGCCATGCGGCCCTGCTCGGCCGGTTCGCCGGTACGACGTCCAGCCACCGGCCCGACCTCAAGGCGATGGGGCACAGAACCGGCCTGCTGATCCACGAATGTGCCCCGGCACGTTCGAAGAACGCCGAAGAAGAACGCGCCGTCCTGGCCGCCGCCGCGACCTTCGGCCTGATCTCCTTCAGCGACCGGCTCCCCAAGCGGCTCGACCGCGCAGCGCTCCGGGTGGCGCTGCGCCACGCGGCTTGAGTCTCACGTAGCTTGATTCTCACAGGGGCTGCGGCCACCCTTCACGACATGGCCGACCCAGAGCGATTTCTCGTAGCCGACGACCATCCCATGGTCCGCGACGCCCTTGTCTCGGTGCTCGGCCAGACCTTCGCGAAAGCCCAGTTCAGCATGGCCGGCACACTCGATCAGGCCAAGACGGCGCTGGACCGCGAACCGGACACCGATGCCGTGCTGCTCGATATCGACATGCCGGGCATGGATGGCCTTGTCGGTCTTGCCCGCCTGCGCTCCGAGCACCCTACGGTGCCGATCATCGTCGTATCGGCGGCACGCGACGCCTCGATCGTGCAACGCGCCTACGAATTCGGGGCGTCGGCCTACATCGACAAGTCGGCATCCCTGGAGGAGATCGCGGGTGTCGTCCGCGCGGTCCTGGATGGGGAGATATTCGCGCCGCCCGAAGCCATCGCCGGCGATACGTTCGCTCAACGGGCCGCGCAGTTGACGCCGCAGCAATGGCGGGTGCTCGCCCTGATGGTGCAGGGCGACCAAAACAAGCAGATCGCCTACAAGCTCGGGGTCGGCGAGGCGACCGTCAAAGCGCATGTCACGGTGATCCTGCGCAAGCTCGGCGTGCGTTCACGCACCCAGGCCGTCATCGAAGCGCGCGGCCTTTCCTTTCCGTCGACGAGCGAGGCCGTCAAACCGTAATTCGACCGGCAAGGCGGTCAGGCCGTAAGGCGGCCGGCGGTGGAGCCGCGCAAGCGCAGGAGGGCCCGCAGGGACGCGGGCTTCACCGGCTTGTGCAGCAGTTCGACCTGCCGCGTCCGCGCACGCACGCGGAGCGTGGGATCGCGATCTGCCGTGACCAGTGCGGCCGGCACCATCTGTTTCCATTCCGCGCGCAGCGCCTCGACAACCGCCAGCCCGTCGGGCCCGTCGTCGATATGGAAGTCGGCCAGCACCAGGTCGGGCAAGCGGCCGGCGCGCGCCACTTCCGCTAGTGCCTCGGCCTGCGACGCCGCGGTGACGACACGGCACCCCCAGCCCCCCAGGAGGGTCGCCATGGCTTCGCGGACCTGCAGCTCGTTGTCGAGACAGAGGACGAAGCTCTCACGCTCGATCGACGAGGCGGGCTGCGGCGGCGCAGGCGCCAACGGCGCCGAAACGACCGCCGCAACGCGCGGCACGACGACCGAGAAAGTCGAGCCCTCGCCCGGCGCCGACGCCAGGCCCAGCGGCAATTCGAGCATGCGCGCGATGCGATCGACGATGGCAAGGCCCAACCCCAAGCCTCGCTCCTCGCGCGGCGCATCGTGCTCGGGGTGCAGCCGCACGAACTCGTCGAAGATGATTGCCTGCTTGTCGGGGGCAATGCCGGCCCCGTTGTCGCGCACCTCGATGCGCAGCTCAGTACCGGCGCGACGGCAGCCCAGCAGCACCCGCGCCGGCCGTCCCTCGACCTGGCCGTAGCGCAGCGCATTGGACAGCAGGTTCTGCAGGATGCGGCGCAGGAAGGCAGGATCGGTATCGACGAAGGCCCGTGTCGGCACCGCCACCAGCTCGACGCCACGCCGCGCTGCCAATGGCGCAAAGGCGGTGGCCAGCGATTCGAACAGCGGCTGCAGGGCGAAGGGCCGCTTCTCCGGCTTGAAGGCCCCGGCATCGAGCTTGGAAATGTCGAGCAGAGTGTCGAGCAGCGATTCGACGGCGCCGAGACTGGTGTCGATCTTACCGCCGAGCCCGGCCGTACGATCACCGGTCGGGTCACGATCGATCAACGCCGCCGTGAACAGGCGGGCGGCGTGCAGCGGCTGCAGAAGGTCGTGGCTGGCGGCGGCAATGAAGCGCGTCTTGCCGAGGTTGGCGGCCTCGGCTTCGGCACGGCTCGCCTCCAGCTCGGCCGTGCGCTCGACCACCCTCTGCTCCAGGGTCTCCTTCGATTGGCGAAGCTGGCGATCGCTGTCGCGTAGCGCTTCGGCAGTGTGCACGCGCGCCGTGACGTCGTTGCAGGTGGCGACGAAGCCGTCGCCCGGCAACGGATCGAGCCGGAGCTCGATTACGCGTCCCTCGCGCGTGGCGATCTCGTGCGTCTGCGGCGTGTCGGGACGGCGCAGCAGTTCCACGACGTCGGCCGAAGCGCCAAACTCCCGCGGCGCGGCGCCGACGGCGACGGCATCGGCGTCGAGCGACAACAACGTCGTGAAACGATCGTTGTAGATCTCGAGCCGGCCCTCGCGATCGAAGGCCGCAATGCCCATGCCGACGTGATCGAGCGTATTGCGCAAAATTTCGTAGTTGTAGCGGATCGCCTCGGAGGCTTCGTCGATGATCGCTCGGGCACTGCGTGGCAGCAGCCGTCCACGCCGACCGTAGGCCGCCACGATCACGCGCGCGGACGCCGCCCCCAAGGTCCCCGACAATACGCGCTCGGTGAGGGTGAGAGCGGCTTCGAGCGAGAGCTGCTCGCCCGCCAGGGCTCGCGCCGCGCGCTCGACGCCGACGAAGCGCGCCAGAAGCTGGCGCAGCTCCTCGATGCGGGCGGCATCGGCCGGCGTCCGGCGTGCCGGCACTTCGGCCTCGCCTGCGAGATCGGCGCCGAGAACGAACGCATCTGCCTGCAGACGGTCGCGCGCGATCGGGCGGGCCAGCAGTGACACCCCGACCAGCAGGGCGGTATTGACCAGGATGCCGACGATGAAGCCCTGGCTCACCGGATCGAGCTCGGCCAGGAAAGGCGGCAGGTAGGGTCTGAGCGGCACTTCGAGGCGACTGCCCGTCTCCTGCTTCAGCGTCGGCAGCAGCAGCGCATAGATCCAGACCACGAAGCCGCCGACCAGCCCCGCCACCACGCCGAAACGATGGGCGCGCCGCCAGTAGAGGCCGAGGATCAGTCCGGGCGCAAAGTTCGCCACCGCGCAGAAGGAAATGAGGCCGATCGAGGCGAGCGGCAGATAACCCGAGATGATGCGCTCGTAGGCGTAGCCTGCCATCAGGATCAGCACGACCGCGGCACGGCGGACGAAGACGACCAGCGGGCCCATCTCCTGCGCCTCGCCGGCACGGCGCTTCAGGAGGTAGGGCATGACCAGCTCGTTGCCGATCATGCCGGAGAGCGCCATGCAGGCCACGATCACCATCGACGTCGCCGCCGACAGGCCGCCGATGAAGACGAAGGCCGACAACCAGCTTTCGCCGTGTACCAGCGGCAGTTGCAGCACATAGAGGTCGGGGCTGCTCTCGGTGCCCAGCAGCAGCAGGCCGGCCGCCGCGATCGGCAGGACGAACAGGTTGATCAGCACGAGGTAGATCGGAAACAGCCAGCGCGCCGTGCGCAGGCTGGCCGGATGGCCGTGCTCGACGACGGCGACGTGGAACTGGCGGGGCAGGCAGAGGAAGGCCATGCCGGACAGGATCGAGGTCACGACCCAGGTGAGCGGCGAGCCCTCGCGCATCACCTGATCGGCGAGTTCCGGCCTCTCGGCGAGACGGGCCAGCATGTCGCCCGTGCCCTCGAACAGGTACCACAGGACGAACGGGCCGACCGTCAGCAGGGCGAGCAGCTTCACCACCGATTCGAAGGCGATGGCCACCATCATGCCGCGATGCTGCTCGGAGGCATGCACGTTGCGCACGCCGAACAGGATGGTGAACAGCGCCATCAGCGCCGCCACGATCAGCGAGGTGTCGGTATGGACGACGCCGGGATGCGTCTCTCCCCACGGTGAGGGGGCGGCGATGCTGCGGAAGGACGACGATACGGCCTGCAGCTGCAGCGCAATGTAGGGCAGCACGCCCACCGTGGCGAACAGGGTGGCGGTGACGCCGACGGCGCGGCTCTTGCCATAGCGCGAGGCCAGGAAATCGGCGATCGAGGTCACATTGTGCTGCTTGGCCAGCCGCACCATCTTGCGCAGCAGCGGGTAGCCCGCCGTCACCACCAGGGCGGGACCGGTATAGATCAGAATGAAGTCGATACCCGAGGTCGCCGCCCGCCCGACCGCGCCGTAGAAAGTCCACGAGGTGCAGTAGATCGCCAGCGACAGGCCATAGACGATCGGCGCGGCCGTCGTGGCCGACCAGTCGCGCGCGTACCGGTCACCGAAATAGGCCACGGCGAACAACAGGCCCAGATAGGCCAAGGACAGGGCCAGAACGGTCGGTTCTGCCAGCATACGTGCGCGTTTCCCCTGGCCGTCATTGAACAGAAACTGCCGGGCCGCTACAAGGCTCGCCTTCCCTGCCCACCCCCGTCCCGGCCCACCGCCGTCGGCCGACCAGGAGCGCCCCAATGGCTGCGTATCAGTACATCTACGTCATGAAGGGTCTGAACAAGACCTATCCGGGCGGCAAGCAGGTGCTGAAGGACATCTGGCTGTCGTTCCTGCCGGGCGCCAAGATCGGCGTGCTGGGCCTGAACGGCTCGGGAAAATCGAGCCTGCTGCGCGTGATGTCGGGCAAGGACGACAATTTCACCGGCGAGGCCTGGGCGGCCGAAGGCGTGAAGATCGGCCTGCTCGAGCAGGAGCCGCAGCTCGACCCGGCCAAGGACGTGCTGGGCAACGTCATGGACGGCGCCGGCGAGATGGCCAGGATGCTCGCCCGCTTCGAGGAAGTGTCGAACGCCTTCTCCGATCCCGACGCCGACATGGACAAGCTGATCGCCGAGCAGGGCGAGCTGCAGGAAAAGATCGACGCCGGCAACGGCTGGGACCTCGGCCGCACGGTCGAGATCGCGATGGACGCGCTGCGCTGCCCGCCGTCGGACGCCCTCGTGGACAAGCTTTCGGGCGGCGAGCGCCGCCGCGTCGCCCTGTGCCGCCTGCTGCTCTCCAAGCCCGACATGCTGCTGCTCGACGAACCGACCAACCATCTCGACGCCGAGTCGGTGGCATGGCTGGAGCGTCATCTCGCCGAGTTCCCCGGCACCGTCGTGGCGGTGACCCATGACCGCTACTTCCTCGACAATGTCGCGGGCTGGATCCTCGAACTCGACCGCGGCCAGGGCATCCCCTGGGAGGGCAACTACTCCTCGTGGCTGAAGCAGAAGGACAAGCGCCTCGAACTCGAAGAGAAGACCGCTGACGCCCGTCGCCGCACCATGCAGCGTGAATTGGAGTGGATGGGGACCAGCCCGTCGGCCCGGCGTTCCAAGAGCAAGGCCCGTATCGCGGCCTACAACCAGATGGTCGAGGAGGAGCAGAAGGCGACGCTCGACACGGCACAGATCGTGATCCCGGCCGGCCCCCGGCTCGGCGACCACGTCATCACGGCCGAGGGCATCTCCAAGGGCTTCGGCGACCGGCTGCTGATCGACAACCTCTCCTTCAACCTGCCGCCGGGCGGCATCGTCGGTGTCATCGGCCCCAACGGCGCCGGCAAGACCACGCTTTTCAAGATGATCACCGGCCAGGACAAGCCCGATACCGGCACCTTCTCGGTCGGTCCGACGGTGAAGCTGGGCTATGTCGACCAGAGCCGCGAGACCCTCGATCCCAACAAGACGGTCTGGGAGGAACTCTCGGGCGGCCTCGACATCATCAAGCTCGGCAACCGTGAGATCTCCAGCCGCGCCTATTGCGGCTCCTTCAACTTCAAGGGCGGTGACCAGCAGAAGAAGGTCGGCCAGCTCTCGGGCGGCGAGCGCAACCGCGTGAACCTCGCCAAAATGCTGAAGTCGGGCGCCAACGTGCTGCTGCTCGACGAACCGACCAACGATCTCGACGTCGACACCTTGCGGGCGCTCGAAGAGGCCCTGGTCGACTATGCCGGCTGCGCCGTCATCATCAGCCACGATCGCTGGTTCCTCGACCGCATCGCCACCCACATGCTGGCCTTCGAAGGCGACAGCCATGTCGAATGGTTCGAGGGCAACTATCAGGACTACGAGGCCGACCGGCATCGCCGGCTCGGCACCGACGCCGACCAGCCGCACCGCATCAAGTACAAGCCGCTGGTCAGGGGCTAGAACTGCGCCTGGGACGATGGACCTGCGCGCAGGGCCATCTTCCCAGGCACAAGCTGCTGCGGAAGCAAAACGACAGCGGCTAGAGCACGTTCCGCTCGACTGGACTCAGTCGAGCGGAAGGTCGTGCTCTAGATTCTATCGATTCTAGAGCAGCTTATGCCCGGGAAGAGGGAGCCGCATGCGGCTCCTTCTTCCCGGGCGCTGCTCTAGCCGCTCTTGCGGATCCATGCCTTGATCCTGTCGACGGTATCGCGTTCGACGCCGTTGTAGCCGTGATGGGCGAAGGCCTCACAATCGTCGCCGGTGCTCTTGCCGCCCGTCACCACGATCAACTCCGTACCGTACTTGTCGTGCAAGGCCTGGCCGCTGCTCGGCATCGTCACGCGGCACGCGTCCTGCTCGTGATAGACGATCAGGTTGCGGCTCTTGAGCCGGCGCGGATCGAAGCCGGCGATGCCGTTCATCGACGAGGTGTGCACGAAGCCGGCCACCTGCCCGTCCATCGACGCGGCGAGCTTCATCGACGCCTCCGTGCTGCGCGATGTGCCGATCACGTACACTTGCAGCTTGCCGTAGCGCTTCTCGAGATCGGCCACGATGGCGGCGATGCGCGCGGGCGTGGTGGTGGCATCGGTGGATGCAGCCACGAACTGGCTGTCCGCGAAGAGCGAGCGCGATCGGATGAGGAAGTTGCCCGCCGCGGTCATGGCAACCTTGCCGTTGGCGTTCAGGCGCGGATCGAGAATGCCGCGACCGCCCGGCATCAGGATGACCGCGTATTGCACGGCCTTCGGGTCGTTGGTCGTGAGAACGTAGGAAAATTCCGAGCCGTCCGAGGCCTTGACGTTCGCGAGATCGTCCGCCGCGAAGGCCTGCGCTGCAACCAGGAAGAAGAAGACGAGACCGGCCAGCAATATCCTCATGGCGCGATCATAGCCGATGGCAGTGCATCGACCAGCTTTCGATCATCCGTTTTCCCGGTCGGGGGCGTTCCGTGCCACGACCTGCTCTTCACTCGCTGTGATACGGGATCGAACTCTCAGCCCTCGAAGGCTCGGTCGAGAACGCCGCGGGTTGCCTGGACGCCTTCGCGCGCCACGCCAGCCGCGTCGCGTGCCCAATGGGCCGGATTGGGCGCTTCGTAGCTGAGATATCCGCGATAGCCTTTGTCGGCGAGCGACTGCAGGAGATCGCTCCAGCGCACGACGCCTTTGCCCGGTGGCAGGCGATCGGTCGGCGGCACGCTGACGGGCGGCGCATCAGGCACGTCGCTGTACTGTACGTAGAAGATCTCCGAGCCCGGCACGTCGTCGAAGCCGCGGCCGGGCCGGCCGCCGCGCTGCAGGTGATAGGCGTCGAGCAGAAGGCCGACAGTGGGCTGTCCGGCGCGACCGACGAGGTCGCGCAGGATATCGAGACTGCTCACGATCGGATGCTGGAACTGGTATTCGAGCGCCAACCTCAGCCCATGCCGGGCGGCGATCTCGCCGGCGCGCCGGACGTTGGCGACGGCCTCCTCGAACGACGCAGCGCCAGGGCCGATGCCGCTCATCACCGTCCCGCAATCGAGCGCGACGGCATTGGTGCAGGCCTCTTCCAACGACGCGAACAGACGCTCGCGATCGTCTCTGGCCGCAAAGGTCCAGCCGTATTCCGTCCCGACAGCACTGACCTTCAGGCCGCTGTCGCGCACCAGAGCGAGAACCGCGTCGTTCGACAGGCCACGCTCATGGCAGCGTTTGAAATCGACGCGGCGCAACTCGACGGCCTCGAACCCGGCCGCCTTCGCAGCGATCAGGACGGCTTCGAATGGTGTCGTGTCGACTGTCCAGGTGTGAAGCGCGAGACCCGCGAAGCGATGCGCCATCTCGGTTCCTCGCACCGGATCAGATCCGCTGATCCATCTCCAGTGCCGGCTCCGGGACATCGACGCAGCCGATGATCCGCGCCGGCACGCCCGCGGCGGTGCAACCGGCCGGAACCGGATCGAGCACGACGCTGCCGGCGGCGATCTTGGCACAGGCGCCGATCTCGATATTGCCCAGCACCTTGGCGCCGGCACCGAGCAGCACTCCGCGACGCACCTTGGGATGGCGGTCGCCGCGTTCCTTGCCGGTGCCGCCGAGCGTCACACCGTGCAGCATGGAGACACCGTCCTCGACAACGGCCGTCTCGCCGATCACCACGCCGGTGCCGTGATCGATGAAGATGCCCTTGCCGATCACTGCGCCGGGATGGATGTCGAGCCCGAACAGCGCGCTGGCGCGGCTCTGCAGGTAGTGAGCGAGCGCCTGACGCCCCTGCCCCCATAGCCAATGCGCGGCACGATAGGTCTGCAGCGCGTGATAGCCTTTGAACCAAAGCAGCGGATCGAGGTGGGACGTGCAGGCGGGGTCGCGCTCGGCGACGGCCATGATGTCGGCCCGCGCGGCGAGCCCAATCGCCTTGTCGGCATTCAGCGCCTCGTCGAAGGTCTGGCGGATCAGCGCCGCCGGCACTTCGGTCGTGCCGGTCAGACGGGCCAAATGGTAGCTGAGCGCGCTTTCGAACTTCGGCTGGCTGAGAATGGTGGCATGCAGTGTGCCCGCCAGCACCGGCTCGGCGGCAGCCGCCGCCTGCGCCGCCTCGCGAATGCGGTCCCAGACCGGATCGACCGATCTCAGTTCGACCGAATTACCGGCCGCGTTCTTGGCTGCTGCGCTGTCCATGGCGCTCTCCTTCGCTCCGCGGCCACTCCCATGACCTGCAAAGCGATCGATGCGCCTCCCTCGGGAAAGACTACGTCGAAAGCGTTACAGGCGCAATTCGGCCCCAAACTCCACGGAAATCAGCGGGCGGCCCGGGCTTCCAGCTCCTGGATCAGGGCGTCCACTTTTCCGCCATGGTTCTGGATGTAGGAATTGAAATCCGAACGTCTAGTCATGACCATGCTGACGCCCTCGACCTTCACGTCGGTGATACGGTCGCCGCGGATCTCCCATTCGAGCTTGATCGGCTGGCCACTGGTCTGGGTCAGCCGGCTATCGACGATGGTGGAACCGTTGTTGCGCGGGATCACCCTGTTAACCGCCAGGGTCTGGCCGGCATACTGGCCGAAACGGTCGCTGTAGGACTTGGCTTCCGCCGTGGCGACGGCCTTGAGGAAGCGGGTGCGCTGCTCCTCCGTTGCCGCGTTCCAGTGAGTACCAAGGGTCGTGCGGCCCATCGCAGGCAGATCGAACTTGGTCTCCAGCACCTGCATGATCGCCGCCTGTCGGGCGGCTCCGGTCTTGGATTTGACGATGTCGATCACCTGCTGGACCGTCCCTTCGACGAGTTGTTGCGCAGGATCGGCGGCGAAGGCCGGCAGGGCCGTGCCCACGAGGGCGGCACCGACGGCAAGGCGAAGAACATCACGACGGGAAGCGGGCAGCGGCACCGTTCGCTCCATGGAAGTTTCGAGAGGAAAAGTTCTAGCCCAGATACGCCCCCGGTGCACCAGCACCGCGGCCGCGTCCTATTTCACCAGCGCCAAATTATCGCGGCGCTCCAGTTCGCTCTTGGTGTTGGTCTTGTCACGCTTCTGACGGATCTGGTCGGCGCGGTTCTGCGTATAGGCCGAGCGCAGTGCGGCATAGTAGTCGACGCTGTTCTTCTCGAGATCGTCCAGCGCAAAGATCGTGCGCGAACGATAGTCGACCACATTGGCGGCGTAGCGCACGCTCTGGATGGTGTCCCAGCTGTTGTAGGCAAGGCTGAAGGTGAGGATCCGGAACGGATCGACGGCGTAGTCCATCATCAGGCCCGCGCTGTCGCGTGCGTTGGACGGACCGGCCAGCGGCAACATGAGATAAGGACCGCCATTCTCCGGCTCGACGCCGGCCCAGGTGCCGATCGTCTTGCCGCCATCTTCCTTGGTGCGTTCGAGGCCGAAGCCCGTCGCCACATCGAACAGGCCTGCGAGACCGATGGTCGAGTTGACCAGGAAACGCGCCAGGGTCGTGACCGCGCGATTCGGATCGCCCTGCAGGACCTCGTTGATGGCCGTCACCGGCTCGCCGAGATTGTCGAGCGCATTGCGCACCGAGGTCTGTGCCCGTTCCGGCACCAGATCGCGATACATCACCGCCATCGGCCGCACGGCGATGATGTCGACGGTACGATTGATGGAAAAGATGAAGCGGTTGGGTGTTTCGAGCGGGTCCCAGACGTCAGCGGCGCCGGTATCGCCGCTGGAACAGCCCCCGAGCAGGCCCCCGCACAAGACAAGCGCTGCTGCCGACCGGCGGATGCTTGCGGCCATGGCTCCCCTCACACCGTCGATCATATACGCAACCCTGAGTTCATTCCGTCAGCCCGAAGACCCGGGCCCTGAACCAGGCCGCGCCGATCACCGCACCGAAAGGGAGTGTTGCATACCGAGGCTGCGCTTTGAAGGCCCCCGAGGGGCACGATTGTATCGTGACACACGCGCCAGAATTTTCTGCATGCGTGCAATCGGCATCTTTTAGTATTGCATACATAAAGATATGCTTATATTCTTCATTCTATGGACCATCTGCTGACCCTTCTGCGCGCGGCTGCCGAGGACACAAGGCTGCGTATTCTGGCGCTGGCGGCCCGCGAGGACCTCACGGTCAGCGACTACGTGCATGTGCTCGGCCAGAGCCAGCCGCGCGTCTCGCGCCACCTGAAACTCCTGGTCGAAGCGGGCCTGCTGGAGCGGTTCCGCGAGGCGCAATTCACGCGCTTCCGTCTGGCGCCGAGCGGCGAAGATGCCGCCCTCGTTCACGAATTCGTGCGGCGCCTCGATCCCAAGCACCCGCGGATCGCCGCCGACCGGGCGCGGCTCGATGCCCTGCAGCAGCGGCGCCAGACCGCGGCTGTCCGCTTCTTCCGCGACAATGCCCAGCGTTGGGACGAGCTGCGCGCCCTGCACGTCGCCGACCGCGAGATCGAGCGCGCACTCGCCCATCACCTGCCTTTGGGCGCCCGCCGCCTGCTCGATATCGGCACCGGCACCGGCCGGCTGCTCGAGGTGCTGGCCCCCAAGGTCGAGCAGGCCGTGGGCGTCGACCAGAGCCGCGAGATGCTGGCACTGGCGCGTGCCAACCTCGCCCGGGCCGGCATCGACAATGCCGATATCCGCCAGGGCGACATGTATGCCCTGCCCTTCGAAGCCGACAGCTTCGACGTCGTCACCATCCATCACGTGTTGCATTATGCCGACGATCCGGCGGCCGCCTTGTCCGAGGCGGCCCGAGTCGTCCGCCCCGGCGGCGTTGTCCTGGTGGTCGATTTCTCGCCGCACGACCTCGTCGAGCTGAAGCGCGAGCACGCCCACGTCCATCTGGGCTTCGCCGACAACCAGGTGCAGGGCTGGCTCCGGAGCGCCGGCCTCAACCCCCTGGAGCCGATCCATTTCCCCGGCCGCCGTCTGATGACCGGCATCTGGCGCGGCGAGCGCGAGCTGCCGGCGCGCGCCGCGCCGCGATCCCCTGTCCTTCCCGTCCATGGAGTCTCCCGATGAGCCCCGACACCGGCCCGCTGAGCACGAGCGTCGGCACTGCCGAGTTTCCCGCGCGCGCCCCGCAGCGGCTGAAGGTCTCCTTCGAGTTCTCCCCGCCCAAGACCGAAGCGGCGGAGCGCACTCTGTGGGAGACCGTGAACCGGCTGACTCCATTACAGCCGACGTTCTTCTCCGTGACCTATGGAGCGGGCGGCTCGACACGTCAGCGCACGCACGAGACGGTTGCGCGCCTCAAGTCGGACACCGGCATCGATGCCGCCGCCCACCTCACCTGCGTGGCCGCCACACAGGGCGAGATCGACGACGTCGCCCGCGCCTATTGGGATGCCGGCATCCGCCATATCGTGGCGCTGCGCGGCGATCCGCCGGGCGGCATGGGCGGCAAGTACAGCGTCCATCCCGGCGGCTACGAGAACGCTGCCGCCCTGGTCGCCGGCCTGAAGAAGATCGGGCCATTCCAGATCAGCGTCGCGGGCTATCCCGAGAAGCATCCCGATTCGGCCGATGCCAAGGCCGACCTCGAAAACCTGAAGCGCAAGGTCGACGCCGGCGCCGACCGCTGCATCACCCAGTTCTTCTTCGAGGCCGACGACTTCCTCCGCTTCCGCGACAGCGCTGCCGCGGCGGGCGTCCGCGTGCCGGTCGTGCCGGGCATCATGCCGGTCTCGAATTTCCAGGGCATCAGCAAGATGGCAGGCCTGTGCGGCTCCAAGGTGCCGGCCTGGCTCGCCAGCCTGTTCGACGGGTTGGACGACGATGTCGAGACGCGCCGTTTGATCGCCGCCACCGTGGCGGGCGACCTCTGCCGCCGCCTGCAGAGCGAGGGCGTCGAGCAGTTCCACTTCTACACGCTGAACCGTGCAGATCTCACATTCGCGATCTGCCATCTGCTGGGAGTACGTCCGCGATGACACGGGAAGAAAAAGCCGACCAGCTGCGCGAGATCGGCAGCGAACGCATCCTCATCAAGGACGGGCCCTATGGCTCGATGATCCAGAGCTATCGCCTGGACGAGGCAGGCTATCGCGGTGGCCCTCAATTCAAGGACACGCTCGGCAACCACGACCAGAAAGGCAACAACGATCTTCTGAACCTGACGCGCCCGGACGTCATCTCGGAGATCTGCAACGCCTATCTCGACGCCGGCGCCGATATCGTCGCGACCAACACCTTCAATGCCAACTCGATCAGCCTCTCGGACTACGGCATCAGCGGCATGGCGCGCGAGATCAATCTCGCCGCTGCCAGGCTGACGCGCGCCTGCGCCGACGCCGCGACGGCGCGCGATCCGGCCAAGCCGCGCTTCGTCGCGGGCGCCCTCGGCCCGACCAACAAGACGCTTTCCGTCTCGCCCAACGTCAACGATCCCGGCTATCGCGCCGTGACGTTCGACGAAGTGAAGGACATGTACCGCGAACAGATCGACGGTCTGCTCGACGGCGGCGTCGATTTCATCCTGGTCGAGACCGTGTTCGACACGCTGAACGCCAAGGCAGCCCTCGTGGCGGCCGACGAAGCGGGCGAAGCGCGCGGCGAGGTGCTGCCGGTCATGGTTTCCATGACCCTGACCGACCTCGCGGGCCGCAACCTCTCGGGTCAGACGGTCGAGGCCTTCTGGCACTCGGTCCGTCATGCCCGGCCAATCACCATGGGGCTGAATTGCAGCTTCGGCGCCACCGAGCTGCATCCCTACGTACAGGCGTTGAACCCGCAGGTCGACAGCATGCTCTGCGTCTACCCCAACGCCGGCCTGCCCAACGAGCTTGGCGCCTATGACGAACCGCCCGAGATGACCGGTAAGCTGGTCCGCGGCTGGGCCGAGAACGGCTGGTTGAACGTGGTCGGCGGCTGCTGCGGCACGACGCCCGGCCACATCAAGGCGATCGCCGACGCGGTCAAAGGCGTGAAGCCGCGCACCTGGCAGGTCCTGCCGCCAGCACTTCGCCTCTCTGGAATGGAAGCAGCGAGTTTCTTTTGATGTCCCAGGATAACGATATCGAGGCCCCGGCTGGGCCGCGCGCGACCTTCATCAATATCGGCGAGCGCACCAACGTCACCGGATCGGCCAGGTTCAAGAAGCTGATCCTGGAAGGCGACTACAACGCCGCCATCGAAGTCGCGCGCCAGCAGGTCGAAAGCGGCGCGCAGGTCATCGACGTCAACATGGACGAGGGCCTGCTCGACGCCGAGAAGGCGATGGACACCTACCTGAAGCTGATCGCGTCGGAGCCCGACATCGCCCGCGTGCCGATCATGATCGACAGCTCCAAGTGGAGCGTGATCGAAGCCGGCCTGAAATGCGTCGCCGGCAAGCCGATCGTGAACTCGATCTCCATGAAGGAAGGCATCGAGCCCTTCATTGCCCACGCCCGCAAGGTGCGCCGCTACGGTGCCGCGGTCGTCGTCATGGCCTTCGACGAGAAAGGCCAGGCCGACACCAAGGAACGCAAGGTCGAGATCTGCGCCCGCGCCTACGACATTCTCGTGAACCAGGTCGGCTTCCCGGCGGAAGACATCATCTTCGATCCCAACATCTTCGCGGTCGCCACCGGCATCGAGGAGCACAACAACTACGGCGTCGATTTCATCGAGGCCACCCGCGAGATCAAGAAGCGCTGCCCGGCCGCCAAGATTTCGGGGGGCGTCTCCAACCTCTCCTTCGCCTTCCGCGGCAACGAGCCGGTCCGCAAGGCGATGCATTCGGTGTTCCTCTACTATGCCATTCAGGCGGGCATGGACATGGGCATCGTCAATGCCGGCCAGCTCGAGGTCTACGACCAGATCCCGCAGGAACTGCGCGACGCCTGTGAGGACGTGATCCTCAACCGCAATCCCAATGCAACCGAGCGGCTTCTCGAACTGGCGCCCAAGTACAAGGGCACCGGCGAAGTCGCCGAGACGCAGGACGCGGAGTGGCGCAGCTGGCCGGTCGAGAAGCGGCTGGAGCATGCGCTGGTCAAGGGCATGGACCAGTTCGTGGTCGCCGACACCGAAGAGGCGCGTCTGCAGATCGCGCGGCCGATCGAGGTGATCGAAGGCCCGCTGATGGCCGGCATGAATGTCGTCGGCGATCTCTTCGGTGCGGGCAAGATGTTCCTGCCCCAGGTGGTGAAGAGCGCGCGCGTCATGAAGAAGGCCGTGGCCCATCTCCTGCCCTATATCGAGGCGGAGAAGTCTGCGGGCGCCCGCTCCAAGGGCAAGATCGTCATGGCGACGGTCAAGGGCGACGTTCACGACATCGGCAAGAACATCGTGGGCGTGGTCCTCCAGTGCAACAACTTCGAGGTCATCGACCTCGGGGTCATGGTGCCGTTCCAGGACATCCTGAAGTCGGCCAACGACAACAAGGCCGACATGATCGGGCTCTCGGGCCTGATCACGCCCTCGCTCGACGAGATGGTGACAGTGGCGGAAGAAATGACCCGCCAGGGTTTCAAGGTGCCGCTCCTGATCGGCGGCGCGACCACGTCGAAGGTCCATACGGCACTGCGTATCGCGCCGCGCTACGAGGGCACGACGGTGCATGTGCTCGATGCCTCGCGCGCTGTCGGCGTCTGCCAGGCGCTGGTCTCCGAGTCGGGCACCCAGGCAAGCGAGTTCGCCCAGAAGGTCGCCGCCGAGTACGAAGCGATTCGCGTGGAACGCGGCGACAAGCAGAAAGACAAGGTCGTGCCGGTCGAGGCGGCGCGCGCCAACAGCTACCAGATTGACTGGTCGGCCTATACGCCGCCCAAGCCTGCCGTGACCGGCACGCGCGTCTTCGCCGAGTACCCATTGCATGAGCTGATCGAGCGCATCGACTGGACGCCGTTCTTCCGCGCCTGGGAGCTGGCCGGCACCTATCCGTCGATCCTCGAAGACAAGGTGGTGGGCGAGAGCGCCAAGAAGCTCTACGCCGATGCCCGCAAGATGCTGGACCATATCGTGCGCGAGAAGTGGCTGACCGCCAAGGGCGTCGTCACGTTCTGGCCGTGCCGCAGGGACGGCGACGATGTCGTGCTCTACACCGACGAGAGCCGGACCAAGGAACTGTCGCGCCTCTATTTCCTGCGCCAGCAGATCGAGAAGCGGTCGGGCCGCGCCAACATGTGCCTGGCCGACTTCATCTCGCCGGAAGCCGATTGGATCGGCGGCTTTGCCGTGACGGCAGGCCACGGGATCGAGGAGCACCTCGCCCGCTTCCGTGCCGACCATGACGACTACTCGGATATCCTGTTGAAGGCACTGGCCGATCGCCTCGCAGAAGCCTTTGCGGAGCGTCTGCACGAGCGGGTGCGCAAGACCCTTTGGGGGTATGCGCCCGACGAAGCTCTCAGCAACGATGACCTGGTGCGCGAGAAGTATCGCGGCATCCGGCCAGCGCCGGGCTACCCCGCCTGCCCCGACCACAGCCAGAAGCCCGAGCTCTTCCGCCTGCTGAATGCCGGCCAGAACGCCGGCATGACCCTGACCGAGAGCTTCGCCATGATTCCGATCTCGGCGGTCTCGGGCTATTACTTCGCCCATCCCGAGGCGCAGTATTTCGGTGTCGCTCGTATTGGCGCCGATCAGGTCGAGGACTATGCAAAACGCCGCGGTGTCACGATCGAGCAGGCGCAAAAATGGCTGAGGCCGAACATCGGATACTGACCTTCGCCGGGAGCATGCTCCCGGCATGCTGACCTATGCGCTCGTTCTCGCCGTCGGATTGGTCGCGGGTGTGGTCAGCGGCATCGTCGGCACGGGTGCCACGGTCATCCTGCTGCCGGTCCTGGTCTTCGCCTTCGGACCGCGCGAAGCGGTGCCGATCATGACGGTCGTGGCGTTGATGTCGAACTTCGCGAAGATCACCGCCTGGTGGCGCGACATCGATTGGCGCGGCTGTGCCGCCTATGCTGTAGGCGGCATTCCCGCGGCGGCGCTGGGGGCCCGCACCCTGCTGGTGCTGCCCGAGCGGGCCGTCGACCTGGCGCTCGGCGTCTTCTTCCTGGCCATGATCCCGGGACGCCACTGGCTGGCGGCCCGCAAGATCAGCCTGGGATATGGCGGCCTGGTCGTGGCCGGTGCCGTCATCGGCTTTCTCACCGGCATCGTCGTGTCGACCGGCCCGCTCAGCGTCCCGGCTTTTGCCGCCCATGGCCTGGTGAAGGGCGCCTTCATCGCGACAGAGGCCGCCGGGTCGCTGGCGATCTACATCAGCAAGGCCGCCACCTTCCAGCATTTCGGCGCCCTGCCGCTCGACATCGTGATCAAGGGGCTGATTTCGGGCTCTTCGGTGATGGTCGGGACCTACGCCGCCCGCGCCATCGTCGAACGGCTGAGCTCCACTGTCTTCCAGCGCCTGCTCGACATCGTCATGGCCGTCGCCGGCGTCACGTTGCTCGCGTCGGCTTTGCGCTGACGGCAGTGCTTTTCTTCGCACTGCGGGCCTCATGAACATGAGCGGAGCTGGAGCTCCGCTCAGAAGCGCTAGTTCACGCGGCGCGCGGCGTCGTCGAAACGGATGCGAAAGATCGCGCCGGGCCGGCCGTCGCGCAACTCGATCAGCGCATGGTGGGCCTTCAACACCTCTCGCACGATGTAGAGGCCGAGGCCTGCCCCGGCCGACCCTTCGCTGGCGCGCTGAAAAGCCTCGAAGACCCGTTCGCGGGCCTCGACCGTGACCCCTACCCCGCTATCGGCAACGACGATGGTGCCATCGAGATCGATACGCACCTCGACACTCACGCCGCGGCCGCCATGGGTGAGCGCATTGCCGATCAGATTGAGCAGGACGCCACGCAGCGCCTGCTCGTCACCGACGATGTCGAGCCGCCGCAGAGCGCTGCGAAAAGAGAGTGTACCACCGCTGTCAATGGCAAGAGGGCCAATCTCGGCCACGACCTCACGCGCGAGCGCCACCATCTCGACCCTGCGGTCGGGCTGCGGCCCACCGGCATGATGCAGTCGCTCGATGTCGAGCAGCTGGTTGGCGAGCATCGTCAGGCGCCGGACGTCCTGGCGCAGCCGTTGCTTGGTTTGCCCTTCGGGCAGCTCGTCGAGCCGGATGCCCAGGATGGCGATCGGCGTGCGCAGTTCGTGCGCGGCGTTGGCGATGAAGCGACGCTGCCGGCTGTGCTCGCGCTCCAACCGATCGAAGGCGGCATTGGTGGCACTGACCAGCGGCAGGATCTCGACGGGAACGCCCGCCTCCGGCAAAGCCGGTGAATGCTGCCCGGGCTGCAGCGCCGACGCGGCCCGCGCAGCGGCGCGTACCGGGCGCAGCAGAAGTTGCACGAGGCCGACGGTGACGACGGTCACGCAGACTGCGACGATCACCAGGGTGATCAGCCAGCGGCGCAGCCGGTCGCCCAGCCAGATCCAGGCGCCTTCCAGCAGCTCGCCATGCTCGCCGCCCAGCATGAGGTTGACCTTGCCGACCTGCGTTTCGAGCTGGAACATCGTGCCCTGCCGCGGATCCTTGCGCTGGCCGTCCGGCCCGCGCTCGAAGATCGGCTGCGTCGTGCTGCCACCGCGGAGAAGCTCGGTACCGTCGGTGATGTAGAACCAGAACTCGGGCGCTGCCGCGATATAGGACTGCAGGTCCGGCGTCGGCACGTAGGTCAATTCGCCGGCGGCATTGCGGCCGAGCGAGGCGGCCACCAGCTGTGCGGCCTGCTCGGCAGCCAGCCACTGGCGCAACGACAGCCGGCCGGTGGCGATCGGCTCGGCGAAAATCTCCGCCAGACCGACGACGGCCTGGAAAGCCACGAGTCCCAGGATCATCCGGCGCGCCAGCGAGGGAGCACGACGGCGTTTGGGCCACCAGCGCATCTACTCTGCCTTGGCCATGTAGCCGACACCGCGCAGCGCATGGATGGCGACACCGGCCCGGGCTTCAGACAGGCGCCGCCGCAACCGCGAGACATGCGAATCGAGTGTGTTCGACGCCGGCGTGTCGTCGAAGCCGAACAGCGCCGCCTCGATCGTCTCGCGCAACACGACGCGGCCGGCGCGCCGCAGCAGCACGTCGAGGAGCGCGATCTCCCGGCGCGGCAATTGCAGGGGTTGCCCGTCGACCAGCGCTTCGCGATGGACCGTATCGAAGCTCAGCGCGCCCAGAGTCAGTGGTTCAACGGCAGCGCCGGCGCGACGGCGCGCAACGGCACGCAGTCGGGCCAGCAGCTCGTCGAGCTCGAACGGCTTCACGAGATAGTCGTCGGCCCCGGCGTCGAGCCCTTCGACCCTCTCCATCGTCTGACCGAGCGCCGTCAACATGATGACGAACGGCGGATCGGTCATCGAACGCAGCAAGGGAAGCAGGCTGAGGCCGTCTCCATCCGGCAGGCGGCGGTCGAGCAGCACGGTGCGCACGCCGGCCTCTTTCAGCGCGATGCGCGCTTCTTCGAGCGTGCGAACCCTGTCGACGACAAAGCCGCGCCGCGCCAGCGCGCCACGCAGCGCGGCCGCCATCTCGATCTCGTCTTCCACCAAAAGGATGCGCATCGACCTTTGCTCTTCGCCCCGTCGCGATGCTCTCACGGCTGCATTGCCGCAACCTGACGTGGCCATCGAAAAGATTGCCGCCGCGAACGCAGCCGCACCAGCTTATCGCAATGTAGCGCGACTAGTCAGTCTGAGCACCGGGCCCGCCCCGGAGAGTCATTGCTCAGAGGATTCAGGACATGATGACGAACGACAGTCGCCCGGCTACGCGCTGGCCGCGGACGATCGGCCAGCTCATGGCGGCTCTGGCCATCTATCTGACCATTCTGCTGGCGATCAATCTGCTGATCACCGGACGCGCACACGGCCAGGCGACCAGTATGGAATTGACCGCTCCCTCACGATCGACCCTCGCCTCGGGCCGCTGGTCGGCACGGCTGGGTGCCGGCGCGCTCGTCGCGCCGGTCTATCCCGGGGCCAAATCCTTCGTGATCACGCCGGCCCCGCTGCCCGACATCTCCTACCGCGCCGGCCTGCCGTTGCTCGACACGATCTATCTCAACGGCCGAGACGGCCTCGGCATCGTCATGTGGCGCGGCGGACCGCTGTCGTTCGGCGGTGCCGTCGGCTACTCGGTCGGCCGCTGGCAGAACTGGTCGTCGCGGCTGAACGGCATGGGCGATATCAATCCTGCGGTTCGCGCCAGCCTGTTCCTGCGTGCCAACTTCCTCAACGGCGTCGGTCTTTCTCTGCAGGGTGATCGCGCCTTCGGCAACCAGAACGGCACGACCGTCACCATGGAGGCGACCTACCGTCACCGTTTCACGCACCAGTTCACCGTGATCGGCCTGGTCGGGGCGACCTGGGCGGACAGCAACAACATGCAGAAATGGTTCGGCGTCGACCCGCTGCAAGCCAGCAACACCAACTACCCGGTCTATCAACCGGGCGCCGGCATGCGCAGCATTTCCGGCAGCCTGTCCGGCGTCTACGCCCTGTCGAACTCCTGGACCGTGAATGCCACCCTGGGAGTCTCGCAGTTGCTGGGCAATGCCGCGGCCAGCCCGATCATCGAGACGCCAACCCAGCCCTTCGGCCTGCTGGGGCTGTCCTACAAGTTCTGATTTCCAAGCGAGTCCGCTCGGTTGCATATCCCCAGCTGCTGACGCCGATGCGAGCAGCATCGCATCGACGTTTCGTGCCATAGTCTCGCGCGTAAGGAGACTACATGATCAGACTTTCGACGGCCGCCCTGGCGGCAACTCTCGCTCTCACCACCGGCGCCTGCATGCAGCAGCAGAGCGCGCAGCAGCTCAACACCACCAACACCAACTCGCGCATCTATATCGGTGCCTTGAGCTGCAACGTCGCCGGCGGCACGGGCTATGTCCTGGGATCGAGCAAGAGCATGGAATGCGTCTTCCTCGGCCGCGATGGCGGCTCCTCGGCCGAGTATTCCGGCACGATCAACAAGGTCGGCATCGACATCGGCTACACCAAGGCCGTCCACACGATCTGGCGGGTCTATTCACTGGGCTCCGACCGCAAGGTCGACCAGATCGCCGGTACCTATGTCGGCGAACAGAGCACCGTGGTGGCGGACGGCAAGCAGGCCGGCGGCAACTGGATCTATGGCGGCCCCAATGCCGAGATCGGCATGGTGGCGGCGGGCGTCACGAAGGACGCGGGCTACAACCTCGCGACGGGCGTCGCGGAAATGACCCTCACCCTGAAGCGGTGATCCGGCCGGCGCGGCACCGCTTCAGCCTGCCTGCACGCCGAGCAGCAGCAACGCGACGGACAGGGTGAAGACGCTGGCCGCCGTGGAAATCACCACGGCGTTGGTCGCCCGGCCAACGCCGATATTGTACATCTGGGCGATCAGGTAGACGTTGGCGCCGGCCGGCAGGGCGGCGTTCAGCGTCGCCACCATCAGCCAGAGCGGATCGAGCGGAAAGACGTAGCGCCCGATCAGCCAGACCAGCACCGGAAGTGCCGCGAGCTTGAAGGCCGAGGCCAGGGCAGCCGGCTGCCAATGCCCCTTGAGACCGACATGGGCGAGCGACGCGCCGACCATGATCAGGCCGCAGGGTGGTGCCGCTGCGGCCAGCGCTTCCAGGATACGATCGATGACTGCCGGCGTCGCAAGAGCGGTATGGGTCGTGATCTCGCCCCATGCCAGGCCGGCGAAGATCACCGGAACCACCGGATGCTTCAGCATCGACAAGGCCGCACCGCCCAGGCGGGCTGCCAGCCGGCCGCGTGACTGCCCGCCGCGGCCTCCATCCATCTCCATGAGGAAACAGGTGAAGGTCAGCAGGATCACCGAGTGCACGCTGATGATCATCAGCAGCGGCACCAGCCCCTTCTCGCCGAAGGCGTAGGTGATGAAGGGAATGCCGATGCCGACACCGTTGGAGAAAGTGCCCGAGAGGGCGAACATCGCCCGGTCACCGAGGCTCAGCCCCTGCAGCCGGCCGAGCAGCAGCATCGCGCCATAAAGCAGCATCACGCCGCCGAAGAAGGCGGCCAGGATGGCGGGCTCCAGAGTCTCGATCCGCACCCGGGCCATCGAACGGAAGAGCAGCGCCGGGAACAGCGCATAGAAGGTGATGGCCGTGAAACCGCGCAACCCCTCGGGACTGAGGAGCTTGCTGCGGCCGATCACCCAGCCGACCAGCACGATGCCGAAGACCGGCACGATGATGTTGACGATGGCGCTCACATCACTTCGATGCGCTGTCCGTCACATTCATATTCCTCTCCCCCATTTGGGGGAGAGGTTAGGTGAGGGGGCGGCTGTTACCGCAGAACTCTGCGACTTAGGCATCTTTCGCACCCCCTCACCCAACCTCTCCCCCGAGGCGGGGGAGAGGAGAATGAAAGAGAGGGCTGCGCTCAACCTGTCAGCGATGCCTAAAGCGAGAACCTCACGCCGCCATGGCGAGGTTGCTGTAGCGCGTGAGGTGGTGCTGCTGGTTGCCGAACATCAGGTCGATCATGGTCAGCCGCTTGAAGTAGTGGCTGACGGAGAGCTCGTCGGTGACGCCCATGCCGCCGTGCATCTGCACCGCGCTCTGGCCGCAGAACTTGCCCGACTTGCCGATCTGCACCTTGGCGCCGGAGGCGGCCTTGGCGCGGACCGTGGGATCCTTGTCGTCGATCTTGAGCGACGCCATGAGCGTCATCGAGCGTGCTTCCTGGGCGTTGGTGAAGCAGTCGACCATGCGGTGCTGCAGCACCTGGAACTTGCCGATCGGCACGCCGAACTGCTTGCGGGTCTTGATGTACTCCAAGGTGGCGGCGTTGATCGCGTCCATGCAGCCGGTAGCCTCGGCGCAGAGTGCGACGATGGCACGATCGACCGCCCCTTCGACCACGGGGAACGCGTCATCGACCTTGCCCAGCACAGCGTCCGCACCGACCGAGACCTTGTCGAAGGTGAGCTCCGAGGCGCGCAGCGCATCCTGCGTGGGATAGTCGCGACGGCTGATGCCCTTGGCCTTGGCGTCGACGATGAAGAGCGTCAGGCCCTTCGGCTCGCGCGCCGATCCCGCCGTCCGCGCCAGCACGATGATGTGGTCGGCCGACGGCGCGTTGTAGACGACGCCCTTGTGGCCCGAGAGCGACCAGCCGGCCCCTTCCTTGGTCGCCTTGAGCGACACGTCGGCCAGGTTGTAGCGCGATTGGCGCTCCAGCCAGGCGAAGGCGAACTGCTTCTTGCCCTCGATCATCGGCGCCAGCAGCGCCTCCTTCTGGGCCTTCGAGCCGGCGCTGGCGATCATGCCGCCGCCCAGCACGACCGTCGGCAGGAAGGGCTCGAGCACCAGGCCCTTACCGAACTGCTCCATGACGATCATGGTCTCGATCGGACCGCCGCCGTAGCCGCCATCCTCTTCCGAGAACGCCATGCCGAGCCAGCCCAGTTCGGCGAACTGCGCCCAGTTCTCAGGCAGCCAGCCACGCTCGCTGGCGGCAATCTTGCGGCGGTTCTCGAACGTGTATTTGTCGCGAACGAAACGCTCTGCGGCTTCCTGCAACTGCTTCTGTTCGTCGGAAAGGGACAGATCCATTGCTTCTCCTCCGGAATTCTTGGCTGGACTTATAGCCCGAGCACCATCTTCGACACGATATTCTTCTGAATTTCGGTGCTGCCGCCGTAGATACTGGTCTTGCGCATGTTGAAATAGCGCGGCGCCGCCGGCGGGGCATGGTCGGGGCCGATCGGCGTTTCGTTGGTGTCCTGGAACAGCATGCCGGGCTGGTAGGGCTGGGCATACTCGCCCACCGCCTCCATCGTGAGCTCGGCGATGCGCTGCTGGATTTCCGAACCGCGGACTTTCAGGGTCGAAACCTCGGGTCCGGGGGCACCGCCCTGGGCCATGGTCGACAGCACGCGCAGCTCGCTCATCTCCAGGGCCTGAACCTGCAGGTCGACGTCGGCGATCTGCGCCGTGAAGGCCGGATCGTCGGCCAGGGTGCCGCCGTTCAGCGGCTCAGCCCGCGCGATCTGGCGCAACACCGAGACGCCGCGCTTGGAGGACGGTACCTCGGCGATGCCCAGCCGCTCGTTGGCCAGCAGGAACTTGGCGCACGTCCAGCCCTCGTTCTCCTTACCGATCAGGTTCTCGACAGGAACCTTCACATTGTCGAGGAAGACGTCGTTCACGTGATGGGCGCCGTCCGTCATGATGATCGGCCGCACCGTGACGCCCGGCGTCTTCATGTCGATCAGCAGGAAGGAGATGCTTTCCTGCGGCTTGGCGTCGGGCTTGGTGCGGACCAGGCAGAAGATCCAGTCGCCCCAATGGGCGAACGACGTCCAGGTCTTCTGGCCGTTCACGATGTAGTGGTCGCCCTCGCGGACGGCGCGGGTCCGCAGGTTCGCCAGGTCGGAGCCGGCACCGGGCTCGGAGTAGCCCTGGCACCACGACACTTCGGAACTGCGGATGCCCGGCAGGAAGCGCTCCTTCTGCGCGTCTGTGCCGAACGTATAGATGACCGGGCCGACCATCTTGGGTCCGAACGGCAGGATGCGCGGCGCGCCCTCCTCGGCCAGCACGTTCTCGAACAGGAAGCGCTGCGTGACGTCCCAGCCCGGGCCGCCATACTTCTTCGGCCAAGTGTAAGCGAGCCAGCCCTTTTTCCCGAGCGCCTGCTGCCACACCATGTGGTCGTCGCGGTCGTAGTGCTTGCCCGAGAAGGTCTTCTCGCGCGTCGCGGGCGACAGGTTCTCGCGGGCGAAGGCGCGGACTTCGTCGGCGAAGGCCTTGTGCTCGGGTTTCAGTGCCAGATCCATCTCTTCAACTCCCTTACAGCCCGAGCACCATCTTGCTGATGATCCCCTTCTGGATCTCGTTGCTGCCGCCGTAAATCGTCGTCTTGCGCGTATTGAAATAGCGCGGCGCGGCGAGGTGGGCGTAGTCCGGCCCAACCGGCGCCTCGTTGGTGCCCTGCCACAGCAGGCCGGGCAGGTACGGCGCCGAATACTCGCCAACGGCCTCCATGGTGAGCTCGGTGATGCGCTGCTGGATCTCCGAGCCGCGGATCTTGAGGCCGGAGACCTCGGGTCCGGGCTGGCCGCCATGCGCCATCTGCGACAGCACACGCAGCTCCGTGAACTCCAGCGCCGTCACCTGGATCTCGAGGTCGGCGATCTTCTCGGCAAAGCTCTGGTTCTCGATCAGCGGCTTGCCGTTTTCCTGTTCGGCGCGCGCGATGTCCTTCAAGGCCGCGACGCCACGCTTGGATTGCGGCACGGCGGCAATCCCGAGACGCTCATTGGCCAGCAGGAACTTGGCGCAGGTCCAGCCCTCGTTCTCCTTGCCGACGAGGTTCGCGACCGGAACCTTCACGTTGTCGAAGAAGACCTCGTTCACCTCGTGGCCGCCGTCGGCCATGATGATCGGCTTCACGGTGATGCCGGGCGTCTTCATGTCGATCAGCAGGAAGGAAATGCCCTCCTGCGGCTTGGCCTTGGAATCGGTGCGGACCAGGCAGAAGATCCAATCGGCCCAATGGCCCATCGTGTTCCAGGTCTTGGAACCGTTCACGATGTAATGGTCGCCCTGCTTCTCGGCCTTGGTCCGCAGCGACGCGAGGTCGGAGCCGGAGCCCGGCTCGGAGTAGCCCTGACACCACCACACGGTGCTTTCGCGGATCGACGGCAGGTACTTCGCCTTCTGCTCGTCGGTGCCGAAGGTATAGATCACCGGCCCGACCATCTTGGTGCCGAACGGGATGATGCCCGGGGCATACTCCTCGGCGCAGATATTCTCGAAGATGTAACGCTCCGCCGGCGTGAAGCCCGGACCGCCATGCTTCTTCGGCCATGTGTAGACCAGCCAGCCCTTCTTCCCGAGCGCCTGCTGCCAGCGCATGTAATCGTCGCGGATCAGGTGTTTGCCGTTCTTCACCTTGTCGCGCACGTCGGCCGGCAGGTTGGCCCGCACGAAAGCGCGAACTTCATCAGCGAATTTCTGTTCCTCAGGCGTGAAAGCGAGGTCCATCGGGCCCTCCCGGGGCAGGAATTTGGTTGGGCCGGAGTTTAGCGGCGAGTCCTGGCCGGACAAGCAAAACGCAATCGGATGGCGGCTGGAGTCGCCGCGACGCGGAACGCCTTTACGTGATTTTTGCCCACGTCAACGCACGAAACCTAGACCTCTGCCCCCTCGATGATCTTGCCGAAGCGGCTCCAGGTCTGGCCGTCCCATTTCATGAGCTGGACCTGCCGCAGCGGATGGTAGTTGGTCGGGCTGGTGTTCACCACGACGCCCGGCAGGAGCATGGGTATCTCGACGTTCTTCAGGCTGGTCGCCTGACGCATGATGTTTTCGCGCGTGAAACTGCCCTGGCACTGCTCCAGCACGCGCATCAGGACCTGCGCCACCGTGTAGGCGTAGCTGTTGTAGGTGTCCTTCGCATTGCCGGCGGGAAAGTAGTCCCGCATGAAGGCGGCGTAGTCGGCAATGGCCGGATCGTTCGCCCAAGCGGGATCGTTGGGATCCTTGACGTAGGCCGACGACATCACCCCGATCGCCCTCTCGCGACCGACCGGTTCGATCACGCCGGCCACCGACGTGGCGCCGCTGGCGAGGAAGACCATTGCCTTCCAGCCGAGATCGGAAATCGAGCGGATGGCCTGTGCCACGAACTTCGCCGTACCGCCCAGGATAACGGCGTCGGCGTTGGTCGACCGCAGGTTGATGATCTGGGAATCGACGGTCGGATCGGTGACTTCGTAGGAGACAGCGGTCGCGCGCTTGTCGAACTCGTCCTTCAGGACGTCGCGCACACCGCCGAGATAGTCCTTACCAAGATCGTCGTTCTGATAAAGGATGGCAAAGCGCGCGTCGGCTTTCTGCTGCAGCACGTACTTCGTGTAGATTTGCGATTCGATGCGGGCGCTGGGCGCAAAGCCCATTGTCCAGGGCGTGTTCTTGTAATCGCCCCACTTGTCGCCGTTCACCGACAGGAAAAGGTGCGGCACCTTCTTCTGGTTGATGTATTTGGCGACGGCGGAGTTGGGTGCCGTCCCCAGCATGTTGAACAGAAAAGCCACCTTGTCCTGTTCGATCAGGCGACGGACCTGCTCCACGGTCTTGGGTGGGCTGAAGCCGTCGTCGTAGTAGATATAGTTGATCTTGCGGCCGGCGATGCCGCCCTTGTCGTTGATCCGCTTGAAGAAGGCCTCCTGGCATCTTGCCTGTGTGCCGAGCGCCGAGACCGGGCCGCTGAGCGACGTCGTGCTGCCGATGCGGATCTCGGTTTCGGTGACGCCGGGCGTTTCCTGGGCCCACACGATCGCCGGCGACATCGCGGCCAATGAGGCCACCGCCGAGCCCGCGACCAGTGACCGCCGACCAAGGACAAGCTTGCCTCTCCGCATGTCGAGTCCTCCCATCGCCGAAGCGTATCGGCAGCGGTTTCAGACTGTCCAGATTATCACGCCCAGGCCGTATCGGCTGACAAAACCGTGCCGCGCCTGACAAAGACGAAATCGCCCTGCCGCAGGCGGCCGTCCCGGGTGCGGCCCGACAATCCGACCACGTCGAAAAGATCAAATCCCTGCTCGTCGAAGAAATTGACCAGCTCGGGAATGCTGGGCTCGAGGTACTGGCGAAAGAACGACACTTCGACGAGGACAAGCTCGATCGACGGCAGGGAGGCCACAGCGCCGCGCAACGCCCGCAGCTCGTGTCCCTGCAGGTCGAGCTTCAGCAGGGCACGGGAATCGGCGCGAAGGTGCGCGCCGAACAGCGTATCGACCGTCGAGGCCGGCACGTCCGTCGCGTCTTCTTCTGCAAACGTGACATGGGCACCTGTGTTCGGCGTCGCCTCGCAAGCGAGCCGCAGGCTGCCGGCCCGATCGTCGAGCGCGCAGGCGTGGAAGGTCCAGCCACGTTGTCGGGCCATGGCTTCGAGCGGCGCACGGGCGGCCGGTTGCGGCTCGACGAGGTGAATCTCCGCCGCGGGAAAGGCGCGCTGCGCTGCGTCGGCGAAAGTCCCGAGATGGGCTCCGCCATCTATGACCAAACGCGGCTGGTAGCCGAGCTCTCGAAAATGCCAGAGGCAACTGTGCGTGGCGTCGAACCGGTTCTCGCGATGGCGAGAGACCCGATAGGGCGTCAAAGCCATCAGTTTCTTGATCAAGCCGGCAATCATTGCCGCGGACGCTATCAGCCGGCCGACATATCGTAAACAAACAGGTCAGGGCAGAGCGTCGGGCTCCCGTGCATAGGCGGTCGGAAGGAGCATGATCGCCGCTCCTTCGAGGCCACCTGACACCGTCTCGATCTTGCGCCGGTTGTCGCGCGCGACGCTCCTGAAAAAGGCGAATGCTTCCCGGCCCGGCAGCGACGCCGTTTCTACGTTTAGCTGCCGCCTGAAAAGTGCACAGCGCAACGCCGTGGCGGCGCCAGCATCCCAGATCGAGGCGTTCATTTCGGCGTTCCCCGTCAGCGAAAACGTGTGGAGATTGCACGAGCCCACGGTCGCCCAGGTATCGTCTACGATCATCACCTTGGCATGGACATAGGTGAACCGACGATCCGCGTTCGAGCTCTCCGCCATTCCAGCAAGCAGGAAGTTCGGATACGCCGCCAGCCGCTCCAGCGCATTAAACAATCCACGTCGCGCCGGGTCTCGACGGGCCTCGTAGACAGGGGCCTCCGGAATTGCCGGCACGACCAGGATCACCTCGACACCCCGCTGCAGCGCTCCCTCGAGATGGGCTGCAACTTCCGGTATCGGGATCGCCTGATTCTCGAGATAGATCGTGCGGGAAGCCGCATCGATCGCCTGCTTGTATTGATCGAGGATCGACTTATCAGGACCGAGTGTACGCTGAACCTGCACCGTGCTCGATCCCTGCGATATCGGCATTGCTTGCAGGATCGGCAACTCATCGAGAGGATCGCAAGCCCAATTGCCATCCGGCGCTGTCCGCTCGCTGGCGTCGTTCCATCGTTGGACGAAGTTGTGGCGGATGTCCGTCGCCGACGGCCCCGTGATCTCGGCATAGACGTCGTGCCGCAGCAGCGCCTTGGCCGTCAGGTTCGCTCCCCCGACGAAGGCCGTCTCCGAGGGATGTCCGGCATCGATCATCCAGCTCTTCTGGTGCTGACAGAAGGCTCCTTTTGCCCGATCCCACCGGACCTTGAAGCGCGAGCCTCGTGCCCGCAACAAATCCCGATCGGACGGCGTACCGGCAAATGTCCGACCATAGCCGCTGCTCTCCGGGTTGGGCCGCCAGAAGAGGACGCGCACGTCGAGGCCACGCGCGACGGCAGCGTCGAGCACGTCGAACAGCGCAAGACCGTCGGGAAAGCGGAAATCGTCCGCGTAGAAGGCGACGGTCAGCCAGACGCCGTGGCGGGCCGACGCAACGGCTTCACCTATGCGCCGGAAGATCGCCTCGCCGTCGATCAGGAAGCGAACGAGGTTGCCTGGCCGCGCCGGAAAGGCACTCGACGCGACGGACGCAACCTCGGTCATGCCAGTCTACGGAACGATCAGAGCCTTCTCGGCCCTGAGCTTTTCGATGGCGCCCTCGTCAAGGCCCGCCTCGCGCAGCACTTCGATGCCGTCGCCGCCGACCCGCGGCGCATGGCGGCGGAACTCGACCTTGGTCTTCTCGAAGTCGAGCGGACTCGCGAAGGTCGTGATCGGTCCTTCGGTCGGATGCTCGCGTTCGGTGAAGAAGCCGGTGGCCTTGAGGTGCGGATCGTCCATCAGCTCCTCCAGGGTGCGCACCGGCATGGCGGGGATGTCGGCTTTGTCGAACATCTCCAGCCAGTCCTCGGTGGTGCGGTGCTTCAGCAGTGAATCGAGCACCTGGTAGAGCTCGCTGAAGTGCTTGGCGCGTTCCATACGGTCGACGAATTTCTTCTCCTCGCAGAGGTCGGGCCGGTCGGCGAGCTTGAAGAAGGCGATCCAGTGCTGGTCGGTGTAGGGCAACGCGCAGATGTAGCCGTTCTTGGTCGGGAACGGATGACGGAACTTGTTGATGATGCGGTCGTAGCCCATGGCAGCGCGCTCGGGCTTCCAGGTGGCACCGAACAGATGCTCGGTCAGCCAGAACGAGGCAAGCGTCTCCAGCATCGGCACCTCGATCATCTGGCCCTCGCCCGTCGCCTTGCGGTGATAGAGCGCGCCGAGAACGGCGATGCAGAGATGAAGGCCGGTCGTCTTGTCGGCGATCAGGCTCGGCATGAAGCGCGGCGGCTGGCCGTCGACCCGGCTCTGCAAGGAGGCCGCGCCGCTCACGCCCTGCACCAGGTCGTCGAAGGCCGGCTTGTGGCCGTAGGGCCCCTTGCGCGCATAGCCCAGCGAATAGGCGTAGACGATCGAGGGGTTGATCTTCTTCAGCTCCTCGTAGCCCAGGCCCAGCCGTTCGATCGCCTGCGGCCGGCTGTTGTGAATGAAGAGATCGGCCGTCTTGATCATTTCCTTGAGGACGGCGACGGCGGCGGGCTTCTTGAGATCGAGGCAGATCGACCGCTTGTTGCGGTTGGCCGCCATGTAGATCGGGCCCATGCCCTTGTCGCGGCCGAGGCTGCCGCCCGAGGCGCGCAGCAGGTCACCTTCCGGCGGCTCGACCTTGATCACGTCGGCGCCCATATCGGCCAGGTGCTGCGTGGCGAACGGCCCCAGCAAAACGGCCGTCAGATCGATCACCCTTACGCCTTGCAACGGTCCCGGCATTTCCTCTTCCTCGTTCCATGTTTCTCGAAAGCGTCACTATGGCATACCCGAGCCGGCTGAGGCATGTTGCCGGCCCTGAACAACGAGAAGGTGAGCAATGCCTGGAGCGCTGGACGGTCTGCTGGTGGTGAGTGTGGAGCAGGCAGTCGCTGCCCCCTATTGCTCGGCTCGCCTGGCGGATGCTGGCGCACGAGTCATCAAGATCGAGCGGCCCGAAGGCGACTTCGCCCGCGCCTACGATGGCTATGTGCACGGACTGTCGAGCTACTTCGTCTGGCTGAACCGCGGCAAGCAGTCCCTCACCCTCGACTTCAAGCAGAAGGCCGACCTCGCCCTGCTGCACCGAATCATCGGCAAGGCCGATGTGCTGATCCAGAACCTGGCGCCGGGGGCGGCCGAGCGCGCAGGCTTCGGCTCTGCCGCAATGCGGACTCAGCACAATAAGCTGATCACCGTCGACGTCTCGGGCTACGGCGACCACGGCCCCTACAAGGACCGCCGCGCCTACGACCTGCTCGTCCAGGCCGAGAGTGGGCTCGCCTCGATCACCGGCACCGAGCACGCGCCGGGCCGCGTCGGCATTTCGGCAACCGATATCGGCACCGGCATGTATGCCCATGCCGCCGTGCTGGAAGCGCTGCTGGCGCGGCAGAAGACCGGCGAGGGTCGCGCCATTTCGGTCTCGCTCTTTTCGTCGATGGCCGAGTGGATGGCGGTGCCGCTGCTCGCCATGGACTATTCCGCCTACGAATGGCCGCGGCTCGGGCTCACCCATCCCTTCATCGCGCCCTACGGCGTCTACCAGACGGCCGACGACGTACCAGTGCTGATCTCGATCCAGAACGACCGCGAGTTCGAGCGCCTGTGCCACGGCGTGCTCGACCGGCCGGGCCTCGAGAAGGATCCCGACTACGCCACCAACAAGGCCCGCAATGCGCGGCGCGACGCCACCAACGCGATCGTGCAGGAGAGCTTCGGCGCACAGAGCTTCGCTAATCTGGCCGCCCGCCTCGACGCCGCGCAGATCGCCTGGGCGCGCGTCAGCACAATCAGTGATCTGTCAAAACATCCGCAGCTTCGCCGCACGGTCTTCGGGTCGAGCGGCGGCGATGTCACCATTCCGGCGCTGGCGGCCTCCTACAGCGGCGAACCCGAGCGGCTGGGCGATGTGCCGACGCTTGGCCAGCACAGCGACACGATCCGGCGCGAGTTCGCCATCTGATGTCCAAATGGCTGACGGGCCTCCGGCTCGCGGCCTATGGCGGCGCCTACTTCTTTGCGGCCGGCGCCTTCATGAGCTACTGGCCGGTCTGGCTGCGCGACCGCGGTGTCACCGACACCGAGATCGGCACGCTCTTCATGTCGCGCCAGATCGTGGCCATCGTCGCCACGCTCTCCGTCGGCTGGATCGCCCACAAACTGGGCGGTCCGCGCGGCGTGATGGTGACCCTGGGTCTCGCGGCCGTCGTCATGATCGGCGCCTACGAGCTCTCCACCACGTTCCTGGCGATTTTCGTCGTCACCATGGTCTGGGGTTTCCTGTGGTCACCGCCCATGCCGCTTTACGATGGCGTGCTGGTGACCGAGACCCGCAAGCACGGTCTCGACTATGCACGTGTGCGCATGTGGAGCTCGGTTGCGTTCATCGCCGGCACCTTCATGTGCGGCATCGCCGTCGACCGTTACGGTCCGCCCTGGGTGCTCTTTGTCGGCCTTGCCAGCATCATTTTCCTGGCGCCCTTCGCGTTGCTGCTGCCGGCGGCCGAGCCGAAGGCAGCTGCAGCGGCCCGCGGCCATGCTCCCATTCGCATCGGCGAGTTGCTGCGCCAGCGGGCGTTCCTTCTTTTCCTGATCGCCTGTGGTCTTTGTCAGGCCAGCCACTCGGTGCTCTACAGTTTCGGCACCTTGACCTGGCGCGGCGCCGGCATCGACGACGTCACCATCAGTCTCCTCTGGGCCGAGAGCGTGGCGGTCGAGATCGTCCTGATGCTGTTCGGCGGCTGGCTGCTGCAGCGGCTGGGCGTCTGCGGCCTGATCGGGCTCGGGCTGAGCGCCGGCCTGGTGCGCTGGACCGGCATGGCCTTCACCACCGAGCTGTGGGCACTGATCCTGTTGCAGGCGCTGCATTCCTGCACCTTCGCCGCCTGCCATCTCGGCGCCATGGCCTTCCTGCAGCGCGCCTTGCCTGCCCATGGCGCCGCCATCGGCCAGAGCCTCTATTATGCGCTCGGCACCGGCGCCACCCAGGCACTGGTCTTCCAGTTCTCGGGCCTGCTCTATGCGGAGTATGGCCAGCGCGCCTTCCTCGGCATGACCATCGTCAGCGCCGCCGGCATGGTGGCGCTACTGCTGCTCGCGCGAACGTGGAATGGCGGGCTACTGGTCGGCCAGCCCCAGGGAGCGAGGGCCTAGCGCGACCTGCCGCGCCCGGTCACCGGCCAGATGTCGACCAGGGTGTCGCCCTTAACCACGTGATAGCTCTCGTAGAGGTTCACCGTCGGATCGCAGTGCGGCGGCGTCAGGATCACCTGCTCGGCCAACGCCGGTGCTGCCTTGCCTTCAGGTGCGATCACGGCGAGGTGCTCGTCGCCCGAGAAGCGCGTGGTCGACCCTTCGACGGCGCCCTTCAGGATCACCGGCGGGCCCTTCTCAGTCGCCATGGCCTTCAGCCCGGCATCGACCGTCGCCATGCCTGCTTTGTTGGCGCTGACCACGCGAGCGTCGATCTGCAGCGCCTGCTCGAAGGTCGGCTTGTCGAGGCCGCGCAGGTCGCAGACGTTGTAGTCGTGGTCCATGAAGACGTAGGAGCCGACCTGCAGCTCCGTGAAGACGCCGAGCTTGGCGTCGATAAAGTGCGTGCCGGTGCCTGAGCCGGTGACGATGGCGGGCCTGAGCTTCGCCGCCTCGAGCATGGCCAGGATGCCTTTCAGGTACTCCGTGCGCTCCTCGATGGACGCCTTGCGTTCCTTGAAGTCGACGATGTGCTGATGGCGGCCACAGTAGAACTGCACGCCGGCATATTTCAGCGACTTGTGCTTCACCACCTGCTGCACCAGCTCGACGACACCTTCGGGCGTGGCGACGCCGGTACGATGAATGCCGGGGTCGATGTCGACGATCACCGCGAGCGGCTTGCCCGCCTTGGCGGCGGCGGTCGCCAGCGCCTCGACATTGGCCGGGTGGTCGACCACCACCATGAGATCCGACACCTCGCCATTCAGCTTGATCAGGCGCTCGATCGCCTGCGGCGTTACCACCGGCGAGGTGATGTGCAGGCTCTGGACGCCGGCTTCGCCCAGCGCTTCGGCCTCACCCAGCTTGGCGCAGCACACACCGAGCGCACCGGCCTCCATCTGGCGGCGGGCGATGTCGGCCGACTTGTGCGTCTTGGAATGCGGCCTGAGCTTCACATTGTGCGCTTTCGCAAAGGACGCCATCTCGGCGATGTTGCGGTCGAGCATCTCGAGGTCGAGCACCAGGGCGGGCGTGTTCAGCGAGCGGCGCGAGCCCTGCTGGCCGATCAGGTGTCCGTGCAGACGTTGCGCTTCGCTCATTTCCGGGTGTCTCCAGTCTGAAGATTGCGCACGACCATGGCCTCGCCGGTCGTGCCGCGATTGACGCCGGCGGTCTTCATGAAGATCGATTCCTTGGCACCACCCCACAGGGCGATACCCTGCCCCAGCAGGCCGCCATCGACCCTGATCGTCTCGCCGGTGATGAAACGCGCGTCGTCCGAACAAAGGAAGGCCGCGACGTCGGCAATATGTTCGGGCTCGCCACGGTCGGGCCAGGGTTGCCGGCCGAACTGCGTCTCGAACTTCTCGGGCCGGCCGCGATGGACCAGCGGCGTCGAGATGACCCCGGGCGCGATGCCGACGACGCGAATGCGGTCGGGTCCGAGCTCGGTCGCGACATTGTCGATCAGGCTGATGCAGGCCGCCTTGGAGGCCGAATAGGCATGGCTGCCGCCACCGCCCACCATGCCGGCGATCGAGGCGGTCACCAGGATCACGCCGCCGTCGCCGTGCTTCTTCATCGACAGCGAGGCGTGCTTCATGCCGAGGAACACCGATCGCACGAGCACGGCGAAGGTGTAGTCCCAATCCTCGACGCTGGTCTCGGCGATCGGCCCGAAGGCGCCGCCGACACCGGCATTGAGATAGGCGATGTCGAGCCGGCCGAAACGCTTCTCGGCTTCAGCCACCGTCGCCGCGACGTCAGCTTCCTTCGCGACGTCGCAGCGCACGAAAGCGACTTCATCGCCATGGCCCTGCGCCTTGGCGACGGCCAGCGTTTCCTGTCCGTTGGCTTCGTTGAGATCGGCGACGATCACCTTGGCGCCTTCACCGAGGAAGCGCATCACGGTGGCGCGGCCCATGCCGCTCGCTCCGCCGGTTACGATCGCAACTTTGCCTGCCAGTCGTGTCATTCCGTTTCGCCCTCCGATGCCATGGTGGTGTTGCGCGCGCCGCACGGCAAGCCTAGCGTTTCGCAAAAGCGCAAGCAGACCCGTCGAGTGAGCGCATCGGGAGGACCTATGAAGTTCGGCCTGTTCTACGAGATTTCGATTCCGCGTCCCTGGACGCCCGAGAAAGAGCGCACCGTCTACAACAACTGCCTCGAGCAGGTGAAGCTTGCCGACGAGTTGGGCTTCGATCATGTCTGGGCCGTCGAGCACCATTTCCTGGAAGAGTATTCACACTGCTCCGCGCCGGAGCTGTTTCTGACCGCCTGCGCCATGGTGACCAAGCGGATCCAGGTCGGGCACGGCATCGTGGTCTGCGTGCCGGAGTTCAATCATCCCATCAAGATCGCCGAACGCACCGCCACGCTCGACATCCTGTCGGGCGGCCGCCTGCATGTCGGCACGGGACGGTCCGCGACCTGGACCGAGCTTGGCGGCTTCGGCGCCAATCCGGACACGACCAAGAAGAGCTGGGACGAGTTCGTACGCTGCCTGCCCAAGATGTGGACGCAGGAGACCTTTTCCTATCAGGGCGAGTTCTGGTCGATGCCGGAACGCACCATCCTGCCCAAGCCCTACCAGAAGCCGCACCCGCCGATGTGGGTTGCCATCACCAGCCCCGGTACCGAGATCGATGCCGCCGACCGCGGCCTCGGCAGCCTCGGACTCTCCTTCGCGGGCTTTGAAGAGCAGGAGAAGAAGATCAAGGAGTATCGCCGGCGCATCCAGAGTTGCGAGCCGGTCGGCGCCTTCGTGAATGAGCAGGTCGCCACGACCAATTTCCTGTTCTGCCACGAAGACGAGAAGATCGGCGTCGAGATGGGCAAGAAGCTCGGCAATACCTTCAACTATCTC
>MKRV01000022.1:4729-27887 GCA_001897995.1 Alphaproteobacteria bacterium 65-37 | reverse complement strand
CTCTCTGATATCCCTTCGCCCCTCGCGTCCATCGACCACCCCATGACCTCCGCTCTGTCGCTGCGCGTCGGCGATCGCCTCCCCGATTTCATCCTGCCCGGCCTCGACGGCAAGCTGCGCAAGTTCATCTGGTCGTTCGGCGGCGATCCCGTCGTCCTGCTGGCGATTGCCGATCTCGGCATGATCGATCCCGAGCCTTTCGCGACGCTGCGTGCCGCCTGCACGGTGGCCTCGACGCGGCTGGTGGTCGTCGCCCCGAACGAGACCAAGGCCGCCACTGCGTCCTGGAAGAAGCTCGGCGCCGAGCCCGAGGATCCGCTCCTGCTGCTCGACCAGAAGGCGCAGTTCCTGCCGTCGCTGCTGGCCCAGAGCGGCGCGGTCTCCTTCGGTCAGGGCATGGGGCTGCGTCAGCGCGCGATCGTGCTCGACCCCAATCAGCGGGTCGCCGGCACCTTCGATACGCGCGTCTTCGCCGCCACCACGGAGGCGATCGGCGGCCTGGCCGAGTCGGTACGGGCGACCGGTGGGGGGCAGCAGCTGCTCAACACGCCGATGGCGCCGGTGCTGATCCTGCCGCGCGTCTTCGAGCCGGATTTCTGCACCCAGCTCATCCGCCTCTGGAGCAAGGGGGACCGTCAGGACGGCGGCGTCTCGAGCCGCTACGGCAACGTCAACATGACCGAGCTGAAGCGCACTGAAGACTACATGATCGTCGAGCCGATGATGCAGAAGGCCGTCTCGGACCGGCTGGCCTATCGCGTCGGTCCGGAGCTCACCAAGGTCTTCGCCTTCGACCGGGAGTTCACGTTCGATGCGCATGTGGTCCTGTCGTACAGCGCCGAGGCCCAGCATTTCTTCGGCGCTCATCGCGACAACGGCGCACCGACCACCGCCGACCGCGCCTTCGCCGTGTCCTTGAACCTCAACGACGATTTCGAGGGTGGCGAGCTGGTGTTCCCCGAATATGCCGGCGTGCGCGTCAGTCCGCCGGCCGGTGCCGCCGCTGTCTTCTCCTGCTCGCTGCTGCACAAGGTCGGCCCGGTCTCCCGGGGCCGCCGTTACGTGCTGACGACCTTCTTCCGCCAGAAGCGCTAGGCCGAGGCTAGGCCGCCGGAATCCAGCTCTTCGGTTCGCCGGCGTAATAAACGCCGGGATTGCCGTGGACGGTGGTGCGCCACATAAGGCGCCCCTCCTTCTCGCCATCGAACCAAGTCGCGGCGTGGATGAGACAGCGATTGTCCCAGATCAGGACATCGCCTTGCGTCCATTCGTGGGCATAGCAAAAGCGCCGCTCGGTCAGGTGGGCCATGATCTCGTCGAGCAGCGCCGCTCCCGTGCCATGCGGGCCAGCCTCCATGCCGACGAATGGCCCTTCGAACCAGTCCATCTGGCCCCATTCGCAGAGATAAAGCGCGCGCTCGCCCGTGACCGGATGCGTACGTACCACGGGCTGGGGCTGCGAGCGCTCGTGAGGCGCGAAGGCGCGCGGCGGCCGACCAGCGAGCGCCGCTTCGCGTCCGCGACCGCTGCCGGGTTGGGCGTGCAGCCCCTGCAGCCCATCGACCTTTGCCTTGAGATGAGCGGGCAGCGCCTCGTAGGCCAGGATGCCATTGGCGAACAGCGTCTGTCCGGTGTCCCGCGCCGCGGGCGTCACCGCATAGAAGAGCGAGATGTCAGGTGGCGGACGGCGATAGCTCTGGTCGGTGTGCCAGCCTTTGCGGTGCGGATACTGGACCGGGATCAGTCCATCGGCCGCCAACGGCGGCTCAGGCCGCTTGGGCGGCGCCTTGCTGACCGGCGGCATGTTCGACACCAGGAGGATCTCCGGCACCGACACATGCACCGACTTGAGGTCGGTCAGATTGTGGCGATAGTCCTCGACCTCCGGTCCGAACAATCGGCTGAAACGGATAAGCAGGTTGGGATCGTCGGCGATATCGTTGAGGCCCTGCACCAACAGCAGTCCCTTGGCCTCGGCCAGCGCTTCGGCTAGTTCGCCGGGCGCCGCTTCAGCTGCCGCGACGACGGCGGAAGCTCCCTGCCCACCGCCACGCATCCGCACCATGCTGCCGAACTTTGCGCCTGGCAGCGGACCCGTCGTCTCGAACCTGGGGCTCATGCACGCCCTCCCGCTCCTGCATAAGGATCGTTCACCCCGTCCAACGGCCAGATCGGCCGGCGCAGCTTGGTGAACTTCAGCCGCGTGATGTCGGGCGAGCAGATGCCACCGGAATCCACCAGGATGACCTCGCGCGCGATCGGCTGATAGGCGGCGCGGAAATGCTGCACGCTCTTCACGACCACCACGCTCTTGCTGCGCGGGTCGATACCCTGGCTCAGGAATACCTGCAGGTCGATCGTCTGGATGCGGTTGGAGATCGTCACCACGTCGATGCCACCGATGCGGAGTACAGCCGTCGGGCCCATCGAGGTACCGACACCGGCATTCATCGGCCCATCGTTCTTGAATTCGCCGTCCGAGAGCATCTTGACGATGGCCTTGGCCTTCACCGGGCCGCCCATCGACGGATCGGTATGACCGCCTAGCACGATGTCGATCTCCGCGCCGACACCTGCCTTGATGGCCTGCTGTACCGTGCCCGGATCGAAGATCGTGCCAAACGCCACGTTCTCGACCTTGGCGTCGATCAGCGCCTGCAGAACCGGTGTCGTGTCGTTGTAACCGCCACCGCCCGGATTGTCCGTGCCGTCGGCCACGACCAGCGGCCCCTTCTCGCCCACGCCTGCGCGCGCAGCCGCGATCGCGTCGGAGATCGGCCGATAGTCCGACGAGCTTTCGTCGCGCCGCTTCCAGATCTCGTCGAGGATCGCCGCCGCCACCTGCTTGGCACGCGCTTCCGCGGAGGGCTCGTGACTTACCGCCACCGACGGGCCGGTATAGGGAATGTCGGCCCAGGTGAAGCCCGCCTGGATGCTGACCACGTTGATCCCCGGCTCCTTCTCGAAGGCATCGGCCTTGGCCAGCAGGCCGCGCATCAGGCCGGGCTGGGTCGTGCGGCCATGGTCGGCGCCCTCCAGCATGGCAGGCTGCACCAAAAGGCAGCGCGGCTTCTTGCGGCCCTCCAGCGCCTCCTGCACCAGGGCGGCGGCCTGAACGGCACGCTCGTAACCGTCGATATGCGGATAGGTGCGATAGCTCACCAGGGCATTGGCGTTCTTCGCCATCTTCACCGTGGCATTGGCGTGCAGGTCGAGCGTCGCCACCATCGGCACATCAGGCCCGACGATGCCGCGCAACGCCTCCAGCAGGGCGCCTTCGGCGTCGTCCTCGGTCTCCGTGACCATTGCGCCGTGCAGCGACAGGCAGACAGCATCGAGCTTTCCGGCCTTCTTCGCGGCCGTCAGGATCATGTCGCGGATATGCTCCCACGTCTCCTTGGTGAGCTTGCCCGACGGCGTGGCGTTGGCGGCGCCGGCCCAGATCGGTTCCCAGCCATATTTCTTCGCGGAATCGATATAGCCGCCGATCTCGTTCTTCGTTCCCGCAAAGCGCGGCACCATCGCCTCGCCGTCGATCAGCCAGCGCTTGCGATAATCCTCCAGAGTGGTCGGCAGTTTGCTGAAGGTATTGGTCTCGTGCATGAACTGCGCGACCAGAACTCGATACGCCATCCCGTAACTCCTACGCTTCTCTTCTTGGTTCTAGAGTTTGGCGGTCTTCAGCCACTCGGCCTGGCCTTCCTCGCCCTCGACGCCCATCGATTCGAGGAAACGGCAGACCATCATGTAGTAGCCGATGGTCAGCGTCAGCTCGACCAGGGCGCCCGGCGTCAGGAAGGCCTGCACGGCCTTCAGGGTCTTGTCCGAGGCGCGGACATTGCGCACCACGTCGTCGGTGTAGCGTAGAACGGCCTTCTCGTTGTCAGTGAAGGCCGGCGCCTCGATCGTGGCGTCGCGCAACGCGGCGATCTTGTCGTCGGAAACACCGACCTCGCGGCCGATGCGCTCGTGCTGGAACACCTCGTAGGCCGCCCGCGACAGCCGGCCGACCCGGATGATCGCCAGCTCCCGCAGCACCGGGTCGAGTTCGCAGCGGTACAGCAGCGCATTGCCCATGCGCAGGAAGCCCTTCGCCCCCTGCTCGGAATTCGCCAGCATGCGGTAGATGTTCAGCATCGGGTCAAGCTTGGCCAGGAACTCGGCATGCTTGCCCGTCGCAGTCTCGGTCTCGAAATACGGTACACGCGGCATCTGATCTCCTCTTCCCGCAGCCGGCGCGATCATAGCGGGGTTTTGAGTGGGGCGCGTCGTCAATACGCAGCACTGATATGTCGATCCGGGCTTGCGCGATCGATCGTCCTGGTGTCTTTGCGCCCCGGGAATTGTGTGTGGGAAAATTGAAATGCTGAGCCTCGGGATCGCAGCAGCGATCGTCCTTGGCCTGGGCGGCGGCCTGTTCTGGCTGTGGCTGCAGGCAACGCATGGCGAAATCGGACCAGCCGTGATCGCAACCGGCCTGTCGATCGTCGTTATCTTCGGCGTGATGGCCTTGGGCCTCAAGATGCAGGATGGCGGTGGCGGCGGCGAAAGCTACGCCGAGGAGAGCCATCTTCCGCTGCAGCAGGCGCCGCAAATCTGAACGCCGTCGATTTCACGGAGATCTCAGCCGCATGGGCTGAGATCTTCGGAAAGAGATGCGTTACGGGACGCTGTGGACGACGCGGTGCCGCCGCTCGCTCAGCCCGGCCGGCCCTGCGCCCCCAGGTCCCAGAACAGGCCGGTCATCAGCCGCAGGCCGTCACGCACCACCGGCGCCAGCAGATGCTCGTTGGGCGCATGCTGTGAGCAGGCTGCGTAGGAATGCGGCACCCAGACCGTCGGCATGCCGAGAATGTCGGTGAAGACTTCATTGGGCAATGAACCGCCGAGATTGGGCAGCATGTTGGGCTTCTGTCCCGCCGTCTTCTCGATCGACGTTGCGGCGAACTTCGCCCACGGATTCTCCGGATCGAGCCGCGTCGCGTTCATGATCACGTCGCGAGCCGGTTCGACCTCGATCTGGCCGAAGCCCTCCTTCTCGAGGTGTCGCCGCAGCGCCGGCACGATGTCGTTCGGATCGGTGCCGACGACGAAGCGCAACTGGCAGTGCGCGATGGCGCTGTGCGGGATGGCATTCACCGGCCGTTCGGGATTGCCCGTCTTGAAGGCCAGAACCTCGAAGCTGTTCCAGCCGAACACGCGCTCGACCGGCGTCAGGCTCTCCTCACCCCAGTCGGGATCGATCTCGGGCGCGCCCTCGCCGGCGTCGACATGGGCGTCGGCCAGCGCCGCACGCACTGAGTTGGTGAGCGTCTTGGGCCGCCATTCCGGCACTTTGATCTGGCCGCGTCGGTCGGTGATGGTGGCCAGCGCATGGGCCAGGATGATGCCGGGATTGGCGAGCAGGCCGCCCCAGTTCCCCGAATGATGCCCGCCTTCGCGCAACGAGAGTTTCAGGTTGAAGTTCATGGTCCCGCGCGTGCCGCCGAACACGGTCGGCCGGCGGTGATCGAGACGGGGGCCGTCGGAGCCGATCAGGGCATCGGCCTTCAGCGCCTCCTTGTTGGCTCGGCAGAAATCGGCGAGCCCGGGCGAGCCCGTCTCCTCGCCGGTCTCGATCAGGATGGTCGAGTTGAAGCCCAGTGCACCACGCTCCTGCAGCACGCAGGCGAGTGCCGCAATATTGATCGTATGCTGGCCTTTGTTGTCGGCCGTGCCGCGGCCGTAGAGCCGGTCGCCTTCGATGACGATCTTCCAGGGTGACAGTCCCGTGCGCCACTGCTCCTCCTGGCCGCGGATCACGTCGCCATGGCCATAGGTCAGCACTGTCGGCTTGGCCGGATCCTCGACCCGGCGGGCGATCAGGAACGGCCCGTACTCGGCGCGCGGGTTGGGCAGCACGGTGCAGTCATAGCCGAGCTTGTTCAGCGATTCCGACATCTCGCCGGCGACGTATTGCTGGAGCGCCGGCATGGAGTCGGTTTCCTGGCTGGTCGTAGGGATGGCGACCCGCCGCTGCAGCTCCTCCAGAAATCCGCCGTCGTCGAAGTATTTCTCAGCGCGAGCGATGGCGCCGTCACGTGTGCCGGTCATGCTTTCCCTCAAGGTCGTCAGCCGTCACGATAGCATTCTCGTACGGGAGGAGAGAATGCCGTCATCCGCTCATCCGCCAGCCCCCCATCCATCGGCCCCGCGTCCCTCTGGCCGCGTTCTGCTCAGCCGCATGGAAGAGGTGATCTATGGGCGGCCGGCCGCCGAGGCCGTTCCCGAGCTCGTGTCGCATCACGGGGCGCAACGCGTGTTCCTCATGGCAAGTGGGACGCTCGAACGCGAGACCGACGAAATCGACAAGCTGCGCCGGGCGCTGGGCAACAAGCATGTCGGGACCTTCGCCCGCATGCCGGCGCATTCGCCCCGCGCCGCGGTGGTCACTGCCGCCGAACAGGCCCGTGAAGCCCGCGCCGATCTGATCGTCACCCTGGGCGGCGGCTCGATCACCGACGGCGCCAAGGCGGTGCAGCTCTGCCTCGCCAACGACATCCGCAGTCCCGAGACGATGGACCAGGTCCGCGCCGGCCGGGACTTCAAGCCCCCGACTGTGCGGCAGATCTCGGTACCGACGACGCTGTCGGCGGGCGAATTCACGCCGATCTCCGGCGTCACCGACGAACGCACGAAGGTGAAGGAGCTGTTCCGCCACCCCGACCTCGTGCCGCTCGCCGTGGTGCTCGATCCCGAGGTGACCCGGCACACGCCGATGTGGCTCTTCCTCTCGACCGGCATTCGCGCCCTCGACCATTGCGTCGAGGGTATCTGCTCACTCGAAAGCAATGCCTATGGCGACGCCTCGTCCCTGCACGGCCTGGCCCTGCTGGCCCGCGGCCTGCCGCGCGTGAAAGCCGATCCTGCCGACCTCGGGGCGCGGCTCGACTGTCAGACCGGCGCCTGGCTATCGACGGGTGCCCTGGTCGCCGGGACGCCGATGGGCGCCAGCCACGGAATCGGCTACGTGCTGGGCGCCGTGTTCGATGTGCCGCATGGCCACACCTCCTGCATCATGCTGCCCTCGGTGATGCGCTGGAATCGCCCGGCCAATGCCGAGAAACAGGCGATGGTCGCGACCGCCATGGGACAGCCGGGCAAAGAGGCATCCGACGTCCTCGACGCCTTCATCCGCGGCCTCGACATGCCGCGCAGCCTCTCCGAGGTGAAGATCGGCCGCGAACATTTCGATCGCATCGCCCGCCAGGCGATGGGCACGCCCTGGGTGCCGCGCAACCCGCGGCCGATCCCGACACCCGACGAGGTCAAGGAGATCCTGGAGCTGGCGGCATGATCCCGGATCCTGAACCAAATCGCCTCGCCGCTTCAGCGAGTCGCCACGATGACCGCAGTGCCGGCAATGGTGACAGCACTGCCACGATTCATGCACCGAATGGCGCGGGGCGAAACGAAAAAGCGACGAGTCCGGGCCGCCACAATCGCATAGGCTGAAAACACGACGAAGACGACCACGACGACAATAGCGCCCAGTTCAGCGCCCCCGAGCAGCGTCAAGGCATCGAGCTGCACTATCGTCGGCAACAGCGCCAGGAAGAATGCCATCGCCTTCGGGTTGCCGAGATTGATTGCGAGCCCTGTGAGAAACAACCGCCCCCGCCCCTCCAAAGGGACGTCTGCAGCGTTCATGGGGCTGACGTCGGTCGTCCAGAATTTCCAGGCCAGATAGACGAGATAAGCGGCACCGGCATATTTGATGGCGAGAAAAAGCGTAGCGAAAGCCGATGCGATCGCTGCCAGGCCAGCAGCGGCAATGGTTACCCATAAGAGAGAACCGGTCGCACATCCGGCGATGAAGACCGGCGCACCGCGTGTCCCACGTGCCAAAACTCTCGCAACCAAGGCAGTGATTGCGGGGCCTGGGAGAATGACGACCGCGAAGTAGGCGGCGGCAAAGACAAGCAAGCTTGTGAAGTCCATGGATCATCGACCTTTCAGGCATGACGACGGACAGGTCGGAGCTTGTAGATGCCTTGACGTATCGCCATTTGACGACAACCACGCCGATACGCCGCCCCAAGGCGCAGCAAACGACGGCTAACAGCGGCAAATGTCGACAGATGAAGCGTTCGCCCAGACAACTCACGACCCTCCGCTCACCGACACGGTAGTCCGTCGGTGCGGGTTGTCGCGTTGATTGACGTGAACGCTTACGGCCGTCAGCGAGTGAGCGGCACGCGAAGTGTGCTCAGGTCGAGTGAGAGATGCAAGGGCTCTCTGGTGCCTTCGACGACGACCAGCCTGCCGGAGCTAGCCGATCGTAGGGAGCCTGGACTGGATGGCTCACCTTTCCTGCTGCCTCGCGTGGTGAGACCCCTGCGCGACGACAGGACGGAGTCAGATCCGCCCCCTGCGTTTGGCCACCGCCTCGGCCAGCAGGCAGAGGATCTCCCACATCATCGTGACACCGACCAAGGCAGTGTTGCCGCTCATGTCGAAGGGCGGCGAGACTTCGACCACGTCGCCGCCGACGAGATCCAGGCCGCGCAAGCCGCGCAGCATGCGCTGCGCCTCGTGCGGGGTGTAGCCGCCGATTTCCGGCGTGCCCGTGCCCGGGGCATAGGCAGGATCGAGGCCGTCGACATCGAAGCTGACGTAGGTCGGACCGGTGCCCACGACACGGCGTGCTTCGGCGATCACCTTCTCGACGCCGAGGTCGAAATACTCCTCGATGGTGATCACCCGCATGCCCTGATCGACGGCCCATTGATTGTCGTCGCGCTTGTACATCGACCCGCGGATGCCGATCTGCACCACCCGCTTGGGGTCGAGCAGCCCCTCCTCCACCGCGCGGCGGAAGGGCGTGCCGTGGGTGTACTTGTAGCCGCCGAAATAGGTGTCCCAGGTGTCGCTATGGGCGTCGAAATGCACCATGCCCAACGCCGGCCCGCCCTTGGCGATCCCGCGCATGATCGGCAGGGTGATGAGATGATCGCCGCCGGCCGACAGCGGCACGGCGCCGGCGGCATGGATCTTGGCGTAGTGCTTTTCGATCCGTTCCAGAGAATCGTCGACGCTCGCCGGGTTGACCGGCGCATCGCCGAGATCGCCGCACCTCGCGAGCTCGTAGGGCGCGACGCCGGTAACGTGGTGGATACGGCGCATCATGGTCGAGAGGTCGCGCATCTGACGCGGTCCGTGCCGGGCGCCGGGCCGGTTGGTCGTGCCGCCATCCCAGGGCACGCCCACCATGCCGATCTCGACCTCGGCGGGATCGCGGAACAGCGGCAGGCGCATGAAGGTCGCAACGTCGCCGAAGCGCGGCACTACCGTGCCGGCGACTGGTTGCGGGAACTCCTGGCTCTTGCTCATGCTCCTAAGCCTGCAGCAGCGCCTTGCGGGCCGTAACAAACTCTTCGACCGCTGCGACGAAGCGGTCGGCCTCAGCGTCGCCGATCATGACGTTGAGCGCCACGAAGCCGCGACGCGCGATCCAGATCCCGGCGGCGCTCATGTCGAAGAAGAAGAGCTCCTTCGCGTCCTGGCTGCCGGCTGCGATGTCGGCCGCCGACTTGATCGGCCGCGTCGTGGCATGTGCCGTCATCATCGAGCCGATGCCGGAGAACTGGAAGGCCACCTTGTTCTTCGTGCAGATGGCGTTCAGCCGCTCGCGGATGCGTTCACCGCGTTCGTTCAGCTCCTTCGCCGCCTCGGGTGTGTAGACCTCACCATAGCCTGCGACGCCGGCCGCCATGGTCAGCGCGTTGTTGTTGAAGGTGCCGGCATGCGGCAGCGCATCGGCCTTAGTCGGGTCGAACAGCTCCATGATCTCGCGCTTGCCGCCGAAAGCGCCGAACGACATGCCGCCGCCGATATACTTGCCCAGCGTGGTCATGTCGGGAATGACGCCGTAGAGCCCCTGCAGGCCGCCGGGCGACAGGCGCGAGGTCATGACTTCGTCGAAGATCATGGTGATGCCGCGCGCCGCCGTCTCCTCGCGCACCATCTTGAGGAAGGCGACGTCGCCCGGCAGGCAGCCATGGCTGCCCTGCATGGGCTCGAGAAGTACGGCGAACAGTTCCTCGCCATGCTTGGCAAGCAGCGCGCGAGTGCCTTCGATGTCGTTGTAGGGCGCCACGATGTAGTCGTAGGGCACGTTCACCGGGCTGCCGCCGCTCACGAAATAGAGCACGCCGCCGTGATAGCCGCCGTGAAAGACCATCACCTTGGTGGCCTTGGCGCGGCCCTTACGCTGGGCGAAGACCTTGGCGCCGGCCAGCGCCATGACGTTGCCCTCGGTGCCGGAATTGGTGAAGCGCACCAGGTCGATCGAGGGCATGCGGTCGGCGATCAGCTTGGCGAGCTTGCCTTCGTTGGCGTTGCGTCCACCGTAGTTCCAGCCGTGATTGAGCGCGCGATCGATGGCAGCGCGGATCACCGGATGGGAGTGGCCGTAGATGCCGGCAGTGTACTCGCCCAGCACGTCGATATATTCGTGCCCGTCGGCGTCCCACAGCCGGCAGCCTTCGCCGCGCACGACGGTGAGCGGGAACGGCGCATTGTGCAGGGTCGTCCGGGTATTGCCGCCCGGCATCGCCTCGCAGGCTTCCTGGTGGCGCGCGAAGCTCTTGGGATTGCGATCGACATAGGCCTGTTGGGCTTCGGCGAGGGCGGACTTCAGATCCGAATTGACCAACGTTTGATCGGGCACGGCACTCTCTCCTCACATGAGGCGGAGAGTATCACACTACATTCAGCTCCCGGATAGGCCGGCCTGCGGATATGCGTTCATAACCGAAAGGACTGAGATCGAGCGTTCGATAGCTGCCATGCACGATCAGCTCGGCGACGGCACGGCCCACGGCCGGCGACTGCTGGATGCCGTGGCCGGAGAATCCCGTGGCGAAAATCAGGCGCTCGTTTTCCGGATGGCGGCCGACGATTCCGTTCTGATCGAAGGTGTTATACTCATAGTAGCCTGCCCAGGCGTTCACGACCTTGGCCGCCTCGAATGCCGGGACGCGTGCTGCCAGGGTCGGCCAGACGATGTCGTCCCATTCCTGGTGCTGGACCTCGAGCGGTGCCCCTGCCGGATCGTTGCCGGCAACAGGCGTGGTGCCGCCGATGTAGAAGCGCCCCTCCGGGCGGAACCAGGTTCCCGACGGATCGATGGTGAGCGGCGTGATGCCGGGCGCCTCGCGCACGTCGAACACGAAGACCGACCGCCGGCGCGGCTCGACCGGCAAGGCGACGCCGCCGCGCGCCGCGACCTCGCCCGACCAGGGACCTGCTGCCAGGACGATCGTCCGGGCTTCGAGCCGCCCCCCGCTCCGTAACGAAACGGAATGTCCGGAAATCTCCAGAGCCTCATCTGCAACATAGCTGACGCCGAGGTCGCGTGCCTTGCGTCGAAAGCCCTGCATCAGGGCCGGCCCATCGAACCAGCCCTCGTTGGCCGTGCCGTGGGAGGCAAGCGTCACGCCCTCCGTCGAGATCCACGGGAACCGCCCGAGCAGCGCCGCCGGATCGAGCAGCTCGACCGCGCATCCCTCGCCCTTCTGGATCACATGGTTGGCCCGCAGAACAGGCTCCCCCGCCGAGCTTGCCAGGAAGAGGTAGCCAGGCTCGCGCAGCCCCAGCTCGATCCCCAGCAACTCGCCGGCCCGCCGCAGGAAGCCGATGCCATAGCGCGACAGATGGATGTTGAGCGGCGTCGAGAATTGCTGACGGATCGAGCTGGCCGACAATGCCGACGAGGCCCGCGCATAGGACGGATCGCGCTCGACCACGGTGACGCTGCCGGTGAAGGTCGGATCAGACTTCAGGTGATAGGCGACGGAGGATCCCATGACCCCGCCGCCGATGACGATGACGCTGTTGTTCATTCCGCCATCCATCGCACAGCCGCCGAAAAGGCGCGACCCCCGTTGCGCAGGGCAGCCGGGAGGTTCAGGCTGATAGCCCTGACGGCTGGGCACGGAGCTGCTTATGCGTGCGTTCTATACCGGCGTCTTCTACCTCGGCACATTCATCGCGATCGGATGGATGGCGAAGCGCCTTCTCGACCGCTGGATCGCCCGGCATGGCGCTACGCTCGAAGAGGTCAATGAACAGGCCGGCGCCAATGCCGGCAAAGGGCGCCGCTTTCTGCTGGGGTTCTGGCGCCGCGAGGACTAGGCGGCAGGCACCCGCACCCAGCCTTCCATCAGGCGCCGCGCCGAGCGGCTCATGATGACCTTGGCGACCTTCCACTGGCCCGCCTCCTCGCGTGCCTCGGCGCCTACGGCCAGCGTTCCCGAGGGATGACCGAAGCGGATGCGACCGTCGTCACCGGCCGGTGCCAGGCGCGACACGATCGTGCCGGGAATGGCTGCCGCCGCTGCAATGGCGACCGCGCCGGTGCCGGTCATCGCGTGATGCAGCATGCCCATGGAGAAGATCCGCGCCAGGAGATCGATGCTACCCGGCTCGATACGCTTGCCGTCGGATGCCGTGTAGGCCCGGGGCGCAGCCACGAAGGCGAGCTTGGGTGTATGCGGGCGCCTGGCCGTCGCCTCCTCCGCCGTCGCGGCAAGCCCCATGGCGACGGCACCGCGAGCGCGTACCGCCTCGGCGCGCTGCAGGAGCGCCTTGTCGCCGTTGATGTCGCCCTGCAGCTCGGTTCCCGTCAGGCCGAGGCTCGCGGCGTCCACGAAGATCGTGGGATTACCAGCGTTAATCAATGTCGCCTCGAAGGTGCCGACACCTGGCACCTCGAGCCGGTCGATCCGATTGCCGGTCGGAAACATGGCGCCGCCTTCGCCGCCCTCCTCGTCAGCGGCTGGGTCGAGGAACTCGACCCGCACTTCGGCGGCGGGAAAGGCCACGCCGTCCAGCTCGAAATCGCCCAGCTCCTGTACCTCGCCGTCCCGCATCGGCACGTGGTTGACGATCACCTTGTCGATATTGGCCTGCCAGATCCGCACCGTCGCCAGGCCGTCGGCCGGCCCCTCGACCAGTCCGGCACTCAATGCGAAAGGTCCGACGGCGGCGCTGAGGTTGCCGCAGTTGCCCGACCAGTCGATGACCGGCACGTCGATCGCCACCTGACCGAACCGGTAGTCGATATCGCAGCCGTCACGCTCCGACCGGGAAAGGATCACGACCTTGCTGGTGCTGGAGGTGGCGCCCCCCATGCCGTCGGTGTGCTTGCCGTAGCGGTCGGGGCTGCCGATCACCCGCAGCAACAGGCGGTCGCGCACGGTGGGATCCGTGGGCAGGTCGTGGGCAAGGAAGAACACACCTTTGCTGGTACCGCCACGCATGTAGACGGCGGGAATGCGGAGCTGCTTCATGCCGGAATGTTGGCCGATGCCTAACGCCGGCGCCAGGCCTGCAAGCGGTCGAGCAGGAACCGGTCGGCCAGCAGGTGGACGATCTTCACGGCCGCTGAAGTGAGTACGATCACGACGCAGAGGGCGGCGGCGGCTGCGGTGGTGCCCGCCTCCTCGATGTTCACCGCGGCCACCGAGGCAAGCTTGGTGTCCGGCGCATAGAGGAAGATCACCGACGACACGGTGGTCATCGCGTTGACGAAAAGATAGATCGCGATGTCGAGGATCGAGGGCAGGCAGATCGGCGCGGTGACGCGCCCAAAGGTCCGCCAGATCGGCACCTTGAGCGACGCCGACACCGATTCGAACTCGGGGTCGATCTGCTTCAGGGCCGTCGTCGCCGTCAGATGGCCGACGGTGTAGAAGTGCGCCACCGTGTTCACCATCAGGATGCCCATGGTGGCGTAGAGAAAGCCCAGGGGATTGCCCGGGGCGTTGAAGAAGAAGATGTAGCCCAGCCCCAGGACCAGCCCAGGTACCGCCATCGGCAGGAAGGCGAGAAGCTGAACCACGCTGCGCATCGCATAGAAGCCGCGCGTCTTCTCGGTGAGCCAGGCGCCGGTGAAAGTGAGCGCCGTGCCGAAGAACGCCGCGCCTACCGCCATTTCGACCGAGTTCCAGTAGGAATCCCAGCCGTTGGCATCGACCTTGGCGAAGTCGTAGTTGTCGAGCGTGAGGCTGAGATTGTACGGCCAGTACTTGATCAGCGAGCCCCAGATCGCCATGCCGAGAATGGCGAGGATGCCGATCGCCACTACGGTGCAGAAGAGCGTCGCCAGGAAGTCGCGGCCCGGCTTGGGCGTGGGCACCAACGGTACCGCCCGCGCCGTCAGCAGCGCCACCTGCTTACGCTGGACCAGCCGGTCGACCACGAAGGCCAGCGCCGCCGGCGCCAGCAGCACCATGCCGACCACCGCGCCCATCGAAAAGTTCTGCTGGCCGATCACCTGCTTGTAGACATCGGTCGCCAGCACATTGAAATTGCCGCCGATCACCTTGGCGATGCCAAAGTCGGTCATCACCAGGGTGAAGACGACCAGCGCCGCGCTGATCAGGCCATACTTGGCGCCCGGCAGGGTGACGGTGAAGAAGACACGCAGCTTGCTTGCCCCCAGCGCGTCCGCCGCCTCGTAGAGCCGGGCGTCGGCGGTGGCGAGTGCCGTCACCAGGATCAATGTCGCGTGCGGAAAACAGTAGAAGACCTGGGCGATGACAATGCCGTCGAAGCCGTAGATCGAGCCGCCCCCCAGCAGCGCCTTGAAGAAGCCCTGGGTGCCGAACAGGTAGATCAGGGCCAGGCCCGGCAGCAGCGACGGCGCAAAGATCGGGATCAGCGAAATGCCCTGGAACAGCCAGCGCAGCGGCAGCACTGTCCGGGTGAGCGCATAGGCATAGAGAAAGGCGAGCGGCACCACGATCACCGTGCTGACCGCCGCGACATGCAGGCTGTTCAGCGCCGAATTGAAGAGCGCCGGCGTCGAAAAGTACGACACGTAGTTGGTGAGGCCTACGAACCGGCCGTCCTGGTCCTGGAACCCCTTGGCCAGCAGGCTCCAGAGCGGCAGCCCCACCATCACCAGCAGCAGGCCCGCGAGCAGCACGACCCCGGCCCGCATCACCAGGTCGTCGCGTGACAGCCCCACTTTCACCGATGGCACCGCGAGGCTCACGCCGCGAAGACCCGCAGGCGATCCGGCGGCAGGGCGACGTCGAGCCGGGTTCCGAGGCCAACGCCGAGATCGCGGATCAGGTTGCTGGAGAAATCGGCGGTCAGGGCCAGCTCGGCGGCGGCGCGCGACTTGAGCCCCGCCCGGCAGAAGGCGCCGACGAAGTCGAGTTCGGTCACTTCGACCGTCAGGCGGTTGGCGATGGCAGGTGGCAGATCGCGGACGCGCACGTCTTCGGGCCGGATGCAGAGATTGACCTTGTGGCCCACCGCCAGGCCCTCCTGTCGCGGGCAGATAAGGTCGAGCCCGCCGACCTGCACCTTTTCCGGTGTCATCAACGTGCCCGGCAAGAAATTCATTGAGCCCACGAAGTCGGCGACGAAGGCCGATGCCGGCTGACGGTAGATCTCCTGCGGCGCGCCGACCTGCTCGATGGCGCCGTGGTTCATCACCACGATGCGGTCGGCCATAGTCAGCGCCTCCTCCTGGTCGTGCGTCACCATGATGGTGGTCACGCCGAGCCGGCGTTGCAGGGCCTTGATCTCGTGCCGCAGCCTAAGCCGCACGCGCGCGTCAAGCGCCGACAGCGGCTCGTCGAGCAGCAGCAGGCCCGGCGAGGTCGCAAGCGCTCGGGCCAGCGCCACGCGCTGCTGCTGGCCGCCTGAAAGCTGTGCGGGGTACTTCGGCCCGGCATCCGGCAAGCCGACCATCGCCAGCAGATCGACGACGCGCGCGGCGATCGCCGCCTTCTTCTCGCGCCGGCTCACCAAGCCGTAGCCGACATTGTCGGCCACCGTCAGGTTGGGAAAAAGCGCATAAGACTGGAAGACAATGCCGAAGTCGCGCTTGGCCGGCGGCAGGGCGGAAACGTCCCGCCCCTTCTGCCGGATGGTGCCGGAGGTCTGTGGATCGAGCCCGGCGATGGCGCGCAGCAGCGTGGTCTTGCCGCAGCCGGATGGCCCCAGGAAGCAGACGAATTCACCGTCGGCGATATCCAAGGTGATATCGCCGAGTGCCGTGAAATCGCCGTAACGCTTGGAGAGGTTGCGAACCTCGAGGTACGTCACGCGACGCGCGTCACTTCTTCGGCGCCGACTTGCCGTCGTAGCGCTTGGTCCACTCCGCCAGGATGCGCTCGCGATTCTTTGCCATCCATTCCATGTCGTTCTTGATCATGGCGGGTTCGGCGTTGACCGGATAGTTGACGGGAGCGGCCTTGACGTCTGGCAGGGCAACGACGGCGTAGGTCTTGGCATAGAGCTCGTTGGCCTTCTTGGTGACGGCCCAATCTGCCAGTTTCTTCGCAGCCTCGAGATTCTTCGTGCCCTTTACGATGGCGGTCGCTTCGAGCTCCCAGCCCAGCCCTTCCTTCGGCACGATGAGATCGATCGGCGCACCCTTGGTCTTTTCCGAAGCGCCGCGCATGTCGAGACCGATGCCGATCAGGCGCTCGCCCTTGGCGGCCTGCACGCAGGGCGCCGAACCGGAATGAATGTACTGCGCAATGTTCTGGTGCAGCGCGTCCATGAACTTCCAGCCGGCTTCCTCGCCCATGATCTGCAGCCAGGCGGCAATCGTCAGATAGCCGGTTCCCGAGGAAGCCGGGTTCGGCATCACGATCGAGTCCTTGTAATCCGGCTTGGTGAGGTCGGCCCAGCTCGCCGGCACGGGCTTGTTGCCCTTCTTGCCTTCGGCCGTGTTGAAGCAGACCAGCGACAGGTAGGCATCCATGCCGACCCAGGGATCCGGCGTCTTGCCGCTGCGGAACATGGGCTTCAGGGCTTCCGCCCCCTTCGGCGTATAGGGCTCGAGCATGTTCATCGAGGCAAAGAGCGCCGTGCTCGAGGCAGCCAGTCCCCAGATCGCGTCGGCGCGGGGATTGTCCTTCTCGGCGATCAGCTTCGCCGTCACCACACCCGTGGAGTCGCGCACCCAGGCGATCTCTATGCCGGGATTGTCGGCCTCGAAGGCTTTCTTGAAGGGATCGAGCTGGTCGTTCTCCAGTGCGGTATAGACGGTGAGCCTGGTCTTCTGGGCCAAGGCCGGCGCGGCAGCGATCCCGACCGCGGCCAGCGCGGTGACGCCGGCCAGCATGGCACGCCTGAGCAAAGTGCTGTCGATCATTTCGTTCCCCCTGTCTCGATCCCAGTTCTCGTTCCCAATTCTCGATCCCCGCAGGTCTGCGCTACAGGGCGATCGTGAACTTTCTGTTACTGCAACCGGCAAACCCTAACATCCGCCTTTGCAGCCGTCTTCGTTGCATATGTGTGGATCGCCTCCCGACAGCGGACCCGATGGTCGCGTGGAAGGATCGATGGGCCCCCTCTATCCGTCCAGTATATATTTCATATGCTCCCTATCGGTAGAACCTATAGTGCAGTCAGCGCTCCCCAACGAGCTTTGCACCGACGGCGGCGAGCCAACGCCGCACCACCTTCTCATCCTCACGCCCGACCAGCCCGGCGATCTGCTCCTCGACCGGACCGATGCGCGCCTTGCAGCGCTTGAGCAGAGCTTCGCCCGCCTCCGTCGCCTGCAGGCGCAGGATCCGGCCATGGTCGGGATCGGCCGACTTTTCGACGGCCCCGGCCTTCACGAGGTTGCTCACGATCAGGTTCACGGTCTGCGGCGTAAGGAAAGTGAGCCGTGCAAGGTCCGCGCCAGAGACGCCAGGGTAAGCCACGATCATGGTCAGCACGACGAACTGCGGGGACGTAACGTCGAGATCGGCCAGCGCCTTGTCCATCGCCGCCCGCACCGCGACATGGGCCTGGCGGACGAGGTAGCCGAGATAGCCTTCGGGACCGCGCTTGCCCTCGCCGGCTCGGGGAATTCTGCGTGTCATATCAGACGCCGAACACCTTCTTGAGGTCGCTGCTCGGCAGGGTGTCCCGCATCCACGCGAAGCTGCCGTCCTTCATGTCGCTCGCGCCCTTCATGAAAGCAGCCAGCGCCAGCCGAGAGAGCGCGCCGCCGACACTGATGCGTTTCACGCCGACCGAGGCGATCTGCTCGGCCGTGAGATCGGGGTCGCCGGCGCTCATGACGACGTTGAGCGGCCTGCCGACCTCGGAGGCGACGGTGCGCATGGTCGACAGATCGCGCAATCCAGGGGCATAGAGCACGTCGGCTCCCGCCTGTCCGAAGGCCTTGAGGCGACGAATCGTGTCGTCGAGATCCTTCACCCCGCGAATCAGATTGTCGGCCCGTGCCGTGAAGGTGAACGGCACGCCGAACGAACGCGCCATCTCGACGCCCGCCTGCACGCGTTCGACGGCGTGGTTGAAATCGTAGATGCGCTCACCGCTCCAGTCCTCGATCGAGCCGCCGACGATGCCAGCTTCGACGGCGTCGCGCAGGATGGTCGCGGCCTCCTTGGGATCGTCGGCGTAGCCGTTCTCGAGATCGGCGGTCACCGGCAGGTCGGTGGCACGGGCGATGACCCGGCAGTTGTCGATCAGTTCGGCGCGGCTCACCGCATTGCCGCCGTCAACACGCCCCAGTGCATTGGACATGCCGAGGCTGGTTGTTGCTAATGCTTCGAACCCCAGGGACTGCAGAAGCTTCGCCGTGCCCGCATCCCAGGGATTGGGCAACAGCAGCAAGCCGGGTCGCTCATGGAGGTTTCGGAACAGTTGGCCCTTCTCGACCTGCGAACGCATGGCGGCTTCTCCCGGATGGGAGCCGCACTCTGCCCGGACGTCCGAAGTCTGTCGATTGCGACCTCAGTCCATCCGCGCCAGCCATAGCCGCATCCGGCCGTCGGCAGAGGCCGGAACCTCGACGCCACGGCGCGCCGCCAGGATCATCGGCTCGCGATAGAGCGGCACCGTGGCAAAGTCCGCGCGCTCGAGACGAAAGGCCTGGGTCAACAGGTCCTGCCGCCGCGCCGGATCCATTTCGACGGCCGCCTGCTCCGTCAGCGCATCGAGGTCAGGGTTGGAATAACGTCCACCGTTCCAGGTCCCGCTGCGGCCGACCTTCGTATGCAGGGCGTTGTTCAGCAGGGAGAAAGCATCGATCTGCGGGGTGTTGGCCCAGCCCAGCAGGTAGGTGTCGCTCTTTCCGCCCAGGAACTTCGTCATGTAGACGGGATAACGCATCGAGGTGAACGAAACCTTGACGCCGATCTTCGCCCACATCGACATGATCGCCTGGCAGACACGCTCGGCATTGACGAACCTGTCGACGGGGCAGTCCATGCCGAGATTGAAGCCCACCGGATAGCCGGCCTCCGTCAGAAGCCGGCGCGCGCCGTCGGGATCGAAAGCCGCCCGCGGGGTCGCAAGGCTCGCATCGTACCCCTGGACCTCCGGCGCGATCAGCGTGTGAATCGGCTGGGTCAGGTTCCGCATGATGCGGCTGGTGATGCTGCCGACGTCGATTGCCATGGTGAGAGCCTGACGCACGCGGCGATCGGTCAGAGGATTCTTGCTCTCCCCGTCGGGAATATGGTCGGGCGCAACATTGAAAACCAGGAACACCACCCGGAGATCCTGCGCCTCCATCAGCCGCAGGCTCGGTTCCTTGCGGATACGGTCGATGTCCGGCAGCGGTGTCGGCGAGATCAGGTCGAGTTGCCCGGAGAGCAGGCCGGCCACGCGCGTCGAATCGTTCACGATCGGCCGGAAGACCACCCTGTCGATCTTGTCGACCGGCTTGTCCCACCAGTCGGGAAACCGTTCGAGCACGGTTTCGGCATCGATCTGGCGCGATACCAGCCGGAACGGCCCGGTGCCGTTGGTGCGCATATTGGTGTAGGTGACGCGCCCCTTCGCCGGATCGGATGGCGTAAGCGCGTTGTTCTCCTCCATCCACCGCTCGTTCAGGATGGAAACGCCCGCCAGGTCGTTCAGCAGCACCGGGTACGGACCGCGCAGCATGACGTCGACCGTCATGTCGTCGACCAGTTCCACGCTCTTGATCATGTGCGTGACCGATAGGTAAGGCGAATCGGGAAGGCTCGCCCGCCGCAACGACGCCACGACATCCTGCCCGGTCAGGGTCGCCCCGTTGTGGAAGCGCACGCCGCTGCGGATGAAGAAGCGCCAGTGGTCGGGTGCGATGATCTTCCAGGACGTGGCCAGCGCCGGCTCGAACTTGAGATTGCGGTCGTGGCGCACCAGCGTTTCGTAGATGTTGCCGAGCAGCGAGGCGTTGGCTGTGCTGAAGGCGCCGTGCGGATCCATGGTCGAGACCTCGCCGTTATTGCCCCAGCGCAGGGTCTTCGATGGCGCTTGCGCCGCAGCGACCGACAGCATGACACCCGTCAGTCCACCCACCACGGCGACGCAACGGACCAGACGGCGAAGAAGGCGACCGATCATGCGTTGCTCCTGTCGAGGGGAAAGGTGGGCCGGCGCAGCTTGCGCCATTCGAAGGCGTCGAGATCCAGGCTGGCGACACCGGCGCCGTTGCAGTCGATCGCCGCCTTGGCGAGCGGCAAGAAGGCCGGCCGGTACTGCACCTTCGACTTCAGCACGATGTAGCGGAACCGCGTCGGCTCGAGCCCGAACAGCCGGAACTGCTGGGGATCGAGCGCCTCCACGCGGTCCTCGCTCACCACCAGGACCAGCCTCCCCGTGTCGAACACGACGGTCCGCCCGATATCGACCTGCATGCCGGTGAAGACCGGCCCCTCCACGGTGAAGCGCCCCTCGTTGATCGAGCGCACCCGGCCGGTCAGGCGCAGCGGCTTCAGCGGCGCACGCAACGCCGGAATCTTCGACCGGGCGCCGATTGGCAGGGTGAGCGTGGCGCCAACGCCCGCTTCGACCATACGCGCGACCGCCTCGCGGTCGACGATCGGCCCGGCGAGAATCGAGTCGAGGCCGCGATCGAGGGCAGCCTCGATCACGTCCATCGAGTCCTGGGTGCCGCCGGAGTGGCAATTGTCCGAGAGGTCGGCGAGCAACACCGGGCCGTCGGTGATCGCACCAGCGCGCTCGATCGAGCGTCCAAGTGGCTCGAAGGCAGCCGTGAATTCATCGCGCATCGACCAGGCGAGTTCGCCGATCCGCCTGGCCACCGCTTCGGCTTCAGCCTTGTCGCCGTTGGAGGTTGCCACGACGCTGAGGCCCGTATCGGGTGTGTCGGACAGCGGAAAGCCGGAGAACACGGTGACGCAAGGCATGCCGTCGCGCTCGGCGTCGGCCGCCGCCGCGATGAGCCGCGCCATTGGCTGTTCGCTGGTCACCGCCCGCAGCATGTTGGGCAGCATCGGCACACGGGCGAGCGCCGTGGTGGGCTTCAGGCTGCCCGCCAAAGCCTGGCGCAGCAAGCGGCCGGCCATCCGCCCCGTCTCGACCATGTCGAGATGGGGATAGGTCCGGTAACCCGGCATGACGGTGCAGTGGTCGACCATGCGCTGCGTGATGTTGGCGTGCGAGTCGAGCGCCAGGGCGATCGGCAGGCCGGGCGCCACAGATCGCAGCCGGGCAAGCAGCTCGCCCTCCCCGTCGTCATGGTGCTCGGCGACCATGGCGCCATGGATATCGAGCATCATGGCGTCGCATTGTCGGGCGGCGGCACAGAGCGCGTCGGCGATGCGCTCGAAGGCGTCGCGCTCGACCGGCGCACTGGGCAGCGCACGCGCCGCAATGGGCACGAAGATCTCGCCCCCCATCGCCTCGGCTTCCTCCAGCAGGCCGGCCATCGAGTAGCCCGAATGACGGAAGGTCTGGTAGGCGGCCTGACCGAATAGCGGGCCATCCGGCCCGAAATCCCGCCAGCGCGTCGGCACCGGCGAGAACGTGTTGGTCTCGTGCTTGAACATGCCGACGGCGATTTTCATCGACCGATCTCTCCCGAATCTCGGAACAAGCCTCGATGGTTGCGGTCGGCCTGCCATGAAGTCCAATATTGTTGTTGTAGAGATCTCAAACTTTTGGTTATGGCCCCCTATTCCCCGAAACTGCGCGAACTGATCGCCTTCCGGACATTGCTGCGGACAGGATCGGCTTCCGAGACGGCACGCGTGCTCGACGTCTCGCAACCGGCCATCAGCAAGTCCCTGCGCCAGCTCGAGGCGTCGCTGGGTTTCACCCTGTTCGAGAGAATCGGCGGGCGGCTGCGGCCGACGCCGGAAGCAGAGCTGCTCGTCCCGGCAATCGACAATGTCTTCGCGGCCGTCTCGGTCCTATCGGCAGCCGGCCAATCGATCCGTGATGAACGGGTCGGCCAAGTGACGGTCGGCGCCCTGCCGACACTCGCCCATGTCTTTCTGCCGACGGCCATCCGGGCCGTCACGCAACGCCATCCCAAGATGCGTATCTCCGTTCAGATCCTACCGACGCGCCAGATCGTCGACGCGGTACAGCGCGGTGCCCTCGATCTCGGACTGGTGCACGACCTGATCGACGAACCGTCACTGCGCGTCGACGACGTGGGCGCATCGGCGATGTGCGCCGTCGTTCCCCGCGGCCATCCGCTCCATCGCGCGACCAGGATCGCCGCCCGCGACCTCAGGGACCACCCGCTGGTGTCGTTTCCGGTGCAATCGCCGATCGGACAACGGATCGCTGCCGCGTTCGCTCGCGCCAGCGAGAGCTTCACGCCGACCATCGAGGTCAGCGCCTCGACGGCGCTCTGCGCTACCGCCGAACATTGCGGCATGATCGGCATCGTCGAGCGCTACGTGCTGAGTTTGGGATGGTGGCCCGGCTTGAGGATCGTACCGCTGTCGCCGGCCATCCCGTTGCGTCCACGTATCCTGTCGGCACGCCACCGGCCACTGTCGTCGACGGCGAAATTCTTCCGCGACGAATACAGGCAAGTCGTGGCAAACCTGCTGCCGGAAAAAGTACAGCCCGTTGTCGCCCAGGAAAAGTAACGTCGCCATGAACGCATCGGATCAACGAGAACTCGCCCGCCTCCTCGCCGCGCTTCGCCGCGATGGCCGTCAACAAAGTGGCTTGGCAACGGCCCTGGTGCCCCCCGACAAAGCGACCGCCTACAAGGTCGCCGGGTTGGTTGCCGAGGAACTGGGCTGGTCCGTGCGCGGCTGGAAGATCGCGGCCATGAAAGAGGAGATGCAGCAGGCGCTTCGCACCGACTCGCCGATCTATGGCCGTGTCTTCTTCACCAAGCCGACACCCATCAGCGTCGAACGGGCGAAAC
>MKRV01000022.1:0-4711 GCA_001897995.1 Alphaproteobacteria bacterium 65-37 | reverse complement strand
GTGACCGACGCCGTGGCCTCGCTGCATCCCGGCCTGGAACTGGCGGAGTGCCGTTTCGTCCACGACGCGGCCTTCCCGCCATTGCCCGCCATCCTGGCCGACGGCGCCGGCTCGGGCACCATCATCTACGGCCCGGCGATCGCCGACTGGCGTACCCGCGACATCGCCGGTCAGGAAGCGACGCTTTCCAGCAATGGCAAGGTCCGGCGCAAAGGTACCGCGGCCGCGGCACTCGACCATCCGATGGCGCCGCTCACCTGGCTTGCCAACGAGCTGTCACGCACCGGCGTCGGCCTGAAGGCCGGCGAGATGGTGAGCACTGGAACGCTCACCGGCATGCTGGCCCCCAAGGCCGGCGAAACCTTCGTCGCCGACTTCGGCCCCTTCGGCTCGGTGGAAGTCACCTTCACCTAGCACGCGCTCGGCAGAAAAAATCACGAGCAGCCTTGACGTCGTGCTTGCAGCATATCATAACCATTTGGTTCTATAACCTTACGGTTATATCATGCTTTCTTCGTCGCCTCTCGACGCCACCTTTGCCGCCCTGGCCGATCCAACACGCAGGGCGATCATCGCCCGCCTCACGCAGGGCGAAGCCTCGGTCATGGAACTCGCCCGCCCCTTCGACATGAGCCAGCCCGCCATTTCCAAGCACATCAAGGTGCTGGAGCAGGCCGGGCTGGTGTCGCGCGGCCAGGACGCCCAGCGCCGGCCCTGCCGGCTGGAGCCCCGCGCGCTCGCCGAAGCCACGTCGTGGCTGGAGCATCAGCGCGCCCTCTTCGAGGCCCGCTTTCAGCGCCTCGACGCCCTGCTCGAGGAGATGAAGGCGGAACGCCGCCCTGCCAAACGACCCACGAAAACCACAAGCAAAGGAGTCCGCAGATGAGCCGCAATCCGCTGAAGCTCGGCCCCCAGGGCGACCGCGACGTCGTGGTCGAGCGCAGCTTCGACGCACCGCGCGACCTCGTCTTCGAGGCCTTTACCAAACCCGAGCTGGTGAAGCGCTGGATGCTGGGCCCCGACGGCTGGTCGATGCCGGTCTGCACGATCGATCTGCGGCCCGGCGGCAAGGGCCGCTACGAATGGACCAGCGATTCCGGCGGCCCCGGCATGACGCTCAATTCCACCTTCAAGGAAATCATTGCGCCCGAACGCATCGTCCACACCGAGCGCTTTGAGCCCGACTGGACCCAGGGCGACACGATAGTCACCACGACGTTCACGGAGAAAGACGGCAAAACGATCGTTCGGATGACCATCACCTATCCGACGGCCGAAGGCCGCGACATGGTGCTGAAGTCCGGCATGGAGCAGGGCATGGCGCGCGGCTACGAGCGTCTCGACGATATCTTGAAGAGGTAGCGCCGCCGCCTCTTCCACCCTCCTCTCCCTCCGCTTCGGGAGAGGAGAGCGACAAGAGAGAGGCGCCTCAGCGCGTAAACGCCATCGCCTTGTCGCGCACCGAGCCATGGCGCAGGCTGACGAGGTCGAGGGCGTAGTTCTGGTAGAGCTTCCAGGGACGCTTGGAGCCCTGCTTGGGCTGATGTGCCAAAGCGCGCTGGATGTAGCCTGAGGAGAAATTGACCCAGGGCTCTTCCGTGAGCGTCGGATCGCTGTTGCGCGGCGTGCACTGCCGATAGCCCTTGCGCTCCATATGGTTCAGCAGGCGGCAGACATACTCGCAGACCAAGTCTGCCTTCAGGGTCCACGAGGCGTTGGTGTAGCCGAACACCGAGGCGAGATTGGGCACATCGCTGTACATCATGCCCTTGTAGATCATGGTGTCCGGCGGACTCACCGGCTTGCCGTCGACGACGAGCCGGGCGCCGCCCAGCGGCTGCAGCACCAGGCCAGTTGCCGTCACGACGATGTCGGCTTCCAGTTCCTCGCCCGATTTCAGCTTGATGCCGGTCTCGCTGAAGGTCTCGATCTGGTCGGTGACGACCGATACGCGCTTGCTGCGGATGGCGCGGAAGAGATCGGCGTCGGGCACCAGGCAGAGGCGCTGGTCCCATGGATTGTAACGCGGCGTGAAGTGCTTGCCGACGTCGTAGTCCGGCCCCAGCATCTGGCGCACGCCGCCCAGGATCAGGCTCTTCACCTTCTCCGGCTTGCGCTTGCACAGCTGATAGAAATACATGCCGAGCAGCACGTTCTTCCAGCGCGTCATCATGTAGGCGAGACCGAGCGGCAGCTTGCGCTTGAGCTTGTTGGCGATCGGATCTTCGGCCGGACGGGCCACCACGTAGGTCGGCGAGCGCTGCAGCATCGTGACGTGCGCCGCCTTGTCCGACATCGCTGGCACCAGAGTGACGGCGGTGGCGCCGCTGCCGATCACCACGACCTTCTTGCCCGAATAGTCGAGATCCTGCGGCCAATGCTGCGGATGGACCAGGCGGCCCTTGAAGCGTTCGGCGCCCGGAAACTCCGGCTGGTAACCGGCCTCGTAGCGGTAGTAACCGCTGCACATCCAGAGGAAGCCGCAGGTGATGAAGACGCGTTCGTTGCCGGGGCCGCGCTCCAGCTCGACGGTCCACTTCGCATCGGGGCTCGACCATGACGCGCCGACGACCTTGTGCTGATACTTGATCTTGCGGTCGATGCCGTGGTCGCTCGCCACCTCGCGGATGTAGGACAGGATCGACGGCCCGTCGGCGATCGCCTTGGCGTCCTTCCAGGGCCGGAAACGATAGCCCAACGTGTACATGTCCGAATCCGACCGGACGCCGGGATAGCGGAAGAGATCCCAGGTCCCGCCGCTGGCCTCGCGCGCCTCGACGATGGCGTAGCTCTTGCCCGGGCACTCCTTCTGCAGGTGCCAGGCCGCACCGATGCCGGAAAGTCCGGCCCCCACGATCAGCACGTCGAAATGTTCAGCAGCCGTGCGGTCGGCCGGCGCCAGGGCGACGATGGTATCCATGACAAACTCATTGCGGAAAGCTGCCGGCCTGGCAACTCCGCGGCGTGCAGACCTAACGGTCCTGCCGACAGTCCTATTGGCGACCCCAATGCCGGCCGGCGAGCAAGGCCAGGCTGGCCCCCGCCGTGATGACCGAGGCGATGGCGAGGCCCGGTCCATAGCCGCCGAAGCCGTCGCGCAGGAAGCCCAGCAAGGCCGGACCGAAGGCGGAGGTGAGCTGAATGACGGTCGCCGCGGCACCATAGGTTGCGCCGAAGGCCGCGGCGCCGAACTCGCGGCGCACGACGACCGGCCCCAAGGTCGTCACATGGCCGATGCCGTAACCATAGACCAGGCTCGCCACCACGAGGACCGGCACCGTCGGCCACAGCGCGACGGCCAGCAGCGCTGCCGTCTGGATCGCCATGACGAGCGCGGCGAGGCCGCGGACATCGACCTTGTCGACGATGCGCGCGAGCACGAGGCGGCCGACGAAGGCCGTCATGCCGGTCGCACTTACCAGAAGGCCCGCGCCCGCCATCCCCAGCAGCGGCTCGGCCAGCGCGACGTGATGGGTGATGAAACCGATCTGCACCGTCAGAGCGAGCGCAAACCCCGCCGCCGCACTCCATAGCAGAAGACGCGGCCGGCGATGCGCGACCGCGGCGGCCGCGCCAGATCGTGCGGCATCGGCAGGCGGCGCCTCACCGTCACGACCGAGTCCGAGGTCGGCAGGCCCACGGAAACGCAAAACGGCTCCGATCAAAGGCAACAGCAGCGCCGCCGAGACCACGGCTACGGCGGCGAGCCCCTGCCCCAGGCCGAGGCGCGCCAGCGCGAACAGCAGCAATGGCACCCCGGCGATGGCCCCGACGCTTGCGCCCATGATGGCAAGAGTCATGGAGCGGCCCTGATGGCGCTCGAACCAGGGCGCGACAGTCGCCGTGATGCCGGTGGTCGACAGCGTCGACCAGCCGATGCCGATCAGCACGAAACAAGGGTAGAGCTGCCAAGCCGCCGTTACCTGGCCGATCAGGGCAACCCCCGTCGTCATGCAAAGGGCGCCCAGCAGAAGAACCGGTCGCGGCCCCCAGCGATCGATGCTGCGACCGACCAGACGCTGCACCGAGGCACTGACCAGAAAGAAGAGCGTGATGGCCGACGCCACCTCGGCGACCGCCCAGCCATGGGCGGCCGTCACCGCCTGCAGGTAGACGCTGCCGCCGAACAGGCCAAGCGCCCACGCAAATGCCGCGATCACAAAGCAGGCCGCGACGACCCGCCAACCATAAAACACGCTACCCCACTCAGCTCGGCTTGATGTCGCCCTTCTGGATGACGTCGCCCCAGCGCTTCATCTCGGACGCCATCTTGGCCTGCACCTCGGGCTGGGTGCTGCCCACAGGGACAATACCGAGCTTCAGCATTCGTTCACGGAACTCCGGATCCTGGACCACTTCGTTGCCGGCGGCATTGAGCTTGGCAACGGTCTCGGGCGCTATCCCTTTGGGAGCGAAGAGCGTGTAGTTGGTGGCTGATTCGAAGCCCGGCACGCCCGCCTCCACCATGGTCGGCTGCTCGGGCAGAAGCGGCGAGCGGTTCCTCGACGTCACGGCAAGGCAACGCACCTTGCCGGAGGCGATATGCGGCAGGTGCGCCAGGACGTTGTCGATGGTGACCTGAACACGACCCTCGTAGAGGTCGGGCTGGAGCTGGGTCGTGCCCTTGTAGGGCACATGGGTCATCTCCGCGCCGGTCATCTGCTTCAGCATCTCGTAGTTGAGATGGATCAACCCACCAAAGCCCGACGAG